>DATCJW010000152.1:0-19504 GCA_036562595.1 Haloplasmataceae bacterium | reverse complement strand
ATGAATGGCGTCCTCCCAAATCCGAACGCGAATGGGCACCCGATTGATCATAGTAAACTCAGAGGTTATAATTGGTACAATCTCTTTCGTCGTAAAAAAATACGCCCCATCCTCGTTAATCAGAATATCACCGAATAGGGAGCGATCGAGTTTTAAACTCATCAGCGTTCCCAAGACGTTTTGGTGCCGAAGTGTGAGGTATTTTTTATTGTACTCAATTTTAAAACAGACAATTTCGAACAAAGATTCATCATAAGGAATATCGGGATCAATGATTAAGCACCGTTTCCGTTCAGCATCCGGAAAACCGCCATAAAAGTGAACGTTGATTAAAGATGCAGCAAAAATATCTTGGATAATCGCCTGCTCACGCAATGTCAAAAACCGAGTCAGGATAACCTTCTTATGTTTTTCCGCTTGCTGAAGGTAATCTTTGACCTGTGCCACGAACACGAGTTCATCATCGTGATAGACCATAGACTTCTCCTTACCATACAGCGTTTAGTAAAAAGATAAAGAGTTGTAATAAAAGGATTAACGCCATCGGGGCAAAACTGATAGGGCCGATGCGTAAAAAATCTAACTTTTCGAGAGCGGGTTCAAACAGACGGCACAAAAAGTCATAAAAACGTGAGTCTCTAAAATTCGGAAAATAACCCGCAATGATATAAATGAAGAGTAGTAGACTATAGAGTTCGACGATTATACCTATCCCGAGTTTAACCATTTCTTTCATTGATACCACCTCTAGTCTACCCAAAACCGGAAAACGCGTCCAGAGATTTTTTCGACTTCTCCCTGCATCACGAAAACAGCACCAAGCACAAAATCAGCGACTCGCTTACAGGTTTCAATCGGTAATCCTTCGAGATCCATGACGACAACATTCCCTTCGGCTATGCGTTCGACGATTGTACACGCATCACTAAAATCCCGAGGTTTTATGACGATCTCTCGGGCCATCGACGCTTCCCGACCCAATTCCTCATAGATTTGAGCAAACTGCTCTCTCCGCTCGTGTCGGGCATCCCGAGGCGTATGGGTCACCGTCTCAAACTGTGGTTCCGCATGAGGAGAAGTAGTCATGTCTAGAGGTTGATTATATTCCTCGCGGTATGAGGCGTTTAATTCTCGCGCGAGATCTTCTGGTTTCGTCGTTGTTGCCGCAATCTTTTGACGTTGGATGGCTTCATCCATTCGGTCCATTAACGACGTTTCCTCTTCAAAACCTAAAAACTTTTTAAACTTTTCTCTAAACTTACCCATGCGTGCACCTCTTTTACTGAAATAGTTTCGAGCCTATTCGTATGATCGTTGCTCCTTCTTCAATGGCAATCTTGTAGTCGTTACTCATCCCCATCGACAGTTCTTGACAGGGACAGTTAGGAATGGATAGGGCTTGGACGCGTTCCTGTAATGCACGAAGCGTTTGAAAAGTCTGACGGATCCTCGTCTCATCGTCGGTAAAGGGAGCCATCGTCATCAAACCGATTACTCGAATCTTTTGATAGGATGCCAGGTGTTGAACAAACGGGAGAACCTCGTCGACCGATAGGCCATGCTTTGTCGGTTCACCAGAAACGTTTACCTGAACAAACACGTCGAGCGGAGTCTCCCGATATTTTTCGATAAGATCTGCCAGTTTCAACCGATCGAGGGAATGGAGTGCGTCAATCCGGTTGATTACGCGTTTGACTTTTCGACTTTGCAAAGAACCGATAAAATGCCAAGATAAGTCCAAATCTTTAAGTATTTCTTGTTTTTTTAACAACTCATCCACACGGTTCTCGCCAATGATCCGAATCCCCGCTTGATACAGCTCTCGGATGGCAGCTTCATCCGCATACTTGGTTGCCGCGAGGATCTTCACTTCTTGCTTAGGCTGTAAAGCTCGTATGTCTTCTATAATGGCTTGAACATTACGATATATTGACATTATACCATACCACCTACAATATACCAATTTAATTATAGCACAAAAGCAAAGAAGTTGAAAACGGATCACGAGAAATTAATCCGCGGGATACGGGTAGTTTACAATAATGACATCCTCCCCAATTTTGATAATCTGATCCCAGCCGATGCAGATTTTCTCTTTTTTACTAAAGAAACTAAATATGCCATTCGGTTGGATATAGATGGAAAAGATTTGCCCGGAATTCGGTTCTAAATCGAGGTCACAAATATAACCGATAATGCTTCCGTCTAAAACATTCACCACGTCTTTTGATTGCATCGTACTTAACAACATATTAACCCTCCTTTCACTATCGAATGCTCGTAATACTAGTATATGCGTACGGTAGAAAAACTAGCCTTGACACGAAAAGAAGCGACGAAATTCGTCGCTTCCTGTCTAGGAACCTAAAAATTCATTCATCTGTTTCAAGGCGTTCTTTTCAAGGCGCGACACTTGCGCTTGGGAGATGCCGATTTCCTCGGCAATTTCCATTTGCGTTCGGCCAAGAAAATATCGTTCCAGGATAATTCGTTTTTCACGCTCATCCAGTTGTTTCAAACTCGTTTCAATCAACAGCGTTTTACTCCAGGTATCGAAATCGTCATTCTCATCCTGTATTTGATCAATTAAGTGAATCGTATCTCCCCCGTCGTTGTAGATTGGTGTATAGATCGAAATGGGATCTTGAATCGCTTCTAAAGAGATGGTGACATCGATGGGATCGATGCCTAGAATTTTGGCAATCTCCTCTTCTGTTGGTTCCTTTTGATGTTCGGACACGAATTGGTCTCGGACCTGCAACACTTTATAGGCAATGTCTTTTAATGAACGGGACACGCGAATAGAGCTATTGTCACGAAGGTATCGGCGAATTTCTCCGATAATCATCGGAACGGCATAGGTGGAAAAACGGACCTCATGTTTTAAATCGAAGTTATCAATGGCCTTAATCAGCCCTACGCATCCCACTTGGAAGAGATCATCCATGTTTTCCCCACGGTCTTTAAAACGCTTCAGAACGCTAAGAACCAGTCGCAAATTTCCAAAGATCAATTGTTCCCGACAACTCTGATCCCCCGCTTGGTATCGCCGAAACAGTTCCATCATCTCATCATTTTTCAAGACTTTGATCTTGGACGTGTCTAAGCCGTTGATATCTACCTTATACTTGCTCATGCTTTAAGCCTCCTTCTTCAATAAGTTTGGCTTAAATATGAGCGAAGTATGCATGGATTAAGCTTTTCCTTGAGGCTAGCTCATTTCTTTCGTAATTTGATGTTTGATTTTGTTGATAATCTTTTTCTCCAGTCGAGAAATGTAGGACTGTGAAATGCCCATGAGTTCAGCGACTTCTTTTTGGGTTAACTCTTCATGGCCAAACAGGCCAAAACGAAGGGTAATGATCCGCTTTTCCCGACCATTAAGGCGGTTGACCGCATCGTAAAGAAGTTGTCGTTCTTCGTCGGATTCGATATCCTGCAAAATGACATTTTCATCGGTTCCTAAAATATCCGAAAGCAAAAGCTCGTTTCCATCCCAATCTACGTTTAAAGGCTCATCAAAACTAACCTCTGCTCGTATTTTGCCATTTTTCCGCAAAAACATGAGGATTTCGTTTTCAATGCAACGGGAAGCATAGGTGGCCAACTTGATGTTTTTATCGGGGTTAAACGTCATGACACTTTTGATCAGGCCAATGGAGCCAATACTGGTAAGGTCTTCAATGTTAATGCCTGTATTTTCGAACTTCTTAGCGATGTAGACGACAAGGCGCAAGTTGTGTTCAATTAATTTGTTTTTTGCCTCCTCATCGCCTTCCTTTAATCGGAGAACGAGCTCCCGTTCCTCGTCAGGACTTAAAGGTTCCGGCAACACCTCATGGCTGTTGATGAACAGACAGCTTTCCTGGTGAAACAATCGGCTTAATAATTGGAATAACCGCTTAATCATGTGGTTGACTCCCTTCCTCTATTCAAACATTTTCTTGTTCAACAACACTTGATACCCTTGATCTGCAAAGGGTTCTTGCACCAACGTTAAAAGTACCTCGCACGCTCGATACCTTTTACCCTCTTTAATGTAAAAGGCCTGTGGTTTAAATGCGAGTCCCTTATGCATCCCACCTAATGTGTGCCAAGTCACAGACTCCATTCGGATATCACCATCCCTTATAAGATTTTCAAGCGGACCTAGACGAACAGCTTGTACGAACACTAAAGGGATACCCGATGAACTAACCGCACCATTTCCCGTATCGTAAAACCCGATGAGGTTCATCACCTTTTCTCCGACCACTATTTTTACTGGGATAAAGAGTTTGTGATGAACCAGTTGTACTTTAAATATATATGTCAAACTGTTCGCAAATAGAAATGAAACCGCTAGTATAATCCAAATTTTATAGTCAAAAAAATCGACACGGATGGCGCTCGAACTTAAATTAAAACTGATAAGAATCCCCCCTACTAGAAAGCTTAAGGAATAAAATATCGAGAGATTGATGATAAATTGCTTGAACGCTCGATAGGGAAAGGCGACAACAATGATGATAACACTAAATAGAAACCGACCCATGACAAACAATAGTGAATGGGGAAGAAAAAACAGTATCAGGCTACTGACTGCTATGATGGCCCCCAACCCAATCCTCCAGAAGCGAATGTCTTCTTTCGCGATATGGCCTGTAAAGACGATTAGACTCCAATCCAACAAAAGATTTGATAAAATCAACAGGTCCACATAGACAATCATCCCTCCACCTCCCATCCCATATTAGCTTATTTTCTATGGAAAAAGAGGAGGTTTTTGTCATGGAAAGATTCAAAATTCCAACGAGAATCAACAATAAGGAGACATTCACGGCCATACGCTTCTTTCGGATGGTGATACAAAAATATGAAATAATATGAATAGCCATAACGCCTTCATGTCAAAAACTTGCGCACATAACCCGAGTTTTTAAATGGGGTTAAGCTTCGTCATAATAAAATTTATGCTTTCTTGTATCAAAAAAAAGCTCGTGATCACATGAATGTGAACACGAGCTTATCAATTCAATTAAGGAACTTTACCGATTAGCTTCTTTTCCCGTGTTTAACTGTCGCTTGAGCGGCTGCTAGGCGAGCAAGTGGAACACGGTATGGTGAGCAGCTGACGTAGTTCAAACCAGCTTGGTAACAGAATTCAATGGAGCTCTTTTCACCGCCATGCTCACCGCAAATACCTGTCTTGAGCTCAGGCTTCGTCTTACGACCAAGTTCAACAGCGGTTTCGATCAGTTTACCTACCCCTTTACGATCGAGGACCTCAAACGGATTTTCCGTTAAAATCTTGGTTTCGAGGTAGTGGTGTAAGAACTTACCTTCCGCATCGTCACGGCTAAAGCCTAGGGTCGTTTGCGTTAAGTCGTTCGTACCGAAGGAGAAGAAATCCGCTTCTTGGGCAATTTCGTCAGCCGTGAGGCAGGCGCGTGGAATTTCAATCATCGTACCCACGCTATACTCGAACGTTACACCCGTTTCTTTCATGACGTCTTCAACCGTCTTCGTAACGACTTCACGCATGAATTTCAACTCATTAACGTTACCAACAAGCGGAATCATAATCTCAGGTTGGACATCAATCCCCTTCTTGATTGTCGCTACAACAGCTTGAGCAATCGCTCTAGCTTGCATAGCGTAAATCTCGGGGTATTGAATGCCAAGACGGCAACCACGGTTACCCAGCATGGGGTTCATTTCAGATATCGAGTTGACAACTTTGAGGAGCTCTTCAAGCTGTTTCAGTTCGTCTGACTCGGGATTCGTAATCCGTAACTTTGTCACCTCAACGAGGAGTTCCTCTTTATTTGGTAAGAATTCGTGCATTGGCGGATCGAGTAGACGAATCGTTACGGGTAGTCCACCCATCGCTTCAAAGATACCTTCGAAGTCGCCTTGTTGCATGGGGAGAAGTTTATCTAATGCTGCTTGACGCGCTTCTTTCGTTTGAGCCGTGATCATTTCACGAACGATCGGTAGGCGATCAGGATCCATAAACATATGCTCGGTCCGAGTCAAGCCGATTCCTTCTGCACCAAACTCAAGTGCTTTCTTCGCATCTTCTGGTGTATCGGCGTTTGCCCGTACCCCGAGGTCGCGAATTTCGTCAGCCCATTTTAATAGTTCTGCAAACTCGTCGGATAAAACAGGATCGATCATATTAAGTTCGCCAAGATAAACGACTCCTGTTGAACCGTCGATCGTGATAACGTCGCCTTCTTTTACGACGACATCTCCAACCGTAAACTGTTTTGCGTTCAAGTCAATCTTAATCGCTTCTGCACCACAAACGGCAGGTTTGCCCATTCCGCGGGCAACTACTGCTGCGTGGGAAGTCATACCGCCACGGCTCGTCACGACGGCTTGAGCAGCCACGAGACCATGGATATCCTCTGGAGTTGTTTCTGGACGGACAAGGATGACTTCTTCGCCTTTATTTCCGAGTTCTTCGGCTTCATCGGCATCGAAGACAACTTTACCTTTCGCAGCACCTGGAGAAGCGGGTAATCCTTTCGCTAACGGTTCAACCTTGACAGAATCGTCAATCCGACGATGGAGGAGTTGATTTAGCGAGTTGGGATCAACGAGAAGCACCGCTTCTTCTTTTGTAATTAATCCTTCTTTCACCAGGTCAACAGCAATCTTAACCGCTGCTTGTCCTGTCCGCTTACCGGAACGGCATTGGAGGATATAAAGCTTACCGCGTTCAACGGTAAATTCAATATCCTGCATGTCTTTATAGTGTCTTTCTAATAGTTCACAGATTTCTTTGAATTGGCGATAGATTTCGGGCATGTCTTGTTTAAGGACATGGATCGGTTGTGGTGTACGAATACCGGCAACTACGTCTTCACCTTGAGCGTTAATCAAATACTCACCGAAGAGCTCGTTTTCACCCGTTGATGGGTTACGTGTAAAGGCCACGCCAGTACCCGAATCATTACCCATGTTACCGAAGACCATGCTTTGGACGTTGACAGCCGTTCCTAGATCATCCGGAATTTTGTTGAGGCGACGATAGACGATGGCACGTTGGTTATTCCAAGAATCAAAGACCGCGCGGATCGCGAGGAATAATTGTTCTTTCGGATCACTTGGAAAATCATTATTCGTATGTTTCTTAACGATTGCCTTATATTCACGAACGACTTCTTTCCAATCGTCAGCCGTCATCTCGGTATCTAGTTTATACCCTTTTTCATGTTTATACCGTTCTAGATACCCCTCAAAGTGGGCAATATCGACTCCTAAAACGACGTCACTAAACATTTGGATAAAACGGCGATAGGAATCATAAGCAAAGCGTGGATTATTGGTTAGCTTGGCAAGCCCTTCAACCGATTCATCATTTAAACCCAGGTTTAAGATGGTATCCATCATCCCTGGCATGGAAATAACGGCTCCAGAACGAACGGAAACGAGTAGCGGATCGTTCGGGTCTCCGAGTTTTTTGCCCATCTTTTCTTCTAGTGCGGCTAAAGCTTGATAAACTTGTTCCTCAACTTCTTTTGAGATTTTTTTGCCCGCACGATAGTACTCGTTACACGCCTCTGTGGTAATGGTGAAACCAAACGGTACGGGTAAACCAATCCGAGTCATTTCCGCAAGGTTTGCCCCTTTACCACCGAGTAGTGCTCGCATGTCTTTGTTTCCTTCATTGAATAGATAGACAAACTTACTCATATTTTTCAACTCCTCTCGTTGATCTAAAGTTCTATATTTATATTATGAACTTAGAAATAGTAAACTATTTCTAATGGTTCATCTAAATATCAACTTGCGGTATAGATGATAGCCATAAGGCAAGACGGCTTGTCCATCCAAAGCAAAATCTTAACTCACGTTTCAGCTAATATCTGACATGCCTTACTCCGAAATCCTATAACGATATTAAGCCATCACTTATATAGAATAGCATAAAATGAACGGAACGTAAACGTTTTTTATCAATAAATAAAAACTTGTCATAAAAACTGCAAAATTTACTGACAAGATTCATAGCACAACCCTCTATACAACGATGAAAAGCCCCAACAAAAGTTGGAGCTCTTTCTATTATTTACTCTTTTATCTCGCCTCTACAATGAGCTTAATCGCCGTTCTTTCTTCACCATCAATCATGATGTCCACGAATGCAGGAATACAGATGAGATCCTTGCCTGTCGGAGCGACGTAGCCGCGTGCGATTGCAATCGCTTTAACCGCTTGATTTAATGCCCCTGCTCCGATCGATTGAATTTCGACGACGCCACGTTCACGGAAACAATTTGCTAGTGCACCAGCAACAGCATTTGGATTAGATTTTGATGAAACCTTTAATACATCCATTGATTGATACCTCCTATTATGATATTACATTGAAATTATATTCAATGTATTCCCCCAATATTACAAACTGTTTCCGTTTGTAATATGGATCCGTAAAACGAAACAAACACAACCAACCACAACGACAACTCGTTCTCCTACCACAATTTCCCTTTCTTACCTAAATAATTTTGATCACTCCTTATTTCCCAACATATGTATTTGTTTACAATAATTATAAACTGATTCGTTAAAAATTACAACGGATTTTTTAGTTATCTTAGCATTTTTTCGTTAAAAAATATAAAAAAAGCGCGATTTTTCGCGAAACTAGGCTTCAAAAGGGTCAATCAGATGGATCCGTTCGATGGATTGGGCTGTTTTTGTCGAAGAATCAATCGAGATGACGACCGCACTTAACTGCCCTACACCTTCTTCGACGGGTTGAAAACGAACCGGCAGAGCATTTAGAAATTTGCTGATGACAGCGTCTTTATTCACTCCTATCACACCGTTTAAAGGACCCGTCATTCCCACATCGGTAATATAGGCCGTTCCATTCGGCAAGATGCGGTTATCCGCCGTTTGCACATGGGTATGGGTTCCAACCATTGCGGTCGCCCGCCCATCGACATAGTAGCCAAAAGCAATTTTCTCGCTTGTCGCCTCCGCATGAAAGTCGACGAAAATAATATCCGCAACCTCTTTGATTGATTCATAAATGCGGTCAAAAGCATGGAACGGCGATTCCAAAGGATTCATGTACACTCGTCCCATCAGATTAATGACGGCAATCCAATGACCATTATAGTTATACAGTCCATAGCCCCTTCCTGGCACGGTTGTTTCGTAGTTGGCCGGTCGGAGCAAGTTTTGAGTATGATCAATAAAATTAAAAATATCGTGATGATCAAAGGCGTGATTTCCTAATGTGATGACGTGGATATTTTGGGATAGAAAGAATTTATAAATTTTTTCCGTCATCCCACGGCCATGTGCCGCGTTTTCGCCATTCGCGATCACGAAGTTAATGTGATATCGGTCCTTCAGGGGCTTCAAATGTTTTTCAATCATCTTTCGCCCGATCGAACCGTAGATATCACCAATAAACAATATGTTCATCATTCCACTCTTTCTAAAACTTTTACATCATCGTTTCGAATAAATGAAGAAAGGGGGAAAATCCCCCTTACTTCGCAATTTCAATTGCTCTTGTCTCACGAATGACAGTCACTTTAATCGTGCCAGGGTAGTTCAACGTTTCTTCAATTTTCTTTTTGACATCGCGAGCGAGTTGATGAATCATGGTATCATCGATTTGCTCGGGTTTGACGATGACACGAATCTCCCGTCCCGCTTGAATGGCGTAGGACTTATCGACTCCCTCAAACTCATTGGTAATTTCCTCCAATTTATGGAGGCGAGCCAGATAATTTTCGAGGGATTCGCTACGCGCACCCGGTCGCGCTGCCGATAAGGTATCCGCAGCTGCGACTAATACGGCAATGATCGATTGGGGTTCAACGTCTCCGTGGTGTGATGCGATCGCATCAATAACCTCATCGCGCTCGCGGTATCGTTGTGCGATTTTAACTCCAATCTCCACGTGACTGCCTTCAACCTCATGGTCGACGGCTTTCCCAATATCATGGAGCAAGCCGGCACGACGCGCTAAGATTTCATCTTCGCCAATTTCAGCAGCAAGTTTTCCCGCTATGAATGCGGTTTCAATAGAGTGTTGTAATACATTTTGCCCATAACTTGTACGAAAGTGTAAGCGTCCAAGCAGCTTGACCAGATCGGGATGCATTCGGCCAACACCGGTTTTAAAAACCGCCTCTTCCCCATACTCACGGATGCGATCGTTCACATCGCGGCGGCTTTTCTCCACGACTTCCTCAATCCGTGCGGGATGGATGCGTCCATCGGCGACGAGCGTTTCTAAAGCCATTTTGGCAATTTCTCGTCGAATGGGGTCAAAACAAGAAAGGACGACCGCTTCAGGAGTATCGTCAATGATGAGATCGACACCCGTTAACGTCTCTAGCGTTCGAATATTGCGACCCTCACGCCCGATGATCCGCCCTTTCATATCGTCATCTGGTAAGCTTACGGTGGACACGGTCGTTTCACTCGTCATATCAGCAGCCAACTTCTGGATGGCGAGTGAAATGTACTGTTTCGCTTTCTTGTCAGCTTCAAGCTTAGCATTTTCTTCAGCTTCTTTAATATATTGAGCGATATCATGTGATATCTCTTTTTTGACGCGCTCCATTATGATTTCTTGCGCCTCTTCCATGGTTAACTGAGCAATTTCTTGTAATTTTTGATTTTGTTCTTCAATTTTCTTTTCAATTAGCTCCTCTTTTTCCTTTAATTCCTGTAATTTTGCATCTAATCGTTCTTCTTTATCACTAATCAGTTCCTCGCGTTTCATCAAGGAACGTTGTCTACTCTCCAAGCTTTCTTCGCGTGAATTAAGTCTCGCCTCGAGCTCTAGCACGAGTTGTCTTCTTTCCCTTAATTCCCGCTCAGTCTCAGTCTTGATTCGATGCTGTTCTTCCTTGAATTCCAGTAAAGCTTGGCGTTTTCTGTTTTCTGCTTCTTTTATTGCTTCGTCGATGATTTGTTGGGCTTTTTCCTTCGAATGAGCTATCTTTCTTTCGTAAATTGTGCTTCTAATAAAAAAACCTATTAGCGTTCCAACGAATGCTCCTAGCAAAATCAAGAAGATCTCGAGCGGACCCATGTAGCACCTCCACGTATTGTTCGTGCTAAGCATTGTTGGACAAAATGTATTAACAATACAATTATTATATTACCGTTTTTCCAAATGATAGTCAAGGAAAAAATAAAGCGGTCACAAGGCGCAAGGATACAATTTTTATTTATTTATCGCTATTTTTTTACCTTATGAATAGCTCGGGTGAGGGGAGAGCCTCGCTTTCTAAATAAAAAAATCCGTGGAATCTTCACTCCACGGAAAGGTAGGAATCAAACGGGCTTCGGTCTAAACCTCTGCTTCTTCCACTGACTCTCGCGCTTCATGTGATGTGGTAATGCCGAGTTTCTCCCGGATTTTACGTTCGATCTCATCACGGATATCCGGGTTATCTTGTAAAAATTTCTTTGCATTTTCTCGGCCTTGGCCAATCTTCTCATTATTATAAGAATACCATGCACCACTCTTGCTGATGATATCGTATTCAACTCCGAGATCGACCAGTTCTCCTTCTTTGGAAATGCCTTCTCCATACATGATATCAATGCTCGCCTGTTTAAACGGGGGAGCCACCTTGTTCTTTACGACTTTTACTTTTACAGTATTACCGATTATATCATTTCCCTGTTTAATTTGTTCCCCCCGGCGGACTTCAAGCCGTATGGTGGAATAAAATTTAAGTGCTCGACCGCCTGGTGTCGTTTCTGGGTTGCCGAAAATGACACCCACTTTTTCCCGGATCTGGTTAATGAAGATGGCAATGGCTTTCGACTTACTGATCGCGCCAGCAAGCTTACGCATCGCTTGCGACATAAGGCGAGCCTGTAACCCAATATGGGAATCGCCCATCTCTCCTTCGATTTCCGCAGCTGGTACGAGGGCCGCAACGGAGTCTACCACGATGATGTCGATGGCGCCGCTGCGGACGAGAGCTTCCGCAATCTCGAGCGCTTGTTCACCGGTGTCTGGTTGGGAAACCAGAAGTTCCTCGATATTGACCCCAAGACTCTTCGCATAGACGGGATCAAGCGAGTGTTCCGCATCAATAAAGGCGGCGTTCCCACCAAGTTTTTGTACTTCAGCAATAGCGTGAAGGGCAAATGTTGTCTTTCCTGAACTTTCCGCCCCATATATCTCGATAATGCGTCCTCTGGGGTAGCCACCCACTCCCAAAGCAGCATCGAGAGCGATAGAGCCCGTCGATACCGCCTCAATCGATAGGCCAGTATCCGAGCCCAGCTTCATCACTGAGCCTTTACCAAACTGTTTCTCGATCTGTTTCAAAGCCGCATCAAGCGCCTGTTGGCGTGCGTTATTGGACATACAATTCCTCCTTTTTTTCTACTACCTGGTATATACGCATAAAACGGGTGTTTTCTCCATTTTAAACGAAATGATGTGCAAGTTCAAGAAAAAAGCGAACATTCGTTCGTTTACTTTGAAGCTAAAATCATCCCGCGATTTTTGAAGACATAGTCGAATCCACTGATGAGCGTCAAAACAGTCGTCACAATGATGAGTGTATCAACAATGACTCCCTGAATCATTTGTCCGTTTACATACTCAAAGAGGTCTTGCCTTTCAATGGGAAGGAGAAACAGTGCGATGATCATCACAATCTGACTTATGGTTTTCGCTTTGCCAAGTTTGCTAGCGGCGATCACAATCCCTTCTCCGACTGCGAGTTGTCTCACACCGGTAACAAGAAACTCACGGCCAATGATAATAATGGCACAAAATGCGGGGAGCAGCTTCATCTCCGTCAATATAAATAGAGCGCTCATCACGAGCATTTTATCAGCTAATGGATCCATCAGTTTCCCAAAATTGGTGACCAAATTACGGCGCCGGGCAAGATTTCCGTCTAAAAAATCGGTTACTGAAGCCAACACAAAGATGAGAACACCGACTATATAGGATAACCGAACGGGTAAATCGAATAAAAGGAGCGTACGTTCATTCAAATGCGGAATATAAAAAACAAGAACGAACAGCGGGATTAAGAGGACGCGTAGTAACGTGAGTTTATTCGGTAGATTCATAGTGATCTCCTTCCATCAATTCATCTAACTAAATCGATTATATCATAATTCAATCCACGTGCCACCCTTTTTTATGCTTTGTGAGACAAAGGGGTTATCCTTTTCTATAAAACGCCAGAGGAAATGTTGAGCCTCTTCAGCATAGGGGATATTAATTCGAGGCGTAGCGATAATCCCTTTGGGGATATATCCGTCATCGCTTAGAAAAATACGATGGCTTTGCGTTAAATCCTCACCATAAAAGGAATGATCAATTCCTAAATGTCGACACAATTTCCCTGGACCATTCGTTTTTATGTCCCGCTTCGCTCGAACGGATTCATCGAGTGGCTCTACAGCGCGGATCAGGGCAGCTTGGGGGATATCCGCTTCATTTAATACGATATTCATACAATAATACATTCCATAAATCAAATAAATATACAGATGGCCACCCGCCATAAACATCGCTTCAGTGCGCCGTGTACGTTTAAACGGATAGGCGTGTGAGGCTTTATCGCATCGTCCATCGTACAACTCCGCTTCTACGATACGGTATCGATACCACCTATCTTCCTTCTTGATATGCAACACCTTTCCGATGAGTTGGAATAACACGTAAATGCCTTCCCTTACATAAAACTCGCGATTTAATCTCATGATGAGATATCCTTCCTAAAAGGTTCCCATTTTTCTGCAATTACACCGACTTTTGTTTTCGGTAGGTAGTAAAAGCGATAAGTCGTTTCCAGTTTGGCACCGACCACATTAAGCGTAATGGTCCGGTCGGTTTCATACTGAATCACAGGAAAATAGTGACCATAACGAGGTTCATCCCACTCTCGCTTTTTCTCATAGTCAATCACCATCCCCGTCACTTCAAGAAAATGCTCCCTTCTTAAGGCTTGAAAGTCCGAAAGATATAGGATAACCCGTCGGGAAAGGGGGATGATAATTAACAATACAGAAAAAAAGGTTATAAATAGAACGAAACGAAGCGAAAGGGTCCGGAGGATGGCAAGGGTCCATAAACTGGCAATGACGATAAGAATGAACAGAATACCCAACCCCTCGCTAAGGAGGATCCCCCGACACTTCTTCTTAAACCGTTCGCGAAGCCGTAATGCAGCCGTTATGGGCGAGTAGTCTTCGCCATTAAGTTCTACCGCCCAAGCGGGTAGCGTATCCACAACAATGGCGATCTTCGTATGGGGCAAGTAATAGAAACGATAACGTTCCTTGTATTTCGTATCCGGTACGCGCAAGATCAATTTTCTCTCACCGTTGTCGAGCTGAACAATCGGATATAAGGTACGGAGTCCAACACCATAGCGCCCGAAACTGCGCCGATAGCCGATGACCGTTCCCGTCACCGCTTCAAAATGTCCACTACGAACCGTTGGGAGATCTCGTAGGAGAAGGAAGAGGTGATGAAGAAACCAGAGGCCCAATCCAATTAAAAGGAGGAGAAACACGGCCAAAAGGACAATGCTCCGGTGGTCATGGGTAAAGAAAAAGTCTTTTCGGGAAAGATAAAGAAATAAGGAGATCAATCCCAGAATAAGCGGATGACTGATGCAGGCAACGGCAAGCTGTCGGTAATACCGATAATAAAGCTTTCTTTCCATAATCCGATCTCCCTCCGATTCCCTAAAAATCCTATAAGACGTATCAATTGTATTACATTCATTATATCCTTTCTCCTATTTCCTTGACAAGAAAGGGAACAAAATAAAAAATGGCTGAATCCAGCCATTAGCGCATGTGGAGTATCCTGTAAGCCATGTTCTGTCCCATTGTGCTTCAACGGATGCCTCCTCGCACTCCGGGGGTAATCATTTATCTACAGGGATACACCCTGTCCCTTGCTCGGTTCATTTCCCTCGCAAGAGCTCCCTTACCATCATTTAGGTTTCTCGCTCGTGGGGTTTACCCGTTCCACCCTTGCAATTTCTTGCAAGGCTCGTCTCTGTGGCACTTTTATAGGTACTCACACCATGCCCGGATGGGTTTAGGTGTTTTCCCGGCCGTCAGACCAGTAGCCACCGGTCTGCCCTGGCTTATGGTTTCGCCAGGCACGAACACTACGGGCATCTCAGCCCGTGCGAGCATGGACTTTCCTCACCCATCAAGATGATGAGCGCGATTACCCGGATACTCCAGTACTTATTATAACATTTTTGTTCCAATAGTCAAATTGATTGTACCCGCCCTTATTAACAATATTTGTCAATATTATACTGTATTTTCCAGCCATGAATGATGGATGGTTGTTTCATACTAAAAATGGAACTTAAATTTAGAATGCTTTTTAATGGCTTTTTTGGTAAAATAAACATGGTGGTGGTATGAATGATCAACTATCCAAATCGAAAAATGGCCAAGCAATCTGAAATTCTCTATGGAAACCGTGGAATGAGTTTCGAAAAAGAAATTAACGATTCTAATGATTACTATCGCGTTCATGATATCGCGCTCATTTATAAAAAGCCGACACCCCTACAGATTGTGAAAGTGGATTACCCCAGTCGGTCACATGCTGTTGTAAGGGAGGCCTATTTCCAAGCCCCTTCTACCACTGACTACAATGGTGTCTACAGAGGAAAATATATTGACTTTGAAGCAAAGGAGACAAGCAATAAAACGGCCTTTCCCCTCCGCAACATTCATGCCCACCAAATCGAACACCTGAAAAAAGTCATTGACCATGGCGGTATTGGGTTTGTCCTTATTAAATTTACAACGCTAGATAAAATCTTTCTGTTGGATGGTCGAATCCTCTATGATATCTATAAACAAACCCGTAAAGGAGGCCGAAAATCAATTAGCCTTAAATTTTTGTTAGAACACGGCCATCTCGTTGAAGATAAAATCGTCTACACGGTCGACTATTTAAAAACGGTGGATCGGGTGTATTTCCATGAAACGTAAGCGGTGGGTAAGACGCGCAATCATATGCTTGTTATTGATTGGATTAGGTGTGGGTAGTTTAATTGGAATTAAACTACTCTTTTTTTATCGTGAAGTGAAGGCCATCGATATCGAAAACATCACGCTTTTCGTTCCGACCACCATCTATGATAAGAATGATAAACTGATTACCACCATCGGACTTGAACAACGCGAACCGGTCTCCTATGAGGATATCTCCCCTCACATGATCCACGCCATCATTAGTATTGAGGACCAACGCTTCTTTGAACACCGCGGGATAGATGCCCGCCGAATCGTTGCCGCGCTCATCGAAAATGTGACCACAAAAAGCTACAAAGAGGGAGCAAGTACGATCACCCAACAACTGGTCAAACTTCACTTCCTCTCAAATGAGAAAACATTGGAACGGAAGGTGAAGGAAGCTCTTCTCAGCATTCGCTTAGAGAGAGAGTACTCTAAAGAAAAAATATTAGAACTCTATTTAAATAAGGTCCTCTTTGGGGGCCGAATTTATGGCGTTCAAAATGCCAGCCGTCAATATTTTGGTAAAACAGCAAAAGAATTAACTTACGAAGAAGCGGCACTACTTGCCGGGATTGTCCAAAGCCCCAATCGCTATAATCCCTATCGGAACCCGGACGAAACGAAATCCCGTCAGATTGAAGTCCTGAAACAGATGTATGAAAATGGATACATTACAGAAGAAGAATATGAACAGGCCAAAAAACGCCCCCTTGAAGACATCATCTTACCACTTGAAGAGAAGGTGGAAGACCATCTTTACCATGAATACGTGGATTACGTGATCCAAGAAATCATACAAACCTACCAACTTGATCCGTTCCAAGGGGGACTCGCGGTCTATACGTATTTAGACCCTGTCCTTCAGGACCATATCATGGCCTTAGAAAAAAACGACGCGCTCTATAAAGATGACCAAGTCCAGACCGGAATAGTCCTAATCGAAAACGCCACGGGAGCCATTGTAGGCATTGGCGGAGGCCGCCATTATAATGCCTCGCTTCAATTCAACTATGCAACAGATGCACGGTTGCAACCCGGTTCAACGATTAAGCCGATTCTCGACTTCGGCCCAGCGATTGAATATCTTAACTACGGGACCGGCACCCAAATCGTCGATGAAAAAATCTACTATTCCACACCTGGCGATCAATTTCAAGCCATTCGAAACTACGACCGCCGCTATCGGGGCACGCTGACATTGCGGGAGGCTCTAGTGGATTCACGGAACACCACCGCCGTGAAGCTCTTCCGAGAAGTCGGAAGTGAGCGGGCCTATGCCTTCGCTGAAAGGCTTGGACTGGTTTTCCGCGATCTGAAGACAGAGGCAAATGCCATTGGAGGATTCGAGCGAGGATTTACGGTGCTTACCATGGCTGGCGCTTATACGGCTTTTGCGAATGAAGGATATTACATGAAGCCTACAACCATCCGTATGGTCAAGTTACAGGGCGAAGACATCACACAGGAACGAAAAAAGATGCGTGTCATGCGTCACGAGACGGCTTACTTGTTGACTGACATGATGCATTCGAATATGACGCACGGCACTGCCAAACTCGCCAACCTGCCTAATCAGTATTTGGCTGGAAAAACCGGACAGACAAATTTCGATACGCAAACAAGATTGAAATATCAACTCCCCAGTAATGCAGTTCGTGATTCCTGGTTTATCGGCTATTCAAAAGCCTATACGGCAGCCGTTTGGGTAGGTTATAACGAAATGGGAATCGGACACTATCTCACACCGCGGGAAGCAAGATTATCCCTTGAACTTTTTCGACTCCTTATGGAAAAAGCTCATGAAGGTTTAACGACGACACCTTATCAACGCCCCGATACGATTTCTGAGATTGAGATTGAGCTATCGACCTACCCCAGCAAATTGCCTAGTCTTTATACCCCACAAGCCTTTCGGCGAAAAGAACTCTTTATTAAAGGGCATGAACCGATTGAAATCTCGGATGCCTTCTTCCCTCGTCAAATCCCCCAAGATATTCAGATGGATTACGATGTTCAAACAGAAACCCTGACCATCGAATGGCCCAAACGATTAGGTGATTACACCACCAACGATTTTAATCTGATCGCCTATACCCATAACCTGACCAACACCTACGACCGCCTAAAAGCAAATTTGTCCTATGAATACCAAACCAAATCTGGAAACTACCCGTCATACCAAAAAGATCCAAGCATCATGAGGCAAGTGAATGCATACTGCCGCATTCATTACGATCCAAAATGCCAACGATTAAATCAGTTGACCTTCCAAGAGCATATTCAATTGCTGGATGCCGTCAGCCGTTATCAACGGTCTTTGCACTTGCAAAAATACGACCTCATTCCCCTAACTGAGGCCGAGATTGCCGATCTCAAGTATCGACAACAGGTGCTTGGGCCAATCGTCTACACCATCGCGCTCTCTGACGGTCAAAATACCGTTCAAATTTATCATGGACCCTATCAAAAGCCTGTGAAAGTCCATATCCCGATGGAACAATTCCTCTATTATCCTACTATTACTATTTCTAGCGATTATTCAAACGTGCCTGGCAAATTAAAAAGCCCGCCACATACCGTTCTAAATCCCTATTACGCCCTCTATTAAACGTATTTCAATGCTTCTAGTTTCTCTTTGCTCCTAAATCACAAGATACGCCCCAAAATTGAAATGGATTGGCACAATAAAGAAGTCATCCGGTTGAAACCAATCGGATGACTTCTTTTCAATTCTAGGTCCTTCTCTTAGCGTGGCTATCATTACTATGACTTCATTTTATCTATAATACGTCCGTGTTTCCGTCAATGTGACCGTTCGTATATATTCGGGTTGACTACCTTTCTCTAAATAAAGCGTAAATTGTTCTCTAAAATACATTTGCCGTGGTCCGGTTTTATCAACGGATAAGTTAATGTTATTTAAATGACCGTAATGATAAATAAAATCATTATATTCGTGTAGTCGAATGTGTGTATTTTTTGTCGTTACGTCAATGCCTCTAAGGGAATGCCCGTAAGCATCGATCTGGTGAGAAATGGTCACGTAGTCCATGAGGTTGGGATTTTCTCTACAGTTAAAAACTCCACAATAATACCATATTTCGTTTAAAAAGGTGCCAATAAATTCTGTGGCAAACATCGTTGAAAACTGTTCATACACATCATAAATATTCAGAGAATAATCTATAAAATAGCCTCGAAGGAATAATGATAACTTAGATGGAAGCGGGACAGTGGATGTTTTGGAAACCAATAATTGATTGACAAAATAATCGGTATTTTTGGTCTGAACCGACATGGTCATCGTGATATCTTTAATCCCTTGTAACGTCGTGGACGGATAGGAGGAAATCCATGCTTCCGTATCATTCGCATAAATCAAGGCATTATGTATGATTTCAAAGGTTGTCGAACTAAATCCAAGGTTTGATGAAGGAACCGAATGAACAATCTTGTATTCGATATATTGTACTAAATATTTTCCATCCCGTTGTTT
>DATCJW010000147.1:0-7808 GCA_036562595.1 Haloplasmataceae bacterium | reverse complement strand
CCCTTGCACATGATGCGGAAGGATTATTGAAGCGGGTATTTGAACTGGGAGGCTACGATCTAAAGGCGTTTCAAACGGCACTCGATCACATGTTGGACCATTTGCCAAGGGTGGACACGACAAATCCCCAGCTTTATGTATCGGCAGACCTCAACCGCTTGCTTGTTGACGCGGAAAGCATACGGAAAAAGTATGAGGATGAGTACCTTTCGGTTGAACACCTTCTCCTAGCCTATACCCAAACGCCTAATCGTTCCCATCGTGAACTGTTGGATCAGCTAGGGATAGATAAAAACGAGGTTGAAAAGATAATTAAAAAGATTCGTGGTGGTAAAAAAGTGACGACGAAAAATCCTGAAGTGACGTATGAAGTTTTAGAGAAGTATGGCCGAAATCTCGTGAAGGAAGCCCGAGAAGGAAAGATTGATCCCGTCATCGGCCGGGATGAAGAGATTCGGCGTATGATTCAAATCCTAAGCCGTAAAACGAAAAATAATCCAGTGCTTATTGGTGAACCAGGCGTTGGGAAGACAGCGATTGTCGAAGGATTAGCCCAACGGATTGTTCGCAATGATGTCCCCGATTCCATTCGCAACAAGATCATTTACGAACTTGATCTGGCATCTTTGGTAGCCGGAGCGAAGTATCGGGGTGAGTTTGAAGAACGGCTCAAAGCCGTTTTAGAAGAGATTAAGAAGCGCGAGGGCGAGATTATCCTTTTCATCGATGAGATTCACATGATTGTAGGCGCCGGCAAAACGGAAGGTGCAATGGATGCGGGTAATTTATTGAAACCTATGCTTGCCCGTGGCGAGCTCCGTTGTATTGGTGCGACGACCCTCGATGAATACCGCAAATACATTGAAAAAGATGCCGCTCTCGAACGGCGCTTCCAACGCGTGTTGGTTTCCGAGCCATCGGTGGAAGATACGATCACAATCTTGAGAGGTTTGAAAGAACGTTACGAAGTACACCATGGGGTAAAAATTACCGACAACGCGATTGTGGCTGCAGCGACTCTTTCCGATCGTTACATCACTGATCGCTACTTGCCAGATAAGGCGATTGACCTGATCGATGAAGCCTGTGCGATGATTCGTATCGAGATCGATTCGATGCCTGAAGAGCTCGATCAAATCATTCGAAAAATCATGCAGCTGGAGATTGAAGAGGCTGCACTGAAAAAAGAGAATGACCCCATTTCCCAAGAACGGCTCCGTCAAATACAAAAAGAGCTGGCCGATTACCGTGAACAGCGGAATGTCATGCAAGCTCAGTATGAGAAGGAAAAACAGGAGCTCAAGGGTCTGCAGGATTTAAAGGCGAAGCTTGATCAGGCCAGACACGATCTCGAACTGGCTGAATAGAAATATGATCTCGAGGAAGCTGCACGCATCAAATATGGCATCATTCCGGAATTGGAGAAACAAATTCAAAATTATACAGAGAAACAACACACCGGTGGACAGGCATTATTACGGGAGTACGTTACAGAAGATGAAATAGCAGAGATTATCTCTCGTTGGACAGGTATTCCTGTACAACGGCTCGTCAAAGGTGAGAAAGAAAAACTCATGAACCTTTATGAGTCGTTGAAAAAGCGAGTAAAAGGACAGGATCATGCACTCCGCCTTGTTAGCGATGCGATCATCCGCGCCCGTGCTGGCATAAAGGATCCCAAAAAACCGATTGGTTCCTTCCTTTTCCTTGGTCCGACGGGAGTTGGAAAAACGGAGGTTGCAAGATCCCTGGCCGAAGCCCTGTTTGACCATGAGGACCACATGGTCCGCATTGATATGAGCGAGTATGGCGAAAAACATACGGTTTCACGCCTCATCGGTGCGCCCCCAGGCTATGTAGGCTATGAAGAGGGCGGACAACTGACAGAAGCCGTCCGCAGAAAGCCCTATTCCATCGTCCTCCTTGATGAAATCGAAAAGGCGCATCCTGAGGTCATGAACATTCTCCTTCAAATACTAGATGATGGGCGAATTACCGATTCTCTTGGCCGTACCGTGGATTTTAAAAATACCATCATCATCATGACTTCCAATATCGGGTCCCAATACCTATTGGATTATGGCAATACCGAATATGCCTATGAGTTGGTCGATGAAGAATTGAAGAAAACGCTCAAACCCGAACTCTTGAACCGAATTGATGAAGTCGTGAAGTTCAACTCCCTCAATGAGGATGTCTTGGTCGAGATTGCGATGAAATTCATTGATGAAGTTCGGGAGCGTTTAAAAGACCAGTTCATCGAGATAGAAATATCCGATGAATCCCTCTATCAGATCGCACAAGCAGGCTATGATCCGACCTATGGGGCACGGCCGCTTAAACGATACATCCAACGGACATTGGAAACGGAGATTGCAAAGAAAATCGTCGCAGAAGAGATTAAGCCTCATGATACGGTTATCGTGGAAGTGATAAACGGAATTATCTTCCTGAAAAAGAAGGATGAGCTGGCCAATTAACGTCCGTATCTAATTAAGAAGGTCGGTCATAGACCGACCTTCTTGCTTTATTAGTGATGAATAGTTCCACTTCCTAATATTTTATTTTTAAATAATAAAGAAAACTCGAATTATTCTCGGGCCACCTTAACGTCTGAGTAGGCCGACTTTACGCAACACCTTGTCCATCGTCTTGCGCGCGATTTGAGAAGCTTTTTCGGCCCCCTCGTTAAGGATGTCATCAAGCGCTTGAGAGTGGCGGATTTCGTTAAACCGTTCTTGAATGGGGCGGATGTAGTCGACAACCACATCGGCAAGATCTTGTTTGAATTCGCCATATCCTTTCCCCTTGTATTCTTCCTCTAAGGTTTCAATCGTTTTTCCTGTCAAGGTAGCATAAATCGCGAGGAGATTAGAAATCCCCGGTTTTTTCTCGCGATCGTATCGGATGACCGTTTCACTGTCGGTGACAGCCGACATGATCTTTTTCCGAATAACGGGAAGCGGATCGAGAAGGAGGATACAGCCCTTATCGGATTCGGACTTACTCATTTTTTTCGTAGGATCTTGTAAGTCCATAATCCGTGCTCCGACCTTGTTCGTGTATACCTCAGGCAAGACGAAGGTTTCGCCGTATCGGTTATTGAAGCGTTCGGCGATGTCGCGGGTTATTTCGACGTGTTGCTTCTGGTCATCGCCAACCGGTACCAGATGCGCTTGATATAATAGGATGTCCGCAGCCATAAGGACCGGATAGGTGAATAATCCGCTACTAAGCGAGGCCGTTCCCTCTTTTTGAGCCTTATCTTTAAACTGTGTCATTCGGCTAAGCTCGCCAAAATAGGTCATGCAACCTAAAATCCAAGCCAGTTGCGCGTGTTCTGGAACTTCAGATTGAATGTAGATGATGGACTTCTTGGGATCGACACCTGCTGCAAGGTAAAACGCCGCGATGTCTTTGATGCGCTTTCGTAGCTCCTTTGGATCTTGGGGAACGGTAATGGCATGGAGATCCGCTACGCTAAAGAGGCAGAAATAGTCATCTTGTAGCTTTGCGAAATTGCGAAGGGCACCGATATAATTGCCTAATGTCAGGTCTCCACTCGGTTTAATTGCAGAATACAACCGTTGCATGTCCTTCACCTCAAACTTTATAGATCATGATGATTCTTCATTGGTCAATAACCTATTATATAAGATAATAGCATAAAATGAAAAAGGAATAAACATTTTTCATATAAACATATTGTAAGTTGTTGACATATCGTGTAAAATTATATTATTAAGGGAGTGAAGAGAAGATGGTAGAAATTTACACGACTCCAAGCTGTGCCTCGTGCCGTAAGGCTAAGAAGTGGCTCGAAGACCACGGGATTGAATACCGTGAAATTAAACTGTATAGTACGAAACTAACAAAAGCAGACCTCATCCGTATACTGGATAAGACGGAAAACGGATTTGATGATATAATTTCTCGCCGTTCAAAAATCATCGTGGAAGGAAAGATTGACATTGACAGTATGAAGACGACCGAATTGTTGCAGTTTATCATTGACAACCCTTCGGTACTCCGCCGTCCCATCATTATTGACAACAAACGGCTTCAAGTCGGGTTTAATGATGAGGAGATCCGGTCCTTCCTCTCGCGTGAAGACCGTGAACGGCTGATGTGCGATGGCAAACGTTGTGCTCAGGAGAACAAGGACTGTGACTATTTAGAGGCTCTCAAGGAAGCCCTCAAGATTCGTTTGTAGCCTAATGGAAGGACACGTTGTGTCCTTTTTATTTTGCTTTTAATCATCGTCATCGTATCGTTTTTTCTTTTGAGTCAACGCACGGTAGATTTTTGGGTGACTTGGCCGGTAGCTGATGCCAAGATCTGTCAGTAAGGATTCGAACACCTCCTGGCCCGTCTCATAATTTGTCGCTTCTAACTCCAGTTCGTAGTCGGTCACACCTTCATAGGTCGATTGGTCGAAAAATAGGCGTTGGCCTCGATAAGGGATTTCCGCACGTTTCGTCACGATTTGTGTAACCGCATAAAGGGGTTCTTGGATGTTTAATTCACGAAGCCTAGTTCGAACGGGGCCTGGCGGAAGCAGCCCATTCGTATGAAGGGAAGTTGCCTCATCAGAATGAAGGGTTTGGTTGGTTTCGAGATTACTCCTGTTCCCTTGTTCTTTGAGGGTAAGGATGTATTTGCCGTCTTTCATCCGAATGCGCAAGGCGCATTTTTGTTGGGTTAAATCTAGGTTTTCCGTATCGTAATAGACGTTAACCTGCGTAAAGAAGTCTTGGTCCGAAATAGCAAAACGATCGATCAGCCGTTTATAGTCCGCTTCAGTCAGAAGGGTTTTAAATTCAATTTCACGTTCAACACACATCTCTTATCACAACTTTCATATGATGATATCGGCGATGGGGAGAGTGCAAGGAAAGGATTGTTCTTTTACTATTGTATCATACATGATAAAATAATATTGTGTTCATTTTCATTTTTGTTTGGAGTGATGGTATGAATCCAATCATCAACTGGACAGCGTTTTTGCAACCCTATGAGCTAACGGTCAACGAGTTGAAGATGAAACTGGAAGGGATTCGATCCCAATACTTGGTGAAAGGGCTCACCTCACCGATTGAGTCCGTAAACGTCCGCGTCAAGTCGATCAATTCGATCTTGAAAAAAGCGAAACGCATGGGAATAGCACTCGAAGAGATTGGCGAAAAGATGCACGATATTGCAGGGGTCCGGATTATCTGCCAGTTTGTGGAAGATATATATACGGTCGTCAAGCTATTGAAAAACCGAGACGACATTCAGATTATCTATGAACGGGACTATATCCAGACGCCGAAGTCGAGCGGCTACCGGTCCTATCACCTTCATGGCTACTATCGTTTAGAGACGATCGATGGGCCGACGAGCGTCTTGTTCGAAGTTCAAATCCGTACCATGGCCATGAACTTCTGGGCCACTATCGAGCATTCGTTACACTATAAATTTCAAGAGAAAATCCCTATAGAAATCCAAGAACGACTCTATGAAGCGGCGGAAACCGCCGCGAGACTCGATCAACAGATGTTAGACATCAAGCGCGAAATCATCGCCTATGCCAATGGTAATGGGATTCGTTGGAACGGAGGGGATGGCGATGGCACGCTATAGCATCATCATGCGGGAGGATCAGCTTTCGATAAGTCTTGCCTCCAAACTGATGGACGAGCTTTCCGCTCTTGGTTACTTGCGTGATGACGAGAATCCCGAGATCGTCTTCACGATCGGAGGCGATGGGACGATGTTAAAGGCGGTGCATCACTACCTCCACCGTCTTGAAACGGTCCGATTTATTGGCATCCATACGGGAAAACTCGGGTTTTATACCGATTTTATTCCGGATGAGATGGACGAGCTGATTAGCTATCTTAAAAGCGGCACCTATACCGATTACGCTTTTCCCCTTTTAAAGGCGAAGGTCTGTAAGGGGGAATCCTGTTCGGTATATCATGCCCTAAATGAATTTACAATCATGAATGCCGTCAGGACCCAGCACCTCGATGTCTACATTAATGCGGAGTGGTTTGAATCCTTCCAAGGAACCGGACTTTGTATTTCGACCCCATCGGGCAGCTCAGCCTATAATAAATCGTTAGGCGGTGCCCTCGTCCATCCTCAGATTAAGTCGTTTCAACTGACTGAGATTGCTTCAATCAACAATAATGTCTATCGGACCATTTCTTCTCCAATGATCTTTCCATGTGATACCACGCTGACACTCAAAGCCCGTGACTTTAATGAAGTGATTCTCACCATCGATCACGAACACATCGAACTCAAAGGTTATGATGAGATTCACTTCTCGATCTCAGAGCTACAGGTCTATTTTCGCCGGTTTAAAGAAGACAATTTCTGGCGCCGCGTGCAGCGTGCCTTCTTATAGTAGGTGAGCGCATGAAAGAGACGTTAAAAGCTATTTACCGTGAATTTCTCGTCGAACCGGTCGAACATTTCGATTTCGACCGCTACTACTATTTCATCGATGAACACCAACAAGTGTTTGGGATACTGAAGGACGTGATGACTTTAAATGAAAAACGGTTGGTTGAAAGCCATTACGATGCCTTCGATCCCTTTATTCTAGAACCGGATGGGAGGCCAATTTTTGCCTATTTGTTTGGGCAGCGACACGACCCTCCCACGCTTTCACGTATAAAATATTATTTCATACGTTTCTTTACCACCCTGGAGGAAGAGCTTGAGCGTGAGCTTTATACGGTACTCGTCGATAGTTTCGAACAAAAGGTTTACATGAACCGTAGCCGCGATGCGCTGATTATCGTGTCGGATGCGACGGAAGATATCGATTTTAATAATCTCCTCGCCTCACTTGAGGCGGATTTTATGGTCAACCTCATTGGTTTCGAAAGCGATGCATTGCAGGTTTCTCCAACCCTTCCGGAACGGTTTCAGTTTGACTTCCATACTTTCATGACCTTTAAGGATCGGGAGGGGCGCCTCATCACCAAGGCCGACCTTATCAAACACCACGTGTTTAGCCATTGCGAATCCATCAATCGGCAAGCCATCAAGCGTTATGTCTTGCAGGATTTCTGTCAGGATTCGGAGATGCTGAAGGTTATTGCAAGTTATTTCGAGGCTAATTTTAACGTCACCTTGGCGGCCAAACAATGTTACATGCATCGCAATACCTTCCAGAATAAACTCGATAAGTTTATTGCGGAGACGAATTTTAACATCCGCGAATATAACGATGCCTTTATTGTCTATCTCGCCCTCCAGTTATAAATGTGCAAGATGAACAAGATTCGTCACGAAACCCTGTGCACTTCTAACATTTACAAATAAAAGCGATTTCAGTATAATAAAATTAAATCAATTAAAGGAGGATTTTGATGGCTACTCTAGATCTAGTCAACATTAATAAGATTTACGATAACAACGTACAAGCCGTCTTTGATTTTAACTTAAAGGTTGATGACAAAGAGTTTATCGTCCTCGTTGGCCCGTCTGGTTGTGGAAAATCCACCACACTACGGATGATCGCGGGTCTAGAGGAGATTACCAGTGGTGAGCTTTATATCGACGGTCAGCTGATGAACGATGTGGCGCCGAAAGATCGGAATATCGCGATGGTGTTCCAAAACTACGCGCTTTATCCTCACATGAACGTTTATGACAACATGGCCTTCGGTTTGAAGCTTCGTAAGTTCCCAAAAGATGAGATTGACCGGCGGGTCCAAAAGGCTGCGGACATCCTTGGCTTAAAAGCTTACTTAGACCGTAAGCCAAAAGCCCTTTCTGGGGGGCAACGGCAACGGGTAGCGTTAGGC
>DATCJW010000140.1:0-13421 GCA_036562595.1 Haloplasmataceae bacterium | reverse complement strand
CTCAGTTTCAGTATTACCCGTTTATAAGGAGTGTTCTCCATAAACGATCATCCTTTTTATTAAATTTATAAGTAAAGAGCATAAGAAAGCACAAGTTGTGCTTTTTATTATCCACGAACTTGTGCCATTACTTCTGCCACGAAGTCGTCCTGTGCTTTCTCAATTCCTTCTCCCACTTCATAGCGGTAGAAGGCAAGTACTTTCGCACCATTTGCATTGACGTATTTTTCAACCGTCAAGTCGGGATCCTTGACAAATGGTTGCAGCAACAGAACGGTTTCGTTATACCATTTCTTTAATTTTCCATCTACGATTTGATCGATCCGTTTTAACTTGGCTTCCTTTGCCTTCTCGTTCGTCTCTTCAGCCAGTTCATTTTCAAATTCACGCTTTAACATTTCACGTTCATGGGCTGCCTTTTCTGGATCGACCGTATCCATATTTAAAAAGAGAGGGTTTGATGCTGCTACATGCATGGCGACATCCTTCGCAACATCTTCATTGCCACCTTCAATCAATACGAGGGAGGCAATCCGTCCGCCCATATGCTTGTACACGCCAAAGAGTTGCCCTTCGGCCTTCGTCAACTTATCAATCCGGCGGAGGGTTATCTTTTCACCAATCGTCGATGTCGCTTCGACAATGAGATCTTCAATCGTTTTACCATTAGCCGTAGCTTTCAGTGCATCGTCTAACGTATCGGGTTGGTTGTCGAGTAAAGCTTTGCCGATGTTATCGACAAGCGTCAAAAATAGTTCGTTTTTTGCGACGAAGTCTGTTTCCGAATTCACTTCGTAAATGTAGGCTGTATTACGATCAACAACGATATTGCATAAGCCTTCAGCAGCAATCCGAGCGGCTTTTTTCGCTGCTTTTGCGATGCCTTTTTCTCGTAATAGCTCGATGGCTTTTTCAATATCTCCATTGGTTTCCACTAAAGCATTTTTACAATCCATCATACCAGCGCCTGTACGATCGCGCAGTTCCTTAACCATTTTTGCAGTAACCGTCATGGCCATTCCTCCTATTATTATTCTTAAAGTATCTTAAAAAAGGTGATAAAGGAGAAAACCCTTATCACCAGCACATTATCCATTACTCAGCAGTTTGAGTAGTCTCCTCTTCATTTTCCTCTTCATTCTCAACTTGTTCCGTCGCCTTTTCGTCTTCCTCCGCTTCACCGTCTTGTTCCACGTCGTCCTCTTCTTCATTTATGGTGTCGTCTAGGTCGAAATTCTCAATGTCTATGTCTTCGGCATCATCGTCGACTTCCGTTTCAATCACGCCACCTTGCGCTTCGATACAGGCATTCGCCATAATCGAAACAATCAGTTTAATCGCGCGGATGGCGTCATCATTACCTGGAATAATGTAGTCCAATTCATCAGGATCGTTATTGGTATCGACAATGCCAATAACAGGAATCCCTAGCTTGCGCGCTTCTAATACCGCGTTCCGTTCCTTCTTAGGATCAACGACGAATAGGGCATCAGGTAGACGATCCATATACTTAATCCCTTCAAAGAAACGTTGAAGGCGATCAAGTTCTTTTTTCATGCGAATTTGTTCTTTTTTGGGATAGTTTTCAATTGAGCCATCCTCAATCATTTCTTCGAGTTCAAAGAGGCGTTGAATTCGTCGTCTCAACGTTTGATAGTTCGTTAAGGTTCCGCCAAGCCAACGCTTGTTAACATAGAATTGACCGGCACGGATGGCTTCCTCTTTAATAGCTTGTTGGGCTTGTTTTTTTGTCCCAACAAAGAGGATCTTTCCACCTTCACGTACAATATCGCCTACTACTTTGTATGCCTCCTCGATTTTTTGCTGCGTTTGTTGGAGATCGATGATATAAATGCCACTGCGTTTTTGGTAGATGTACTTCGCCATCTTGGGGTTCCATCTACGGGTTTGATGTCCGAAATGAACACCTGCTTCTAAAAGCTGTTTCATAGATACAACTGCCATGTTCTAAATTCCTCCTAATTTTTTTGTTTGGCCTCCACAAAGATCAACGAATAGCCACCACTACAGGCGTAGCACACGGCCGCTATTCTCCCTTTGTGTGTGTACTTTTTTTGCCAACGTAAAGTATAACATATAAAACTAATGAATTCAACGTTTTTTCAACGCTTTTTCATCTTTTTCCTTTATAGTATGATGCATTCCAAAGGATCTAATCATTACTGCTTCCAAAACCGCCTTGGCGAACACCGGACTCGACATCGCCATCAACTTTCAAATATTTTTTAAATATACCTTGGGCAATTCGTTCACCTTTTTTAATCCGTTGAACTTCCTTCGAAAGATTATAAAGAGGGATCAAAATATGCCCTTCGTTTTGAGGGTTATTATAATAATCACTATCTATGATGCCAACGGCATTGATGAGGATGAGCCCCCGTTGGGTCGCCATACTCGATCGGATATAGATTTCAAGCACTTCATCTTTAGGCATATACGCTTTTAAGCCTGTCTTTACGAACACGAGTTCATTCGGCTGGATTTCAACATCCTCGATGGCATAGAAATCATAACCGGCTGATCCGGCCGTTTGCCGTTTAGGTAGGGCAACCACTCGATCCTCAAAGCCACTCACCACTTCAAAGCCCCTCGTTTTCATCCTTTTCCTCCTTTGCATGGGGATGGGCCTGCAAATAGATATCCTTCAGGCGTTCGCGAGATACATGAGTATAGATTTGCGTCGTCGAAAGACTTTCATGTCCTAATAGTGCTTGTACACTCCTTATATCGGCCCCATGATTTAAAAGGTGGGTCGCAAAGGAATGTCGCAACATATGGGGGGAGAGATTGGAAATACCCGCTGCCTCTTGAATCACGCGGTTTAATATATCACGGACTCCTCTCGTGGTCAAGCGTTTCCCACGATGGTTAAGAAAAACAGCAATCGTATTGGATCGCGACACCATGGCCAGTTGTGGACGCGTCTTTAAGACATACTCTAACAGGGTCCCCTTCGTTGTATCGTTAAGCGGTACGTAACGTTCCTTGTTTCCCTTTCCGTGAATCGATAAGACGTTTAAATCCCATAGGATATCATCCAAATCTAAATTGACCAACTCGCTGACACGTAGACCGCAGCCATACAATAAATCGATAATCGCATAATTTCGTTGCCCTAAAACCGTGGAACGATCGATCGCATCAAAAAGCGCCGCAATCTCCTCTTCTTGTAAGAAACGAGGCATCTTTTTTGGTTTTCGCTGAAGCGAGATGAGCAGAAAGGGGTTATCTTCTACGAAGCCTTCACCTACCAAAAAACGGAAAAAAGAACGCAAAGCGGAAATCTTCCGATTAATCGATGAGCGCGATAGGCCTTTCTTATATAGATATGTGATAAACCGACGCGCGACGGAAAAACCAACTTCCTGAATAGCGGTAATGCCTTCCTCGATTAAAAAGGATTCAAAATCCCTTAGATCGATATCGTAGTTGAGAACCGTATGATCCGAAAAACGACGCTCGTGTTTTAAATAACGTTTAAAGAGCGTGATATAGTGCTTGATGGGATGTTCCATCGGCATCACTTCACTTGGATATTAATTTATGCTCATCGATGAACGCTTTTAAGGTCTTTAATGCACGTTCGCCATAGAGGCGTTTACGATCCTTCTTCTTATGTTTATAGTCAAGGGGAGGCAGAAGGCCGAAGTTGGCGTTCATGGGCTGGAAATAGGCGGGATCAGCATGCGTAATGTAATAGGCCATCGATCCAATAATCGTTTCTCTTGGAAAAACCAACGCCTCTTTGCCGTTGACTAAACGATATAGGTTGATCGCTGCAATGATACCGGACGCTGCGCTTTCCACATAACCTTCCACCCCGGTCATTTGCCCAGCAAAGAAGAGATCGTCTCGCTGTTTCGACTGATAGGTTGGGCGTAAGACCTTGGGGGAATTGATGAAGCTGTTGCGATGCATGACGCCATAACGTAAAAACTCCGCATTTTCAAGCCCTGGAATCATTCGGAAGACACGACGTTGTTCAGAAAACTTAAGGTTCGTTTGAAAGCCCACCAGGTTATACATGGTCCCCGAGGCGTTATCCTGTCGAAGTTGCACCACCGCATAGGGGGTTTCTCCAGATTCTGGATGTTCTAATCCAACCGGTTTTAATGGCCCATAAAGAAGCGTCTCCCGACCGCGCTTGGCTAGTGCCTCGATGGGGACACAGCCTTCAAAATAGGTCTCTTTTTCAAAATCTTTTAGTTCAACGGTTTCTGCTTCCACTAATGCCTCATAAAACGCATCATATTGCTCTTTGGTCATCGGGCAATTTAAATAAGCGGCTTCCCCTTTATCGTAACGGCTTTTTAGATACACTATATCGAAATTGATAGTATCCGCATCGACAATTGGTGCCGCCGCATCGAAGAAATAGAAATAGTCTTCACCCAAAAATGACTTAATTGCCTCACTTAACGCATCGCTCGTCAAAGGTCCTGTCGCAATCAGTGTGAGCCCCTCCGGAATAGCGGTCACTTCTTCTCGTATAATCTCAACGTTATCCATAGCACTCAACGTATCTGTGACCTGCTGTGAAAACTGATCGCGATCGACCGCAAGGGCACCCCCAGCAGGAACCTGTGTCCGATCGGCCACTTTCATAATGAGCGAATCCAGCATCCGCATCTCTTCTTTTAAAATCCCTACCGCATTTTCCAAACTATTCGAACGTAGGGAATTGGTACAAACCAATTCTGCAAACCTGCCCGTTTTATGAGCCGGTGTCAGCTTCACGGGACGCATTTCATATAGCCGAACATGAACACCGCGTTTCGCCAGTTGATATGCCGCTTCACTACCTGTTAATCCTGCTCCAACAACATTGACCACTGGTTTTGTCATCATTATCACCATCTTTTCGAAGATCTCTTATATTATATCACAATCCCTATCGCCTTTCACGGTTGGCTTCTTCATCTTTTTTTCCTCATCTTTTATGATTGACCTTATTCATAGTTTGAAAGGAGGTCAAGAATGCATCGAAAGCAAGTGCTAATGATCGAATTTATTGCTGGGATAGATGAAAAGGGAAACATTCTCTATCATCGCGTGCTTTATCCCGGCATTGCGTCTCTTCCCTTTTCTTCCATTTACGATGGGGCACTCGCTCTTGCCAACCTCTACCGAATACCCGTTCATGCCGTTTTTTTAAGAGAATCCTACTCCCTTACAAAAAAATTGTAATACGAGTGACGGAATGAAAGGAGGATGATGTTGGAAGAAGTATTCCACCTCTGTCTTGTCTTTCAAACGAGAAAGAAGACGCCATATACCATTATCATTCGTCATCCTAAAATGGGCTTGCCCGCCCCCATCATTCGCCAAGTCATGGAGACGATTGTCCGCCTCGGTATGTTTCAAACGCCTGATGGGCCACTGATGTCCGTTCATAACGCTTATTACATCCGAACCAAAGGATATCCGGTCCGAATTTATCTATAAGGGCTGAAAGGAATTCAAAGCCAAGGTTGAATTCCTTCAGCCCTTTTATTTATTAAACAGATAGGTCGAAATGATCCATTGATGTTCCCGTTTCCTTGGACAAGGAAAGGGTTTGTCCATGACAAATGTAAAGGCGATCCATAGAATTGAAATAATCCAGTGCTGATCGGTCCACATGAAAGGCTTCCGCAATGGTTCGAAGCGTATCTCCTTTTTGTGTATAGTATTCGATGAGACGTAACCCGTCGTCGCTACGGATGGGAACATGGATCAATTGATTCGGTTCTAGGAGGAGATCATCAAGTTGAAACGTTGCAAGATGTTTTCTTTTTATTTTTTCTCTATTATCGCCCCTTTGCGTTACGTACGTAATGACTATCACCTCGGTTGTCGTTATCCACTATAAAATATGCCTAAACGCTATATGCGCTTAGGCCATCACCATTACTTCTCTTTTTTTTCGAAAAAATGTTTGACTTCCGCGAGTTCGGGATCCTCCAAGAGATACTCTAACAACGATGGATCGTAACGTAACGCTTGTTTGAGGTCGCTTATCGCCCGTTGTTTTTCGCCTTTTAAAGCATAGATACAACCACGGTTATAATAAAGTACGGCAACGGTTGGGTGATGCTGTATCCCCTCCGAGTAGATGGCGAGAGCTTGATCGAGATCATGGTCATGATCCTTATACAAAAGCCCGAGATTGAGAAAAGTAAAAGGGTAATCCTTCGAATAATGAAGCGAACGGTGATAGGATTCCTTGGCTTTTTCGTATTCTCCCATCTTGCGGTAGACCACTCCATAATTGAAATGCAGGAGATGATGATGGGGATTGATCATTTCGGCTTCCTGAAAATGATATAATGCCCTCTCATCCTGATTTAAACCTTCATAGACCGATCCTAAATTCAAATGGGCATAGAAGTGATCGGGATCAAGCGAAAGAACCTGTTCATAGTGATAGATGGCTAGGTACACCTCGCCAATATCATCATAAAGGCAGGCCAAGAAAAAGTGGGCAGCAATATAGTGAGGATCGAGAGCGATCGCTTCTTTATAGTAGGCGATGGCTTTTTCCACTTCTCCTTCTGCTTCAAATAACATGGCCAACCCGTAATAGGCACAAGGATTATTCGGATCCAGTTCAAGCGCTCGTTCAAAATAGTATCGCGCCGTTTCCAGATCCCCTAATTCATCATACAATAGGGCGATTTCGATCGAAAGATCGCTCGTGGGACTCTCTTCAAACCGTTGGAGCAATGGCTTAAGGGATTCTCGAATATGTCCGTGAGACCTTTCCTGATTCCGTTTACGGTCCTTCTCCACCACAATCACCCCGCATGTAAACTGATAAGCATTATGTTTTATTATTTCCGCAAATCTCCCTATAATAGGGAATATAATGAGGAGGACGATAACACCATGCAGATCAAACAAGATTTAGTAGACAAACTCATCCTCTACATCGGTGATGTCGAGCAACAGCGGCCATTCTTTTTCGCAGAAGAGGTAACCATCGAGGGGTATGATCCCGACGAGGTATATAACCATATTGCCATCTTAATCGAAGGCGGGATCATTGACGGTTTTTTTGCCGATGATGGGTCTTCCCCTTTCTATGGTTATTTGATTGGCGGGCTCACCGTCGAATCCCGCTACCGCTATCATGAGTTGAAAAAGAAACAAAAGGCACTGTAACCAGTGCTTTTTTGTTTAGTGCGCTAAGTCGATAAAAAAGTAACGAGCACTTGCTTTAATCGTACAATATCAAGTGGTTTTTGTAAATAGTCGTTCATGCCGAGAGAAAGGTACTCGTTGACCTGTTCGGTAAAGGCATTGGCCGTGAGTGCAATGATAGGCACACGGTTATAGCGTTCCATCTCCCTTAATTTCAATGTCGCCTCTACCCCGTCGCATCTTGGCATTTGGATATCCATAAAGATAATATCGTATTGATTTTTTTCACACATATTGACCGCTTCTAATCCATCTTCCGCTAAATCAATATCCGATTTCTGAAACACCTTAAAGATTTCACGAATTAACATCTGGTTAATTGGATTGTCTTCTACGACTAGGATTTTACGACCTTTAATGATATCCGCTATTTGATCATCAGGAACCTCAACTTCCTCAACGTTTCCCTCGCTTTCCGCGATGCGGAAGATCGTGGTAAAGGTAAAGGTGGTTCCGACATTTTCTTGACTAGACACTTGGATTTCACCTCCCATCAATTTGATGAGGTCACGGGTAATCGTTAATCCCAGCCCAGTTCCTTGATACCCTTTCGGCGGGGTTCCAACTTGTACGAATGGGATGAAAATTCGTTGTAAATCTTCCTGCTTGATGCCTACCCCTGTGTCCTGTACCCGGTACTCAAGTATAACCGCATCGTTCACATAACCAAATACTTCAATTTCTAGTTTTACAAACCCCTGATGAGTATATTTAATCGCATTCGAACACAAGTTAATGAGAATTTGCTTAAAGCGCGTGGGATCAATCATAAGATAGTGTGGAATTTGAGGATCAATGGAATAGTAGAAATCGATCCCTTTCTTATTCGCAGAAATAAGCAGAAGATCGTAGACCTCTTTCACTAGCAATCGGATGTTTTGGGGACTTGTATCGAGTTCAAATTGATTCGCTTCAATTTTCGCGAGGTCTAAGATGTCATTTATCTTTTGAAGGAGAATGTCCGATGATTTTCGGATATGTCCGATATATTCCTTCACCTTCTCACTGTTTTCATAGCCATATTTTTCAATCAATTGAGTATACCCAATAACTGAGTTTAGAGGGGTCCGCATTTCGTGTGACATGTTGGCTAAGTAAAGAGTTTTCGAACGGCTCGAATACCTTGCCTGCTCTACTTCGTGTTGTAAACTTTTTAGTTGATTGTCCACTCGAACCTTATTGTTTTCGCAAAATTGCTTAAAATAAGTTAAGATGGCATACGTTTCCTCATAAGGGCTATCGACAATGCGCTCAAGCACTTCTTCAAATCCCATGGATTGCCAACTGCGTATCTGTTCGCTAAAGAGTTGATAGGCCTTCTTATATCGCCAAAAGGAATACCATTGGAAGAAGTAGTGGATGAGAAAGCCAATCCCAAGAATGGCGATCAGGGAGATACAATAACGTGAGAAGAAACTCTTAAATAGTTGTAGCCGAGACTGGTGCACGTATAGTATCATCTCTCCATCTAATAGCGTGCGAGTCCTCGTAATCCCGTAATCAAAGGAAGGGGGCATTTCGCGCACAGGCAACACGTCCAAATGAAGATGATCCGGTTGATGGTGTTTCACGTACGCTCCCACATCAAGGCCATAAGTGAATTTCATGTCATCAACGGTCACCGTATAAAAATAGAGATCCGGTTTGTTTTTATCTATATGATACTCATAAAGCATCTCATTCTTCTCATTTGTGACCTCTAACGAATTCATGATCCCATCATGGTTCAAGATGAATAATGGATCAAGGTTGTTGGGGGCGGTACCTACAACGGGAGCCATCTGTTCGGATGTTTTTTTGAGTTCATTCATATACTGTGTTAGTGCGGTTTCCCGTTCGTTGATTAACTGGTCAATTTCGTCTTTTGATATGTTGTAATGGCGATAATACAAAAGGGCAATCGCGCCTAAACAGGAAAGCAAAAGGAGGAATAAAAGGAAATAACCAAGGCGTCGGTTGACCCAATACAAATTTTTACGGTTGTTCACGACTATCTACCCTCTTCTCATGATCTCCTATCATTTTCTTCATTGTATATCTTATTATATTATAGTCGTCAAGGGTGTAAAATTTTGTCGAATTACGTTTTCATACTCTTACTGGTTTACTATTTAACTTAGATTACGGTTTTCTCCTTAATCTTTCTTTTCCATTTTTCTTAATCTATGCTATAATCATCATTTAGGAGGTATTAGGATGGAACTCAACACATCAAATGATCTTTCCCGAAAGATCGCCAGTTTGCTCTTTTATCTGTTCATGATGAACTTCGCCGCACTTTTTGTACTCTATGCCCTTGCCCACATCCTCTATCCTGGTAGTCATTATCCAATAGACAATATTGAAAGCTGGCCCAATGAAGTCCGGATACATACCAGTATCGCTGCAAATTTCTACATCTACGCTTTCCTCACGCTTTTTTTTGTCACTGTCCTTTGGCCATACTATCGGAAAGAATGGGCCATTTTCAAACATAACCTATCCCGAAATGTCAGATTAGGCATCGGATTCTATTTTGTCGGCATAACGGCGATGGCTGTGGTGAATGCCATTCTTATGGCGTTAGGGATTAACATGGATAACTCGGAAAATCAGGAATTCATCACCCAAGCTTTCCGACATTATCCGTTATATGTCTTTTCCTTTACGTTGATGGCTCCTCTTATTGAAGAAACCGTCTTTCGCGGCTTTATCTTTGAATTTTTTGATCGCATGAATTTAACCGAACGAACCAAAACCATTCTCTTTTTCGTCACAAGCATCATCCTTTTCGGTTCAATCCACATTACGACCGAGCTAATCGAACATCGGGACGTTCTCCGTGCCCTTGTTGTTGGCCTGCCTTATTTCGTTATAGGCGCCTCCATCTGTACCGTATACTATTTGACGAAAAGCCTATTTGCGGCAGTCCTAACGCATTTCATTCAAAATTTCGTTTCATCAATCATGATGCTTTTACTGATCCTATTGGAATCTGCTGGCATCGAAATGGTTGGGATCTTTCATCTTCTCCATATCCTCTCCCATCTCCGTTTTTCCTTTATCCTTTAAGTCGATTAAAGTAAGGGAAAAAGGGACTGGCGAATGAATGCATTCGCTCAGTCCCTTTTTCATTCAATATAATATTAGCCTTAGGAAGCCATAGATCAAGAGGCTTACCGTGTAACTGACAACAAAAGTAAAGACTAGGGATAAAGTCGTGTAACGGAGGGAATGGCTTTCGGAACGGATCACGCCAACGGTTGCCAAACACGGCATGTAAAGGAGACTAAATACCATGAAGGCAAAGGCGCTAGCCGGTGTAAACATTAGGGTGATCGCTTCTTTACTGCCGTAAATCACCATCATGGATGAGTAAATCAATTCTTTTGCGAAGAAACCGATAATGAGACTGCTAGAAGCTTGCCAGTTCCCAAAACCAAGAGGGGTAAAAAGAGGGGCTATAAATCGGCCAATATAAGCTAGATAGCTTTGTTCCTGATTTTCCACCATGCCATAAGGCCCTAACTCCTGTAAAAAGAAAAGAATAATCGTCCCTAACAAAATAAACTGTCCGGCTTTCGCGATGAAGTCCATGACCATCGTTTTGCTATAACGATAAACATTACGCAGCAAGGGCCAACGGTAGGGGGGCATCTCTAATATAAAGTGTTGTTGATTGATTTTAAAGAGGGAGAGCGACAACCATTTCGCACTGAACAGGGCGACCGCCGTCCCAATGAAGTACATGGAGAGGATGATTAGCCCCCGGTAACGCTCGAAGAAAATGCTTCCGATCAGCGCATAGATCGGAATCCGAGCACTACAAGACATGAAGGGAATGATAAGCATCGTGAGCCTACGCTCTTTCGGATCCTCGATCGTCCGTGTTGCCATGATGGCAGGTACGTTACACCCGATTCCCGTTATTAAGGGCACAATTGACTTGCCGTTAAGGCCAAAGCGTTTCAGAAGCGTATCCAACATGACGGCGACACGAGCCATATACCCCGTGCCATCAACTATAGCGATCAGGATAAAAAGAAGCATGATATTCGGAATAAACACTAAGACGCCACCCACACCCGGTATAATGCCTTTCATTAAAAGGCGTAGAAAGAGGTGATTGGACGGTATGCCACGGTCTATGAGGAACGATTCAAGCCAAGGGGCCATTCGATTGAAAAGCATTCCTTCTAGCCAATTACTCATCCGATTACCAACGAGATCGAAGGTAAAGGTATAGACGCCCAATAAAATGAATATAAAAATAATAAGCCCCCATACGGGATGCATGATTAGGCGATCGATGCGATGGGTAATTTGCTTTTTTTGGTTTATCGGCCTGATTTGGATCAGTACCCCATCGAGAAGTTGCTGGATCGCATCACGACGATAACTATAGATTAACCCCTTTAGTGAATGGGCGATCTTTTTTTCCGATACAGCGAATTCCGCTCGTTCGATTATGGGGAGAACCTGGCCCCGTTGCGCTTCTGATAATAACGCTAACACCCCTTCATTTCCACATAAAAGTTGAATGGCTAACCATCGGGGGTTGATGGACACATCAGGAAGGGATTGGATGATCGCGTCGATGGCTTGTTCAATAATGGGATGATAGATGACTTGGTATGTTCCTCTTGGAGGAATCTGTTGAAGCGATGTTTTCAATGTATCGACATGAAGGCCGTTTTTGGCGGAGATTACCGTAACCGGAATGCCTAATCGCTGCATAAGGCGATCCTGGTCCAATACAAAACCGCTGGCCTCCAATTCATCCACCATGTTCACAACAAGATAGAGGGGAACACCCAGCTCAAGGAGTTCTAAGCTTAAGTGTAAATTACGTTTTAGGTGGGTACCGTCAACGATATTGATGATCCCATCAAAATCCCCCTTAAGCAGGGTGCTCGTCACCAGTCCCTCATCTTCACTACTCGGTGCTACGCTATAACATCCGGGCAAATCCACAATTTCGCCATATTCGAACGCGCCAACCTTCGCGTCAACGGTTAACCCGCCGATATTTCCGACGTGGGAAAAGGTTGAGGTTAATCGATTAAAAAGGGAAGATTTCCCAACATTTGGATTACCGATCAATAAATATTTCATGTTTTCACCCGACACTTACCGTAATATACCTAGCTGCCTCACGACGAATACAGACTTCGACGTCATCGACATCAATGATGAACAGAGCTTTTCCATATAAAGTATGGATGACTTCCACTTCTGCATTCGGTGCTATCCCAATATCAAGCATACGATGACAAGTCTCTTTATTCACCATATTTAAAGCCAGGATGCGACCGGTTTCGCCAACTTCCATCTGTTCTAGCGTTTTTTGTACCTTGTTGGCCATTCTTACACTTCCCTCAATCGATAATCGTTATCAATTTCACAAAATCAATTATAAAAACATTTTACATACTTTGTCAATAAAATTATGATTTTTTGCTTTTAATCATATGATGGTATGCCGTACTTTAGACGATTCATTAAGGAGGTAAATCATGAACCACGTGATTAGAAACAGCTTGCTCATGATATTTATGATAATGACCCTTTTTCTTTTCATGACCCACACCGCTGAACTCGTTCGCACCGTTCACTTTTCCTTAGAGTTATGGTTGACACGGGTATTCCCTGTCCTTTTTCCCTTCTATATACTCATAAACCTGTTCATCCATTACGGTATCACCCATTATATCGGCAATCTCGTAAGCCCTATTACCACAAGGCTATTTCGTCTAAAATCGCTCAGTGGGTTCGTCCTCGTCATGGCCATGTTAAGCGGCAATCCGCAATCCGCTGTGATGGTATCTGAGCTCTATAAAAAAAAGCAGTTGGATCAAAATGAAGCCAAACACCTGATGAAGTTTTCCTCTTTCGCCAATCCCCTTTTTATCATGGGAACCGTCGGGATGGGTTACTTCCACAGTCCTTACATCGGACTGATCATCCTTCTATCCCATATAAGCAGCAATCTTATCATCGGGCTGTTGCTCCGGTTTTACTTGCCGCTTTTATCAAAAGACGCAAACGATCCTACGAATCCAGTGCATTCAAAACCCCTCGCTATTCCTTTCGGTGAGGTATTAACAGGGATTCTTCAAAAAGGGATAAACCTCATGTTTCTGATTTGCGGATTCATCATTTTCTTCAACCTTCTTATCCTGCTTTTCGAGGAAACAAGGGTTCTTGATGGCCTCTATTACCTTTTTACCTTTGGTCAC
>DATCJW010000133.1:0-4054 GCA_036562595.1 Haloplasmataceae bacterium | reverse complement strand
GGTCAGCTTATTATCCCGTTTACAAGCCGATAAGACTAAGGCTAGCATTAATACAAACAGCAGCGTAAATAGCCTTTTGTAAACTTTCATTTTCCTCTCTCCTTTTTTTAAAATATTTTTCTCCTTTCTCATTTTTCCAATCAAGTATAGTAAAGTGAACAGGGGAAAAATATTTTTTATCATTATAATTACATTCACCCCATTCGTCAATACTTTTCTAGACTAAATCGCAAATAAAATCGCTTTCATTAGATTTTTGATGAATAAACTCCTAAAAATTGCCCATAATGTATTGTTAAATTGCCTTATTTTAGATGTATTCATCATTTTACATATCTTATTTTCGACCCGATTGCAACTTTCCCTTTACCCGGATGGAGTGAAAAGTTTTTAATACTACTTTATGAGACTAAATCAAAAATGTGCCTCCTTTTAAAAACAATTCATATTTTTAGTTGGAATCTCCTATAAAAGGAGCATCTACTTCCCTTATTCATTTAATTTCGTATATAATAAATTTTGTTAATGCTTATACAATATAATTAATATGATAAGAGGAGGTTCACATGAAGCCACGCCTACGATGCAAAGAAACACTCGCTATCCAGACGCGTCGTGTCATCCTTTCCGATCTCAACCCTCATCAAACGCTATTCGGTGGTACGCTCCTGCAAATGATCGATATCACGGCATCTATCTCCGCTTCACGGCTTGCCCGCCGGCGGCTTGTGACGGCGTCTATCGATAGTATGAACTTCATCCATCCTATTTATGTAGACCATTCCGTCTGTGTCGAAACCTATGTCAGTGGTGTCGGTGGCCGATCGCTGGAAGTGTTTGCCAAAGTGATGGGAGAAGATCTTCTAACCGGTGAAAGGTATTTGGCAGCCACATGTTTTCTCACGTTCGTCGTCTTCCCGAACGAAGGAGAAGAATCGTTTGAGCTGCCAGACATCATCCCGGAATCGGATGAGGAAAAAATAGTTTGCGAAGGTTATCCCAAACGCCGCCAAGCACGGCTAGCTAACCGGAAGGAGCAAGAAGAATTCAACCGATTGTTATCGAAACAAGTACCGTGGTTACAAGAATAACAGATAAGAAAAAGCGTAAGGAACGATAGGGCCTTACGCTTTAATTGATGGCTAATGCAAAGAACTCTTGAAAACGGCTAATCAATGTTATTTATAACCAACCATCTACCAACCTACATACCTAGAGTTCGTAGCCACTACCGTTCTACCTAACTACATACTTCTATACAAGTTAAATAGAGGTTAATTATTATTTTCTAGTTATTATATAAGGAAATTTACAAAAATGCAAGTAAAAATTAAACATAACGTGATTATCTCGAACGATTCGCATAACGTTTGTAGTCTATTCCTCGAGCATCACACCATCCGACTACCTCTTGTTTAAAGATTATGTCTGTTTTTTGCAAGTCATACCAATTTCTGGCCCCTAAAAGGGTGTATAAATGCCGAAGTTCTTCAAGGTCGGTTTGTATGAGATGAATTAGTGCGTCTATCCCATGCTTTAACAAGGTATACAAATATCGCCCTGCAATGCCTACCGCTTTTGCCCCGAGCGCCAATGCTTTAACCGCATCTAACATAGAACGGATCCCGCCTGAGGCCATATACTCCACCTTGTTATTCTCTTGAAGGGCTTCCAGTAGGCTGATGACCGTACTTTGACCCCAGTCTTGTAAGTAGGCAAAGTCTTGATTACGGCGGCGCTCGTTTTCAATTTGGATGAAGTTGGTACCGCCACGACCTCCGACGTCAATCATCGTGACACCAATCGACGCTAAACGGCGAATGGTTTCCCGGCTCATTCCAAATCCCACTTCTTTTACGATCACCGGAACCGTGACGGTTTTAACGATTTTTTCTATATTATGCATCCAACTGCTAAAATCCCGATCGCCTTCAGGCATCACCAACTCCTGAGGTGCATTTAAGTGGATCTGAAGTGCATCCGCTTCTACACATTCAATCATACGCTGCGCCTCATTCGGTCCATAACCCGCTCCCATATTCGCAAAAATAATTCCTTTCGGATTGGCTTGACGGATAACACGAAACGTATGTTCCGTTTCCGGATGAGTCAGAATGATGCTCATCGATCCCGTAGCGATGGGCAACCCCGTCTTTCGAGCCACAATGGCCAATTGTTCGTTTATATGCAGGGTTTGTTCACTTCCGCCGGTCATCGCATTGATGTAGAGAGGATACGGCAGTTGCAACGGTCCGATGGTGGTGGATAGATTAACATCTTGTATTCCCATTTCGGGTAACGCATGGTGAACAAAAACGACATGGTCGAAATCATTGGAGGTCTTACGATAAAACGCCCTAAATAGGCGAATGTGATCGTCCTTACGATCCTGATAAGACATCTTCCCCCTCCTTTCTTTATATTTATTTTGCTTAGGCATCAAACCGAATTGGCTTTGCTTATGAATCGGATATCAAACCTATATAAGACCGATGATCTGATCAACACACCATCCATGTCATAAAATCTCTTTTATTATTATATCTAAACAACTCGTTGCAATTCCCGGTGTTTTCTACCCGTATACTTATAATATATAACCTCAAGCTTAGTAATCAAAAGGAAATGGAATAAAAAAGCACGAGTAAAGGATACTCGTGCCTTCTTTCCTTTGAAAAGACAGGATTAGAGGAAGCGCATGACGTCCCGAGCAATCATTATCTCCTCATTTGTGGGGATCACGTAAATGGGTATCGATGAATCATCGCTTGAGATGAGCCGCTCTTTCCCATAGACGTCGTTTCGCTTCTCATCCAATTTAAATCCAAAAACCGCAAGGGCTTCAATGACTTCTTTGCGGGTTTGTGGCGAGTTTTCCCCAATTCCTGCTGTAAAAGCAATGGCGTCCGCGCCATTTAACAGCGCATGATAGCTGGCAATGTAGGACACAACCCGCCGATTAAACAGATTTTGGGCCAACCGGCATCCGGCATGTCCCTTTTCAATGCCCTCTTCAATATCACGAGAATCATTTGAATGTTCGCTGACACCTAAGAAGCCGGAACGATAGTTGAGGTCATATTCCACGTCCTCAATTGTCTTTCCGGTTTGTTTCATGATGTAGGGGATAATCGTCGGATCGATGTCGCCACTTCGCGTCCCCATCACCAGGCCTGCCAGAGGGCCAAAGCCCATCGTGGTATCGACCGAGCGATCGCCATCTACTGCGCAGATTGAAGCACCGCTTCCTAAGTGGCAGACGATGACTTTCGCCTTTGGATTGCCTAACAGTTCCTGAACCCGTTGTGAGACGTATTTATGGCTAATACCATGGAAGCCATACTTCCGAACATGGTATTTGCGATACCACTCCATCGGAACGGCATAAAGATAGGACTCGGGCGGCATGGATTGGTGGAAGGACGTATCGAATACCGCAACATTTGTCACGTGGGGTAAAGCATCGCGAAAAGCGAGTATACCTTGCAAATTCGCCGGATTATGAAGAGGGGCCAATGCACTGAGCCCGTCGATCTTTTCAATCACCGACTCGTCGATGACAGTAGAGTCTTTAAAGTATTCGCCACCATGAACGACGCGATGGCCAACCCCTTCAATTTCATCAAGGCTATTAATGATGCCCTCGTTCACCAAAGCGGTTAAAACGATCTGGACGGCGTCCTTTGCTGTTTGTGCTTTAACGGCTTGCCGTTTTTTCTCACCATTCACATAAATTGTAAATTCAGCATCTGGCTTGCCAATTCGATCGACTTTTCCTTCGGTTAGTACCGCTTCTTCTGGCATCGCAAAGAGCTTATACTTTAGCGTCGAACTGCCAGCGTTAATCGCTAATACTTTTTTCATAGTACCTCCTAAATAGTCACTACTTCTAGCGCGTTTTTATTTTTATCGATATTTTAACATAAATCGCGGATAGAGAAAAGAGAAAGGGATGATTTTATTAATATACCCTAAGTTATGCGTTGGGTATGGAATAAAAGGGGCTGTAAAGAAATTCAGAAGTACATTCTGAGATCTTACAGCCCCTATTTGA
>DATCJW010000128.1:0-4205 GCA_036562595.1 Haloplasmataceae bacterium | reverse complement strand
ATGACCGGTTGCTTTCCTGGCGGTTCTAACACCCCGGCGATAACCGCTCCGGCACCGATATGGACATTGCTTCCAATCTTAGCGCGTGAACCTACAACCGCGTTCATGTCGACCATTGTCCCGCTGCCAATATGGGCCCCGATATTGATCACCGCCCCCATCATAATGACTGCCCCTTTTTCGATTGTCACGCGATCGCGGATAATGGCCCCTGGTTCCACTCGAGCTTCCACCTCTTCGAGTGAAAGAAGGGGAATGGCGCTATTCTTCCGATCGAGTTCCAAGATATAATCCTCAATCGCATCGTAATAAGTTGTGATAAGCTGGCGGACGTCTTGCAACTCCCCAAAAAGGATATGGAGTGTGCCTTCACTAAAATGACGAAATGCACGTAAAGCTTCTTCTGGCAAGTGCCCCTTTATGTACGCTTTTACAGGCGTCACCTTGGGTTGGTTTTTTATGTACATCGCCAGTTCATGAGATTCTTGAAAATGATCCATATGCTCCCTCCTTTACCTGATGTATGCCAAAAAGATTCTCTGCCGAATGCGCTGGGACATGTTCGCCAAAAAAGCAGCAGCAAACCTAAATTGTGATTCTACCACTTCGTCCCGCCATTCCCATAATAAGAGCCGGTGTCTTCTTTTTCACAGAATCAATGAGACGTTTTTTAGATGAAGGATGGGAGAAGCCGATGATTACGTCGACTTCTCCTGAATAGAGAAAAGGATCCAAAGGCACAAGGAAAGATGGCGCTTTTCACGATGAGCGGCCGAGGCTACAGATACTGGACAGGTCCTACTATTCGATTCTTATCCACAAGGCCTTGCCCCATTGGACATTCATACCGTGAAGGACAGTCTTCACCATTGTCATTATTCCGCAATAAGATTAAATTGTTTTAGAACTTGTTTCAACTTCGCTTCATTCTCCTCGCCCATAGGCACGAGGGGAAGGCGAAGGGGGCCGGCGTCCCGTCCGATGAGCCTCATTGCGGTCTTTACTGGAATCGGATTATTCTCAATAAATAATGCTTCAATGAGCGGGAGGTATGTCAGTTGCAGCTTCTTTGCTTCTTCTATTTGGCCGTTTAAATAGTAAGTCACCATTAAGTGTGTCGCCTTGGGGCAGATGTTGGCCAGCACCGAGATGACCCCTTTCCCTCCCAAAGCTAGAACCGGTAGGATACTGTCATCGTTTCCAGAATAGATCGCAAAGTCCGGACCCACTAAGGAGGCAATTTTCGCCACTTGCCCAATATTGCCGCTGGCTTCCTTAATCCCGACGATATTAGGATGAAGGCTTAAGGTATATACGGTTTCGGGTTTAATGTTCACACCGGTGCGAGCCGGAACATTGTAGAGTATGATGGGGATTCCCACACGGTCAGCCACCGTCTGGAAATGGGCAATAAGCCCTTGCTGTGTCGTTCGGTTATAGTAAGGCGTCACAAGCAACAACCCATCAACACCCACTTTTTCTGCATATTGGCTTAATGACACAACCTCTTCCGTGTTATTGCCACCAGTTCCGGCAATAACGGGGATACGCCCACCAACCGTTTGTACGGTGAAATCAAAAAGTTCTTCCTTCTCCTTTTTGGATAGAGTGGAGGCTTCGCCTGTTGTACCGGATACAATGATGGCATCCGTTCCCTCCTTTATGTGCCACTCGATTAAATCTTTTAATCGTTCATAGTCAATGCCATCACTGGTGAAAGGCGTGACAAGCGCCACGCCGGATCCCGTAAAGATTGTCACAATAACCCTCTCCTTACTAATAGCTCGGCGATTTGAACGGCATTCGTTGCGGCACCTTTTCGAATGTTATCCGCAACGACCCATAAGTTGATGCCGTTCGGAACGCTGAAATCACGACGGATCCGCCCGATATGAATGGTATCCTTGCCCTCCACATCAAGAGGCGTTGGGAAATCGGGATCGTCGTGGATGACTACCCCCTCTACCTGACGCCATTTTTCTTTCACCGCTTCCAGTCGAAATGGATAGTAGAGCTCTACATTCACACTGACGGCATGCCCATGGCGTACCGGGACGCGGACCGTCGTCGCTGTCACTTGAATGCTGGAGTCTCCCAGTATTTTTCTCGTTTCCTCTACCATTTTTAGTTCTTCCTTCGTGTAACCCGAGGGTAACAATTCATCGATCTGAGGAATGACGTTGTAGGCGATGGGACGTGTGAAATGTGTTACTGGTTCTCCTTTTATGCCTTTTTCAAGGGCGAGGAGTCCGCCTCGCCCTGCCCCACTGACCGCCTGGTAGGTCGAATAGACAATTCGTTTAATTCGATTGATCCGATGTAAGACCCCAAGCGGGACAACGGCCTGTATCGTCGAACAATTGGGATTAGCAATAATCCCTTGATGTTGCAGGATGGCATCAGGGTTGACCTCTGGCACAATAAGCGGGACCGATTCTTCTAGGCGAAAGGCGCTGCTGTTGTCAATGACGACGGCTCCAAGGTCCCGGAACATAGGAGCAAATTGTTTACTGACGTGGCCACCGGCTGAAAAGAGGGCGAGATCCATCGGCTTTTGGATGTTCGCCTCATTCAATTCTTCTACGATAATCGTTTCACCCCTAAAAGGCATGGTAGTCCCCGCTGAACGCTGGGACGAAAAGAGATAGAGTGTGTCAATCGGGAATTGGCGTTCCTCTAAAACCTGAAGAATGGTCCGACCGACAAGCCCGGTCGCACCTACCACTGCCACGCGATACCCCTTTTCCATGCAATCCCCTTCTTTCTATTGGAAATTCCATTCAAAATATCCTTTTCCAATACGCGAAACCGGTCCAGTGAGATATAACCGTTCGGGCGTCAATTCAACGGTTAAAGGGCCACCTAACGTTTCTACTTCTAACACCTCTTTTGTTTTACCCAGACGATAAGTAATGACGGAACTGGCAACTACTCCCGTACCGCAAGAGAACGTCGGTCCCACCCCTCGTTCGTAGGTTCTTACCCGAATTCGTTGCGGATCGATCACTTCTACGAAGTTGACGTTCGTCCGATTTGGAAAGAGGGGCAACTCGCTGATCTGTTTTCCTAAACGATCCACCGGTATCTCTTGAAGCGACGGTACGAGGACAACGGTATGTAAAACGTCTACCTTAAGGACCGAAAGCGTGAGAAGTCGTCGATCCACAATCATCGGTTGATCGATGATGGTATTCACGTCACTGTTAATCGCCAAATCATGCGCGTCAAATCGAGCGGGTTCAAATTCGATCTGAACCATGCGGTCATCGAGAAGCCGGACTTTCCGTTTTCCAATCCGGGTTTCAATAAAAAACTCTTCATCCGTTAATAGCCCCTCATCGTGGATGTAAGCCGCTAAACAACGCAAGCCATTGCCACACATGTTGGCAATGGATCCATCGGCATTAATGACCTCCATTCGGTACGACGTGGGGTTTGAGGCTTCAAGTAGGAGCAGTCCATCCGCTCCAAATCCATATTGCCGATGGCATATTGCCTTGGCTAAAGCAATAGGATCTGAAATCTCATGAATCAAGCGATTGATAATGATGAAGTCATTCCCATTCCCTTGATACTTCGTGAATTCGACCATCCTTCTCACGTCCTAGCCATTATCTAATGTAGTATATGACGGTAACCATCCATCATTGATTGATTTTAAGCAGGAGGACGAAAGCTTAAGCACACAAAAAAGCGCGTTCCTCACTAAACGGTGAAGCACACGCGCTTTTATGCAAGTGCCTGATTTCATTTGGCCTTTCATTCACATGTCGGCCAATCCTTGATGCTTAGGAAATTCCTCTAAGATGTGGCCGTAGCGGGTTATATTCCTAATCCTTCGTTCTTTATTGTGGGAGACAATAGAAGTTGGGAGCGGAAACTCACTTGATTTTTTGTTTGGTTGACGCCTTCGATGTAAAGCACGTGATCCTCAATTCGGCTTCGATCCTCATACATCGTCAGGGTATCGCCCGCTAAGGATTCACTCACGAAAGAAACTTCAAGGGATTGAACTTGAAAGCGTCGGTGTTCGTCTAATGACAGGCAATCCATAATGAAATCGATGTATTTTGAATTGTTCAAATGGCCGTTAAGGTCAATATCGCTATAGCCGATGACTTTTTGGTACTTTTCAATCAGCTGTCCTTGCGGTTTCATTCGGCCGAGGACGCAGTGGATTGCCCGGTCCAAACCGGGGTCTTGAT
>DATCJW010000123.1:0-6797 GCA_036562595.1 Haloplasmataceae bacterium | reverse complement strand
AGTCGTTGCCACTCAACTCTTAAATCGAAATCGTCCTGTCGTCATCGCCCTTTTTACATCTGATGCTTTAGGCTTAAACGGGAACAATTTGATGAAGCTGATGGTTACTAAGAATATATATTTTGTTCCCTTTTATCAGGATGACCCAATCGCGTATCCTAATCGGCTCGTTTCGAACTTCAAGCGTGTTCCGGATACCCTCCGCTATGCGTTAAGGGGGAAACAGATTCAACCCCTAATAATGGCACGGGATCGGGATGATTAGCCATGAAGGACGTCACGCAAGGAAATCGGGAAAACCTCGTCATCCTAAAATTTGGTGGAACATCGATCCGTGACCACGAAGGGTTCGAAAAAGCGTTTCGGCATGTCAAAAAGGCTTTAGATGGGGAGAATAAGGTCATTTGTGTCGTTTCGGCCATGGGGCGGGCTGGGGATGCCTATGCCACGGATACGTTGCGTCAACTGATCCGGCGCTATGTGACGAAAAGAGAACAGGACCGTCTTATTTCCGTTGGTGAAACCATTTCCAGCGTTGTCTTTGCTGATTTTTTAATTCATAAGGGATTGCGTGCGATATCTTTGGCTACACACGAGATCGGTATTATAACCGACCATGCTTTCACCGATGCCAACATCATTGCGTTTCATGATACGCATATTCGCCATTACTTAACTGCCTATGACGTGTTGGTTGTTCCTGGCTTTCAGGGGTTAACCGAATATGGTGACGTGACGACGCTCGGTCGTGGCGGGAGCGATACGACTGCAATCGTCCTCGGTGTCCATCTGAATGCGAAAGAAATCCGAATTATATCTGACGTCGATGGCATTTATTCAGGAGATCCCCGGATTATCAAAAATGCTTATCGTTATACCTATATTAACTACATGCAACTCCAGACAATTACCCATAATGGCTCGCGCATACTTCACGATAAAGCCGCTAAAATTGCCGCTATTCATCAGGCCCCCATCGTTTTTACCCATATCGATCACGATGACCGAATGACACGAGTCATTACGGAACAGGTCCCTCTATTTAACATTACAGCCAAGCATAACTTTTATCGTTTTCATCTAAATGAACCCCTCCACCATCCGTTGGCGGATGAATATTTAGGAGATTATTATGTTCCGGTGACAGAAAGCGATGAATTGGTTAAGTGGTTAGAGGAACAGAACATCGGCTATGAAAAGACTCTAGGCTATAGCAAAATTAATCTTTTTGTGGATCGTGACGAAACCAAGATTAAATCGGTTTATGTCCGGAATGAAGAGTTAATCGAACATATGAATTTCATTCATGATCTGTATTTATATCGAGGATGATCATATGGTCGGTTCGTTAGTCACTCCGCTCGTGACGCCGTATAATCCTCATAATCGGCTGGATTTTACGAGTCTTAAGTTTCTTGTCGAACATCTGGTGAGAACCAGAACGAAAACCGTCGTCTTGGGCACGACGGTGGGCGAAGGCGATCAGTTAAGCTTGATTGAGCGTCAAAAACTGATTGACCGTGTCCTTCGTTATGGTTTGGAGCCGCTTAAAGTATTCGTTGCATTAGGGACGAATACCTTGGATGATTGGGAAGCCGAGTGGAAGTTGATTCGGAATTTACCGGTTCATGGGCTGTATCTCACTTATGAAAAACTTCTAGAGGCCGGAATATTAAAAGGAATAAAATGGGACACCTTGTCTTCTCTAAAGGCGTCACTAATGATCAATTACCCTGTTCTTCTCGATTTAAGAGGTTTCGAGCCAACAATACATGATCACATAGAAGAATTCCTTCCGTGGCTTGGCATGTTAGATATCGTAGGAATCATCACGGATGATCTTTCGCTGATTCACGAGTTGACGCGTATCGACAAACGAACGTTTCAAATTTTCGTGCATGATATCGCACGCCTGATTCCCCTTCTTCAAGCAGGGGGAGATGGGATGTTTTCGGCTTTTAATCATCTCTACGGCGAGACGTTCCACACGCTTATCCAATTGGTGAAAAGCGGAGCACGGGAAGAGGCAGGATTACTGTATGATGCCAATGTCAAGAAACTTCGGCAAATCGATTCAGAAGATCCCAGTATCATAAAGGCGGTTTTGAATCACTTAGGGTATCGGGTCGGCGGCGTCAGAAGACCTCGCCAATCTTTATCGCCCAAAAAGCGTGATGCGCTTGTCAAAAAGCTCGTTCGATGAAGAGTGGTACCTACCACTCTTTTATTGTTGAATCGTGTAACTTCTTCCATTTCTATTTATTTTTTAGAAGGTGTGATATATAATATTAACGTCATGGTTTTCGTTTCTTTACTGAAGGAGTGAAAAATTTGAAAACAAACGACAAATCAATCATTCATATTTTTGCATTGGGCGGGCTTGGTGAAAACGGACGTAATCTCTATGTCTGTGATGTAAATCACCAACTTTTTCTATTCGATTCAGGGATTAAATACCCTGATGAAAATCTTTTAGGTATCGATGCGGTCATCCCCGACTTGAAGTATTTAGCGGATCATAAGCATCGTATCGCAGGACTCTTTCTATCCAATGCCCATGATGAAAATATTGGTGCAGTCCCGAATGTGCTTGAAGAGTTAAACATTCCCGTTTATGGTTCGCGTTTTACGATTGCGATTGTTGAAGATGCCATTAAAGAACGGGGCAAAGATCCGAAAGAGTATCGGCTCTACCAAGTTAAACCTTCAGACCGACTAGTCTTTGGCAATGTCCAGGTTTCTTTTTTTCGGACGTCGTTTTCGATCCCCGATAGCTTAGGTATTGCTTTGCATACGAAGGATGGCGTTATTGTTTATACCTCCAGTTTTACTTTCGATCAAAGCGCCAGCCGCCAGTATCAAACGGATTACCAAGCGTTAACGGATTTGGCTCGTGAAGGCGTATTGGCTTTACTAGCGGAAAGCATTGCGGCGGATACTCAAGTCATCATGAGTTCCGATCGGCTCGACTATGTTCTGGAAGAACAGTTTAAAATCGCTCCCGGTCGTATCATTATCTCTGTCTATTCTTCCGATCTTAAACAGATTCAACGGATTATCGATATCGCCCATGCCCAAAATCGCAAGATCGCACTGATAGGTCGGAAGGTCCAACGCTTAGTCGATCTTGCGGTCAAAATGGGATATCTGCGTTTTCCTGAAGGCGTGCTCGTGAAGCTTAAATACATTGACGAATCGACAACGAATAATGATCCGAATCTCGTGGTTATCGCCACAGGGGAACGGCACGAGCCATTTGACGCGTTGATTCGAATGGCACGGAAAATCGACCGCCTCATCCATATTGAACCAACCGATAAAATCATTATCGCGGCACCACCAGTCATAGGCAATGAGATTAAGGTGGCACGTACGATTGACCTCATGTACCGTACCGGAGCGGATGTTTACGTGATTAAAAAAAATTTGTTTCCGTCAGTCCATGCTACATCACAAGACTTGAAACTGATGATGAACTTATTGCGTCCGAAATACATCATACCCGTCATGGGGGAATACCGTCATCTCCATAATCATGCTAAAGTGGCGGAATCGATTGGGTATTCCCGAAATCAGATCGTCATCATGGAAAATGGTTACTTTGCGACGTTTGTCGATGGAGAACTGCAAAGCATTGATAAGCGCCTGACCATCGATCAGGTACTCGTCGATGGCCTGAGCATCGGAGACATCAATAGTGTGGTCCTTCGAGACCGTCAGATTCTTTCACAAGATGGTATTGTACTGGCCTTTGTGACCATTGATCAACGGACGAAGAAGATTATCGCTGGTCCCGAAATCGTCTCAAGAGGCTTCATCTACGTCAAGGAGAACGAAGGAATCATTCAGACGTTAACCTCGTTTATTGAAGAGGCTTTTAAAGAAGTCACGGCATCAGCTGACATGACTAAACTCAAGAATGATTTGCGTGACAAAATGGCCAAATATTTATATAAAGAAACGAAACGAAAACCAATCATCATGCTCATTGTAAATGAATTATAAATGGCATTGTAAAAAAGCTTCTAAAGCCATAGGGTTTAGAAGCTTTTTTATTTTTAAGAGGCATCGAAAAGTTTAAGTTTTAAGAAGAAATGGGCAATCGCAAAATATACTTTTATTCGATAGCACGGTTCGACTACAATGGGACTGTGAACGGGAAAGCGGGTGAATGAGATGTCGAAAGAAAAAAAGCGAAATATCGTTGAGAAGGATAAGGAAGGGCTCGTCTATTTTGAAATTTGGGGAATGCTGCTGATTATTGTGGCCTTTATCCTTTTATCCGAACTAGGGGCCATCGGTTCGACGCTCAATCGATTTATTCGCCTGTTGTTCGGCGACTTCTATTGGCTAACCCTACTATTTGTCATCTACTATGGCGTGGTCATGATTGTAAAGCATCGGTTCGTCAGTTTTTCATCACTCCGTATAAAAGGGATTGTCTTTTTTAGTCTTGGGTTGTTGATGTTCAGTCATTTCCCAGTCTATGAAGGGCTTAAGGGGGAACTGAACGATTCTGGATCGAATCTCATTACCTTAACTTATAATCTATATTTGAGCTACTTAAAAAACAATCCTGACGATGCAACCTATGGTGGTGGCATCATTGGGGCGGGAGCTCTAACGCTAACACTAATGCTCATTGGGGAATTGGGTTCATTCATCGTCGCCTCAATCTTTTTCCTAGCAGGTTTGGCTTTTCTATTTGAAAAGACGGTCTATGATTTTACGAAGGATCTGGTGGTGGGGACGAAGGATGTGACCCAACGGGCCTCGAAATGGGTAACCAGTGTGTTCGGCCGGATGCATACGATTTCTAAGGAAAGCAAAAAACGTGAGGTTGCTCTCGTTTCCGAACGGATTCCTACGGGATTTTCACATAAAGAGGATGAGAAGCCCTTTATTCATCTTCGCCAAGAACACATTCCTTATGAAAAACCCACCAACTACAAGCGTCCGGATCTCAGCAAATTAACCTATTATGATAACGCACAAGTATTGGAACGGCAAAAGGAGGTTACCCTTCAACAAGCACGGGCTATTCGTCAATTCTTAAGAGAAAATTTCACGAATCTAGATATCGATGAAATTTATATCGGTCCAAGTATTTCCACCTTTATTCTGCCGATTAAATCGTCAACCCTAAAACACGCATTAACGAAAAATCTCCCGAAACTCATCGAATTGTTAGGGGATGAGCGGATTCGTTTTGTTTATGAATACGATGACCGCCAACAGGCCCGGATTGAGATTCCAAACGAATATGTGTATCTTATCAGTTTAAAGGAACTGTTGGACGAGGGGTACCGACAAGGCCTGATCATCGGCCGTGACTTTAGAGGAGAATTTTTTAAATTGCCCTTCGACCATGCATTTAATGTCTTGACCATTGGAAACGATATCAATAGTAAAATTGAGTTTTTGAAACTTGTTGTCCTTCAACTTATTTATACCTTTTCGCCAGAAGAATTGAATATCGCCATCTTCGACTCGACTCGTTATGAACTGAATGAGTTTTCGAATATACCTCATCTTTACCATCATCTCTTCATTGACCGGGTCGGACACGCCAGAAAACAACTCTTAAACCTGCATACCAAGTTAGAATACCGGCTAAACGGACATGAGAAAGCGGAACTGCCGATTGTGGTGATTGTAAACGATCTCATTGACTTCTTTAACCTGCCGGAAGAGGAGCAGGGGATGATCACGGCTCTCTTGCGTTACGGGCCTCAGGTGAAGATATATACCATTGCTTCCACCATTAACCTCGAAGAAAACCTTCTTACGCCACAATTTCGTTCCTTGTTTGAAACCACTATCGCCTTTCGTATCAACAATCCCCAGCTCTCACAGCAGTTTTTTGATATGGAGACCGATCTCCTATTAAAAAATGGAGACTGCATCGTCAATGATCGTTCCACTCGACGATTTATCCGTGTACAGTGCGCTCAGTTAAAAGAGGACGATTTCCTCTTTTAACGGGCTTTTTTTATTTGACGACAAAATGAATGATCTTTCATCATTTTTTTGTATTTTCTTAATTTTTACATATACTAACGGTGATTAAGGGGAATCAGCAATTCAATACTCATATCGGAATTAGGAGGTTAGAGATGAAAAATAGACTTGTTGTTCTAGTCATCATGATTTTAGCTTTCGTTGTTACCGGTTGTCAGCCCAAAGAGGCGATGTGTAACCCCAATCATGAGTTCAAGGTGGGCATGATCACGGACGTTGGTGGTATCGATGACCGTTCGTTCAACCAAGGGACATGGGAAGGCATTGTACGTTTTGGGCGAGCGTATCAACTGTGCGAAGGGGAAGGTTATCGATTCATTCAATCGATGTCCGATGCAGAATACGTTCCCAACTTATCCGCTTTAGCTGAAGAAGGGTTTGATCTCATTGTTGCGGCGGGCTTTCTCTTTAATGATGCCCTCAATGAAGTGGCTCCTAAGTTTCCTAATCAAAAGTTTTTAGTGATCGATACCGTCGTGGACCAACCGAATGTTAAGTCTGTGCTTTTTGCAGAACATGAAGGCGCCTATCTCGTTGGGGTTGCAGCTGCCCATAAAGCGAAAGCCGATGGAAAGAATACGGTTGGCTTTATTGGGGGAATGGAAAGCGAAGTCATTCATCGCTTTGAAGCCGGATTCGTAGCGGGAGTGAAGTCTGTCGACCCGAACCTAACCATTCTCATTGATTATGCCAATAGTTTTGATGATGATGCCAAAGGACAAACGCTGGCAGCGAAACAATTTGATGAAGGAGCCTACATCATCATGCATGCTGCT
>DATCJW010000116.1:0-18087 GCA_036562595.1 Haloplasmataceae bacterium | reverse complement strand
TGCTTGAGAATGAACATTGGAAACTTGAAGAACGCTATGCGATTGCTTTTCTTTGGGCTCTCGATGACTGGCTGGGAACGAATCGACAAACGCTAACTAACTTGGTGCATGAGCTCTTCGATGACGTACTCTCCCATTCCGTTTTGATGGATCTTCTGGAGTTGACACCAGATGAGGTGACACAAGTGAAACAGGAAACGCTAGAAGGGATGCATGCTTTATTCGATGAAATACAAACGGTTTCTCAGTTTGATATCGATAAGCTTACACCCGAAGAAGAGGAACGTTTGCAACACATGATGGCATTGATCTTCGAGCTCTTTATGGGGGAGTAATAGTGATTTAGATCAATTAGTCGATAATGGCCGAAGGAACCGATAAAATCGGTTTCTTCGGTTTTTAGATTTCATTATGCCAATGAATGAAAAAAATGAAAAAAATACTTGTCTTATTAGAAAAGAATTGGTATAATACCGGCAAGTCATAAAAAAATCGGATAGAGGTAGCGATGCAGAAGAGTAAAACGTGGAGCAGGCATGCGATGAAGCGTTTGAAAGGCAGCATCGCCGAACGGCTAGGTAGGCATACCTAGACCGTGGGGTTATAGGGAATACCTATAACACTCTCTACCATGGTTCGGTGGTAGTTGGCGCTATCCGTTGCATCATATCTTCATATCTTTTATTCTTTTTTAGATGCAACGTAGGCGATGCTACTCTGCATCTTTTTTTTTATGACTGACAGGCTTTTACGCATCCTAAAGTAAAACGATAGGAGGAGATATGAGATATGATGCGTAAAACTCTCATCTTCTTCAGTTTGTTTCTTTCCATTCTTCTGTTTTCCGATCCCTTAAGGGGGCGTGCACAAAGCTCGGATCCTTTGGCCGATGGGGTATTAACGGTCGGAATGGAATGCGGCTATGCACCGTTTAACTGGACAACCAATACCAAAACAGAAACGGCTCAACCCATTGCCGGAACGAACTCTTACTGTGATGGGTTTGACGTTGTCATGGCAACGGAGATTGCCCGATTGCTGGGTGTTAAACTCGAGATTCGAGCAATGGAGTGGGATGGTTTGATCCCCGCTCTGCAAAATCATGTCATCGATGCGATCATTGCTGGGATGTCTCCCACTGAAGAGCGGAAGCAATCGATTAACTTCTCGGACATCTATTATAAATCGGAACAAGTCATTGTCGTTCGAAAGGATAGTCTATATACTCAAGCCACTTCCGTCGATGACTTTGAAGGAGCCAGCATCTCCGCACAGCTTGGAACTTTACAAGAGCAGCTCATTAATCAACTGAAAGGTGCGATTAAAGCGGCACCCTTACCGGATTATCCAACGCTCGTGACCGCCTTAAAGAGTCAGACCATCGATGGTTTTATTGCCGAAGAGCCAGTAGCCATCCAAATCTTAAACAATAATCCGGAACTCATGATGGTTCGCCTGACAGAGAAAGGGTTTATTTTGGATGAATCGGAAATATCGATCGCAATTGGGCTTCGCAAAAGCGATACCGATTTTCTCATTCAAATTAATGAAGCCTTAAGCCAGATTCCCGTTGAACAAAGAAACCAGTGGATGGTGGAAGCGATCCAACGATCCAGCTCTACCGATGATGGAGACCATGAAGCCATTCCCGAGGGATTTTGGCCAGCAATTGGCTTTCTATTAAAAACCTATTATCCACTCTTTTTACAAGGAATCTATTATACCCTCATCGTTTCTTTAATCGGCACGCTCATCGGGCTTGTTTTGGCATTATTCATTACGCCGCTAAAGCTGCTTCAAGTTACTCGACGGGATTCTACGATTTCTCGCGTAATGAAGCGTCTAACCGTTTTCCTTTCGACCGCTTACGTTGAGATTCTTCGTGGGACCCCGATGATGGTTCAAGCGGTGATCATCTACTATGGTTTGGCTGGAATGAACGTCGATTTATCGATTCACTTGTTTGGATGGACTATTCGCGGCATTATGGTAACCGGTATTCTGGTCGTTTCCATTAACACCTCCGCATATATCGTAGAAGTACTCCGCGGGAGCATCGAAGCCATCTCAAAAGGTCAAATGGAAGCAGCCCTAAGCCTAGGGATGAGTCGTGCCCAAGCCATGCGCCTCATTATCCTCCCTCAGGCCCTAAGAAATAGTATTCCCGCTTTAGGCAATGAGTTTGTCATCAACATTAAGGATACGTCGGTGTTAAGTGTCATTTCAGTCACGGAGCTCTTCTTCATGACGCGGCGCGTAAATGCGATTTATTATCGTCAAACCGAGGGATTCATCATCACGGCCATCATTTACTTCATTTTAACGTTTGCGATCACGCGGCTGCTTTATTGGATTAGCCGCCGTATTGACGGGCGGAAAAGGGTGTCTTTTCCGACCAGCCAGTCCTTCTATCAGGAAGGGGGAGTAGAACATGCCCTCGCGTAATCCTATTATTCGGATCGAACATCTCGAAAAACGTTTTGGTCATCAGGTCGTGCTTCAGGATGTGAATTTAACGATTCATGAAGGTGAAGTCGTCTGCATTATCGGGCCGTCTGGCAGCGGGAAGTCGACGTTGTTACGGTGTATCAACTTGTTAGAAGAACCGGATCATGGATCCATCTATTATCGCGACCAGAACATCATGGACCCGAAGACCAATGTCCAAGCTCTCCGTACGAAAATCGGAATGGTATTTCAAAATTTCAACCTCTTTCATAATAAGAATGTGTTGGAAAACTGCACTATAGGCCAAATGGTTGTACTGAAACGAGACAAAGAAACGGCCACACGCCTCGCCCTTGAACTGCTCGAACGTGTCGGCATGAAAGACTTCGCCCAAGCCAGAGTGGACACTCTTTCAGGGGGGCAAAAGCAACGGGTAGCCATCTCCCGGGTACTGGCCATGGAACCTGATGTGATGTTGTTTGATGAACCCACGAGTGCCCTTGATCCTGAAATGGTGGGTGAAGTGTTAAATGTCATGCGCGATGTGGCGCGTTCGGGAATGACCATGGTTGTCGTCACTCACGACATGGATTTTGCACGTGAAGTCGCTGATCGGGTAGTTGTAATGGATGAGGGCCGCATCATTGAAGAAGGGGATCCTGTAACGATCTTTTCTCAACCGAAGACGAAACGAACCGAAGAGTTTTTGCGACGTGTAATCGAAAAACGGTAGAAAGTCCAAGGAAACTTGGACTTTTTATTTTTTTGATGCTAATACACTTGGAGAAAAGATTTCTATTGAGTTATTTTCCGGTTTTCCGTTATAATAAAAATAATGAAGGTAAAGGAGGAAGCCATGGAGACCAATACGATTGAACTTAAAAAAACAGGAAAAATTGGTGTGATGGTGAATATCGCCTTTCATGTGGCGTTTCTTATTTATCTCATTTATCTATTTGTAGTATTCGTCCAGCTAAGAGAGAAAATGGTTCGTCTAACCATTTTTAGGATTCCGATTCCGAATGATGTCCTGGCCTTCTTTTTCATTTTGTTGCCGCTTCTGATTGGAGTTTCCTTATACTATAACGTACAGCTTTTGCTCAAAAGGGTAGAATATCAAAATCGCGCTATCGTTTTTAGCTTTTTAAGCGGCAGTGTGATTGGCGCATTGCTTCTTATTGCTGGACGGGCACCCCTTGACCCTTATGAGTTGCCTGAAGCAGTCAAGCAGAAGTTGCCGAGCCCCAAAAAAGCCCATCAACGTGTGGGCGATATGCCGTTAACGGTTGCTGTTCAATCACAGCACGATTTGCTTCTAAAGTACGAAGAACTCCGTGCGCTTGGCCTGATCACCGATGAGGAGTACGATCGTATCCGCCGTAGATTATCAGATAACAACAGGGATTGAAAAAAATAAAACTGTATCAAAAGAAACTTTTGATACAGTTTTTGTTTTGAAACGATGACTGACAAAGGTGTTATTGGTTTTGTTGTTGTTGCGGTTGTTGCCCTTGACTCATTTGAGATTGAGCTAAAGCAACAAGTCGTTTTGTAATTTCGCCACCAACGGAACCATTCAGGCGGCTGGGCGTATCAGGACCAAGTTGAACGCCAAATTCATTAGCGATTTCAACTTTCATTTGGTCTAACGCTTGACGTGCGCCTGGAACAACCAGTTTGTTCGTATTTCTGTTATTGTTGTTAGTAGCCATTCCTTTTCACCTCCGTGTTCTTATATTGTGAAATACCGCCCGATTCATGCTTTTAAACAGGTGGAAATTAATGACACGGACCTAGAGGGTTATTATATGTTCGATGATAAAACGGGTTTCACCGTTCTTTTTTTCGATATAGCCTTCGAACAGGTACGATTGGCCTTTGGTTAGAGGAGGGAAGGATTGGTAGCTATAGGCCTTCATCGTTTCTTCTTGTTCTCGTAAATGGAAAGTCATGTGCTCGCCAACCGTTTCGTAGTCGACAAGTTCGGCATAGACCGTAATGTTGTTTTCTGGTTTCTCGTAGTGATGAATTTGATGGATGTGAAGTAGAACGTGCGGTTTATTGTAGACGAGAGCGTGGATGGCTCCATTTTCCTTAATCGCAGGTTGGGAATGGCCATAGGCGATGAGGGCAAGTGATCCAATGGCGATTGCGCCGCATAGGAAAAAAAGTACCCTTTTGGTCCTGCACATTGATCCATCGTTCCTCCTTCAGTATATAATCCAGATGTTTAAATTTTATACCTTCTATTTTTTCTCTCACATTTAGGATGAATCAATAGCGTCAAAATATGTATACTAAATACAAAAAGCGGCAAAAAGCCGCTTTATTCCATTTCAAAAATGGAACGGATGTAATCAGGATCTTGCCGATAGCCCAGTCCTAACATGAGTTGGATGCGTGCTTTTTGGCCGCTTAAATTGTAACCAAAGATAACGCCAAGGGATTTCAGGTGCTTGCTTCCTCCGACATAACCGTAAGTGTCAGCGATTCGTCCCATCGGGCAACGCGAGACGAGAATCACGTAAATGCCTTCTTCAATGGCACGTTTAATGCTGGGGACGACTTGAGGGGGAACATTGCCACGCCCTAAGGCTTCAATAACAATCCCTTTTGCTTTTTGATTTACCGCATAGTCAATCAACTCACCATCCATCCCAGCGGCTAACTTGATGAGAAACACGCGTTCTTCCACCCGGTCAGCGGGGATATGGAGTCGGCGATGAGTGGAATTACGATAAAAGATTACTTTATCGTGGTCGACAATACCTAATGGTCCGAACTCGAGGGACTTAAACGTATCCAATGCCATCGTATGGGTTTTCATCACCTCGTTCGCTGCATTAATGTCGTTATTCATAACGACTAACACTCCACGCCCTTTGGCCTCATCGCTGATGGCCGTTCGCAAAGCGGCAACCAGATTGGAGGGGCCGTCGTAGCCGAGTTCTGAAATGTTACGCATGGAACCGACGAGGATAATCGGCTTATCGTTGTGAATGTTTAGGTCTAAAAAATAGGCTGTTTCTTCCATCGTATCTGTCCCGTGAGTAATGATAACTCCGTCCGTGTTCGGATCCGCAAGATGACTTTTTACACGCCGGGATAAGCTTAACATGTCTGAAATCGAAATGTAAGGAGAGGGCACGGAAAGGAAATGATCAAATGAGAGTTCTGCAATATCGGAAAACTCCTGAATCCGTTTGATCAGCGCTTCCCCTTTTTTTGAAGGGACCGCCGCCTCCATGGATTCATCGATTTCCATCGAAATGGTTCCACCGGTAAAAACAATCACAATCCGTTTTTTCATCTTCGCATCACCATTGTCTTATACTCCTATATATTATCATACGAAAAAGAAAAGAATACGAAAAATGAAAAAAATGGATGGCCGCGGAAAATGTAACCCACTCAAGACAAGTATAAAAAAAGAAGGAATAAAAAACATAATGGTATTTTTGACAGGTTGCACTTTAGTCTAATAAATCAGCTATAGCTACATTATTTAGTATCCTGTTGATTGACACCATCATAAAATCTTGGTAAGATGGTATTATCTTTTGAAGACAACCTAAAGGTTGGAAGGTGAAAACATGGCCGTTATACTCGATGGCAATCAACTCACACTCCATGATTACATGCGCGTGGTTCGAGACAAGGAACAGGTGAAAATTAGCGACGAGGCGATCGCTCGGATCCATCGCTCCCGTCGCATTATCGATACCATCGTTGCTAATGAAGAGACGGTTTATGGCGTCAATACCGGATTTGGCGAACTATCGAAAGTGGCCATCAGTAACGGTCAACTTTCGACATTGCAAGAGAACCTGTTAAAATCCCATGCCTGCGGGGTTGGGCCCTATTTTAATGAAGAGGTCACACGTGGTATGATGGTGCTGCGAGTTAATGCTTTAATTAAAGGCTACTCGGGCATTCGTCTGGAAACCATCCGATGCCTTCTGGATATGTTGAACCACGATATCCTTCCGCTAATACCCGAACAGGGCTCTTTAGGAGCGAGCGGGGATTTAGCCCCACTCGCCCATATGGCCTTGCCTATCATTGGGTTAGGGGATGTCCGTTATCGCGGCCAAAGGATGCCGGCCGGTGAGGCCTTCAAACAGGCGAACCTTAAACCCCTTTCGCATCTCGATGCGAAGGAAGGCCTTTCACTCATCAATGGGACCCAGGCCATGACTGCTTTAGGTGCAATTGTCCTGTATGATGCCATCAATCTTTTGAAAACAGCAGATCTGACGGCTAGCCTAAGCATGGAGGCGTTACTGGCGATTCGGGATGCATTTGAGGAGGAAGTCCATCGCGTTCGCGGACAATTAGGTCAAGTATTGTCCGCTCGCAACATTCGGATGCTGACCGAAGAGAGCGAGTATTTAACGCGTCAAGGTGAAAGACGAGTGCAGGATGCGTATTCATTACGCTGTACGCCTCAAGTACACGGGGCAACCCGAGATGCGCTGGCCTATGTAAAGGAAAAAGTGGAAATTGAAATGAATGCGGTAACGGACAATCCGATTGTGATCGATCGGAATCGCATCATCTCGGGCGGTAACTTTCATGGCCAACCGATGGCGCTTGCCTTTGATTTTATGAAAATGGCCATTGCGGAACTAGCCAACATCTCTGAACGCCGTTTGGAGCGGCTAGTCAACCCCATGTTAAGCGATGGGTTGCCGCCTTTCCTAGCAGAAAATGCTGGGGTCAATTCTGGCTTTATGATTGTCCAGTATGCGGCAGCCTCGCTGGTCAGTGAAAACAAGGTATTGGCGCATCCTGCCAGTGTCGACTCCATTCCGTCGAGCGCCAATCAGGAGGATCATGTCTCGATGGGGACGATCAGCGCCCGGGGAGCACGAGATATTCTAGAGAACACGAAGAAAGTCATCGCCATGGAACTGATCACCGCTTGTCAAGGCATCGATTTCAGAGCCATAAAAAGGCTAGGTCGGGGGACGCAAGTCGCCTATGAACGTGTCCGTGAGCGCATTCCATTTATTCGTCATGATGTCATCATGGCCCCACTTATTGATAGGGCGATTGATCTTATCGAAAAAGGACGGTTAATCCACGATGTAGAACGCAAAATTGGCCCGCTTTACGGAGTCGGTATTGAAAGACAATAACCTTTACGAGCTTACACGTTGGAAAGGGACGGGTAAGCTCTTTATTTTTTTATGCAGAAAGGTAATTATTGTGTTATAATTATCATATCAAATGATTTCTAGCAAATCCGGAAACACAAGGACGTATGAATCTGAAAAGTAGAGGAAGAGGCGTATGGATTGGTTCAATCAAACGTTGTCATCTTTTCTAGATGCGGTGGATTCCGAATCCCCTACACCAGGCAGTGGCGTGATGGTTGCTTTAACGGGTTGTTTGGGTGTGGCATTAGGGCGGCTCATCGGTCATCTGACGATCTCTCGTAAATCCTTTCTGGATCAGGACGAGTCAATTCAACGGATGTTCCGGAATAACTGGATGCTGTTAAAAAAAATACGCCTATCGCTCATGGAATGCGTGACGAAAGATGATCAAGCCTTTAGAGACCTGCTGGCTGCGTTTAAGTTGCCGAAAGAGACAGCTGAAGAACAGGAAAAACGGGAAGAGGTGATCAGACAGGCGGCCGAAAAGGCAATTCAAATCCCCTTTCACGTGGCCACACTTTGTTTGAAGGCGCTTCGTCTTATACAGGAGATGGTTCCCTATAGCCATCGCCATGCCTTAGGGGATGTTGGGATCAGCACCCATTTATTGGTAGCGGCCATCGAATCCTCATGGATCAACGTCAAAGTGAATTTGAGCAACCTATTGGACGAAGAGAAAAAAGCAACCTATCATGACAAGCTTTCAAAGTTGCAGGAAGAAGCGATGATGTTGCGTGAAGCGATTCTTCAACAGTTAAACGACTTCCTAACATAAAAACATCCCGAGTATTCGGGATGTTATGATATAGGAGTTAAAGATGTCTAAATTTTTACGTGCGGTTCCAGACGAGGCCTACTTTTATCATAGCATGTCTTCACTTAATAAACAATAGAAATATAAAACGCTTTCTTATAAATACAACGATATTTTCCAACACTAGAAAGAAAAAACGTAAGATGGTCATCCCATCTTACGTATTTTTATTTAAATATCGTTTAGTAATCGTTCCATTTGGTTTAGGGCTTCTTCAAAGAGCTGGCAGGCTTGTTCAATGGGTTTAGGTGTTGTCATATCGACGCCTGCAGCTTTTAATACGTTGATGGGATAGTCTGAACTTCCCGCCTTAAGGAACTTCTCAATATAACGTTTAGCAGCAGGGGCCCCTTCTTCTAGGATCTGTTTGGCAAGAGCGGCCGCTGCACTATAACCTGTAGCGTATTGATAGACATAGAAATTGTAATAGAAGTGGGGAATACGGGCCCATTCCAAGCCAATGGGCTCATCGACTATGATTTCGTCACCGAAGTATTTTTTATTCAGGTCGTAATAGATAGCGGTAAGAACCTCTGCGGTTAATGCTTCTCCCTGTTCTACCTTTTGGTGAATGGCATGTTCAAATTCGGCAAACATCGTTTGGCGGAAAACGGTTCCTCGGAAACCTTCTAAGAAATGGTTAAGAATGTAAAGCTTTTGCTTTTTATCCGTTGTCGTTTTGAGGAGATAGTCATTTAAGAGGGCTTCATTCAAGGTAGAAGCGACTTCAGCAAGAAAAATCGGATAGTCAGCATAGGTATAAGGCTGTGTTTTACTGGAATAGTAGGTATGCATGGAATGGCCGAGCTCATGCGCGAGGGTGAAAGCATTATCAAGATTGTTTTGCCAGTTCAAAAGGATGTAGGGCATGGTCCCATAAGCTCCAGATGAATAGGCTCCACTACGTTTGCCGACATTTTCTTCCACGTCAATCCAGCGATCATTAAAACCTTGCCGAATTGTATTGACATATTCTTCGCCAAGCGGGTTGAGCCCTTGAAGTACGAGTTCTTGCGCTTCTTCATAGGTTACCACAATTTTCGAATCGGGTACGAGTGGCGTATAGAGATCATACATGTGGAGTTCATTGAGTCCAAGTGCTTTCTTCCGAAGGGCGACGTAGCGATGCATGAGAGGAAGGTGCTTGTTGACCGTTTCGACCAGTTGGTCATAAACGGCTTCAGGGATGTCGTTACGGCTTAAAGCGGCCTCTCTTGCTGAACGGTAGTTTCTAACGCGTGCTAAAAAGACGTTGCGCTTCACTTGAGCGCTTAAGGTCGAGGCGAAGGTATTCTTAAACTTGCCATAGGTATCATACATCGCATGAAAGGCATCCTGACGTACACGGCGATCGGACGATTCAAGGAAGCTGATATAACGACCGTGAGTCAGTTCCACATCATGTCCTTCTTCGTCTTTTATGATAGGAAATTTGAGATCCGCGTTGTTCAGCATGCCGAAAGTTTGACTTGGCGCATTAAGCACTTCAGAAGCCTGTGCCAGGAGGGCTTCTTCTTTTTCAGAAAGAACGTGTGGACGACGACGATTTAACTTGTCGAAGTAGTGGGTGTAAAGTTTGAGTTCGTCTTTTTCCTGTAAAAAGGATTGGATCGTCTCTTCGGGGATGGTTAAGAGTTCAGGTGTCACGTAAGCAACGGTTTGACCGAATTGAGCAAGCAGTGCCCGAGCCCGGTCATGGATCCCTTGATAGAAACTGTTCGTGGTATCCTGGTCATAACGCAAATGGGCATAGACATAAAGGTGTTCAGCTCTTAATTGAAGCTTTTCGATAGTTTGTAACGCTTCATAAAGCGTATCCGCGGATTCAGCGAGCCGTCCCTTATATTTACTCAGTTCGGGTAGTTCCGCTTTGACCTTTTGGAATTCTACTTCCCACTGATCATCGGTCGCGAAAAGCGCTTCGAGGTTCCATGTCCGTTCGACTGGAATTTCAGACCGTTTAGGTAGTTGTTTCGCCATATTATACCTCCAATTCAACGTATTGAGATTTCGCCCTTGGCGATAAATATTTTTTACCATTATATCATAAAACCCTATTAATCCTATTAGAAAACATGCTTTTTTTGAAAAAAGTGTAGAGACCGGGCAAGAATTAATTGAATTTCAAATTTTTCCTTAGATAACGTTTTGATAATGAAAATCATTTTCTTTATCAAGTGCATATTCCTTGCATACAAATGGACAAATACTATAATGAAAAGTGAACTTCGTAATACGAAGTATTCAATTAAATGATAAAAGGAGGATATCATGTCACTGGTCAAAAAGTTTGATCCGCTAAAGAAAAAGAAGCTTCAAATCTTAGACGAAGAAGGAAACGTCGTTGATGAGAAATTAATGCCACAGATTGATAATGACAAGCTTCTTTATATGTATAGAATCATGCGTTTGGGTCGGATTGCCGATGAGAAAGCCGTCCAATATCAGAGACAAGGCCGGATGCTGACATTCGTCATAAATAAAGGCCAAGAGGCGGCGCAAGTCGGGTCCGTCGCGGCCCTTGAAGACCGCGACTGGATGGTTCCGGCATTCCGGGAACTAAACGCCTACTTGTACCGAGGCGTACCGCTCGAAAATCTCTACCTGTATTGGTACGGGAATGAGATGGGAAGCCGATTCCCGGAATCCATTCGGGCGCTTCCAGTAAATATTATCATTGGCTCGCAATTTTCGCATGCGACGGGGATTGCGATGGCCGCGCAAAAGTTAAAAAAGGATGAAGTCGTCTTGGCCTACATCGGTGATGGGGGAACCTCTGAAGGAGAGTTTCATGAAGCCATTAATATGGCAGCCGTCTTTAAGGCTCCTGTTGTATTCTTGATTCAAAATAACCAGTATGCCATTTCGGTGCCGCGTCATAAACAGACGGCTTCAGAAACCTTAGCCCAAAAAGCTATTGCCTATGGCATTCCAGGAATTCAAGTGGATGGAAACGATCTTTTTGCGGTCTATGCGGCAACGAAGGAAGCAGTGGATCGGGCCCGGAAAGGAGAAGGGCCGACCCTAATCGAAGCCGTTACCTATCGCTTAGGTGCTCATACCACCTCCGATGATCCCTCAGTCTATCGAGACGACAAGGAAGTGGAAGAATGGCTACCGAAAGAACCTCTCATTCGACTAAAGAAATATCTGATCCGTCAAGGTTTGTGGAGTGAGAAGCAAGAGGAAACGCTTGTGAAGGAACTTGAAGAACAAGTAGCGGAAGCCTTCCGCAAGGTCGAAGCGACCGGCCGTTATCCGCTTGAAGACATTTATAAGTATACTTATGCGGAGATGACTCCGGAACTGATTGAGCAACTGAACGAGTACAAACAATATCTTGAAGAGGTGAAAAAATAATGGCGCTTTTAAATATCGTTCAAGCCATTAATAAAGCGCTCGAACAACAAATGGAGAAAGACCCGACGGTCGTTGTTTTCGGCGAAGACGTCGGGGTAGAAGGTGGCGTTTTCCGTGCGACCCAAGGGCTTCAACAAAAGTTTGGGGAAGAGCGCTGTTTCGATACACCTATTTCTGAAGCAGCCATCGTGGGGACTGCGGTAGGGATGGCGATCAATGGCTTAAAACCGGTTGCTGAAATCCAGTTCGATGGGTTCATCTTCCCAGCCATGAGCCAGATCGTCGCCCACGTTTCTCGGATGCGGACCCGCTCCCGAGGGCGTTATACCGTACCACTCGTCATCCGTTTCCCGTACGGTGGCGGGATTCGGGCACTCGAACACCATTCCGAAAGCCAAGAGGCAATGCTGGGGCATATTCCTGGCATTAAAGTGGTCATTCCCTCAACGCCATACGATGCGAAGGGACTCTTGACTGCAGCCATACAAGATCCCGATCCAGTCATTTTTATGGAGCCAAAACGGATTTACCGAGCGTTTAAACAGGAAGTTCCTGATGAAGAATATATCGTGCCAATCGGTAAAGCCCGAGTCGTCCGGGAGGGGACCGATATTACGGTTGTCGCCTGGGGAGCCATGGTCCGTGAAGCGGAAAAAGCGGCCCAAATCCTACAAGAAGAGGGCATCAGCGTTGAACTCATCGATCTCCGTTCGATAAAGCCCATTGACAAGCAAACGATCGTGGAATCCGTTAAAAAAACGGGTCGTTTCTTGGTTGTTCATGAAGCTGTTCGCAGTTACGGGCCGGGAGCCGAACTTGTGGCGATTGTGACGAAGGAAGCATTCCTCTATCTCGAATGTCCGCCCACACGACTCACGGCTCCTGATGTTGTTGTACCGCTTGATAAAGGGGAGCACCACTATATGATCTTCCCCGAACAGATCGTCTATCAAGTGAAGAAACTCATGGCATATTAATCTAGGAGGTGCAATCCGTGTATCATTTTAAGTTTGCTGATATAGGGGAAGGCGTCCATGAAGGGGTACTTCTCAAGTGGGAAGTAAAAGAAGGCGATGTGGTGAAGGAAGGGGACACCCTCTGCATCGTGGAAACCGATAAGGTAAATGCTGAATTGCCTTCACCGGTTAATGGGAAAATCGCTAAAATTCACTTTAACGTTGGAGATACCGTCACCGTTGGTGATGTCATTGTCACGATTGATGATGGATCCGGTGACCAGCAGGATGCACCGTCTTCGGCAACGGAACCCATCAGCGAAGAAGAAGACAGCGCTGGTGTTGTCGGAGCCATCGAAGTCTCTTCAGAAGTAATTGCCAGCAGTCATGAAGGCCAACCGGTCAATCAAACCACAGAACCGATGCGAAAGAAAGCGCTCGCTACCCCTGTAGCGAGAAAACTGGCAAGGGATCTGGGGATTGACATCAATACGGTTCAAGGAACTGGGCCACAGGGACGCGTGATGAAAGAGGATATCTATCGCGCGAAGGAACAACAGATGAATAAAAAGGTCACTTTACGACAAGCTCCAACCCGAGCCGTTGAGCCGCTTACAATTAAAGATGAGCGTGTCGAACGGATTAAAATTTCCAAGCTTCGCAAGACCATCGCAACGAAGATGGTCGAAAGCAAACACATTATCCCACATACAGCCATGATGGATGAATTCGACATGACCGCTCTGGTCGAATTCCGTGCCGCACAAAAGGAACTGGCATCGGCTCACGGCGTAAAATTAACTTATCTCCCCTTCATTGTTAAGGCCGTAGTACGGGCTGCGAAGGATGTCCCCATTATCAATTCGAGCTTTGATGAAGCCAATGAGGAGATTATCCTAAAGAAATATTATAACGTTGGCATTGCGGTGGATACACCCGATGGGTTGATTGTCCCTGTCATTAAGGATGCCGATCAAAAGAGCATCTTTGAAATTGCCAAGGAGATTGAACGTTTGGCGACGGCTAGCCGCGAACGGACGATCCAATTGCCGGACCTCCAAGGCGGGACGATTTCGATTACGAACTACGGAGCTTTTGGCTCCAGTTACGGGGTTCCCGTGATCAATTATCCAGAAGCAGCGATTATTGGGGTCGGAATGATTGAAAAGAAACCGGTCGTTGTCGATGATGCCATCGTCATTCGGCACATGATGCCTGTTACGATTAGTTTTGATCATCGCATCATTGATGGTGGTGATGCTGGCCGATTCATGTTACAATTAAAGCAGTACTTAGAAAATCCGACACTGTTGCTGCTAAGCTAGGAGGTGCCGTTTTGAGCGCATATGATATCATTGTCCTTGGGGGTGGGCCAGGCGGCTATGTTGCGGCTATCATGGCTAGCCAATTGGGGGCAAAAACTGCACTCATCGAAAAGGAATTTATTGGTGGGGTATGCCTAAACGTTGGCTGCATTCCAACGAAAACCTTACTCAAAAACGCGAGCGTCTATCAAACCGTTTTAGCTGCCGATCAGTTTGGCGTCATGTTTGATAAGGGATCCGTGCGTATTGACTGGAAAGGGATGCTCAAGCGCAAGGATCAAGTCGTTAAACAACTGACGAATGGCGTGAAGACCTTATTAAAGCGCAACAACGTCACCGTTTATGAAGGGTTTGGCGAGGTAATCAGCCCGCAAGCGGTTCAGGTCAATGGGGAGCGCCTGACGACGAAAAAATTGATACTAGCGACAGGGTCTTCCCCCTTGTTGCCGCCTATTGACGGCTTACAAGAAGCTTATGAACGCGGTTTTGCGATGACGAGCACAGAACTCCTTGCCATTGACCACATTCCCGAAAAACTGGTCATCGTCGGTGGAGGCGTCATCGGTGTCGAATTCGCTTCACTTTTCAGTTCTTTGGGATCGTCGGTTACCATTCTTGAAAAAATGGACCAGATCCTACTGATGACGGATGACGAGATTCGGGATACCATGGTACGCATCTTAAAACGACAAGGTGTGACCATCCAGACCGGTGCCAACGTCGTCGCTTTCAAATCGGGTCAGGTCGTTTACGAAAAGGACGGGTCAACGCATGAAGTAAAGGCGGATGTGGTGCTTGTTAGTATCGGGCGAAAACCGAACCTGAAGGGGCTAGAAGCCCTCGGACTCGAAACGACCCGTCAAGGAATAGTGACGAACGAACGGATGGAGACGAACGTCCCCAATGTATTTGCCATCGGTGATTTGAACGGAAAAATGATGCTGGCACACGTGGCTTCGGCAGAGGGCATTGTTGCAGCAAAAAATGCGATGGGCATGGAGGCAAAGATGGACTATCGCGTCGTGCCTTCGGCAATCTACAGTTTCCCTGAGATTGCCCAAGTGGGGCTCACCGAACGTGAAGCCCGTGAACAGGGGATCGAGCCCATCGTCGGAACTTTTCCTTTAGCCGCTAATGGGAAGGCGTTAGCCGAGGGGAACACTGATGGTTTCGTGAAAATAATTGCCGACCCAACTTATGGTGAAGTACTCGGAATCCATATTATCGGACCCCATGCAACGGATCTCATTAGCGAAGGGGTCATGACCATGGCCTTAGAAGGGACACTTGATGATCTCGCAGGGGCTATTCATCCTCATCCAACGATTAGTGAGATTATCATGGAAGCCGCGCACGTGGCGTTAGGCCATCCCATCCATATCTTGAAAAAGGCAAAATAGTCGATACATCTCATCAATACCCTATAGAGTGGAAAAAGAAAAAACCCTCTATAGGGTTTTTTCGTCATGCACGTTAAACAGAGGTTATATCCTTTTCTTTTCAATTTTCATTAATACACGGATCGGACATTTCGGATAGTTAGGAATCCACGGACTGGATATGTTTTCATATGATATATTAAACGATTGGGATTTCGCTTAGCCGAAGATACAGTTGATGAGGTCTTCACGGGTAATGTTATACATGTAGTCTTCAAGCGGAACTTCATCGAGTTTCGCTTGAATGGCTTCCTTTGTAAACGGAAGACCGATCAGATCCTTGATCAGGCCATCGATCGGCTCACGTCCAAAAAAGTCGCCATAGAATTTACAGTCCACAATGCGACCGTTTTCTACGTTAAATCGGACATCAATCATACCGCCTGCATACTTACCTGTTTTCTGAATCGTAAAAGCTGGCGATTCGCCGAAGTTCCACTCCCAAGTCATATACTTTTCGTCCCGAAGTTTTTGAATTTGACGGAGGTCTTCCTCGCTTAAGGTGATGATGTGAGGGGTGATATCATCGGTGTCGAGAATGAATTTCAATAGTTCATCCATGAAAGTTTTTACGTCCATATCCTGTTTTAAGTATGGCCGGATATTGGTCACCCGACTACGAATGGACTTGATGCCCTTGGATTCGATCTTTTCCTTCTTGACGGTTAGCACCTTGTTGACCCTGTCAAGGTCGGAATCGAATAAGATCGTTCCATGATGAAACATCTTATTCTTATAGTAGCTTTGGGCATTTCCTGATATTTTTTTACCTTCGACGACGATGTCGTTTCGGCCGGAAAACTCTGCTGGTACACCAAAATGTCTTAGGGCTTTAATGACGGGTTCGGTAAACTTCCGGTAGTTATTTAAGTTATCTTTTAAACTTTTGGTCATAAAAGTGTAGTTAATATTACCCAAGTCATGATAGACGGCGCCCCCTCCAGAAGTTCGCCGTACGACGTGAATGTTGTATTTTTCAACGTACTCAAGGTTAATCTCTTCAATCGTATTCTGATTTCTTCCAATGATGATGGACGGCTCGTTTTGCCAAAGGAAGATTAGGTCATCGTTTAAGTCAACGTTCTTTAGAAGGTATTCCTCCATCGCTAGGTTATAGTGGGGATCTGTTGAATGATTGATTAGCGTTTTCATTGCGAACTCCCTTCTCTATATGATATCTTAATTATACATAACTTATTATTAAAGTTAAAGCGAAGCACTCTTGATTATGCATTCCCATACCCTACTGATGAGGTGATGCGGTGTCTTTTAAACGTCGTGACCGGATTTATCTTGCACTTCTTTTCCTCCTTTTTGTCGTCTTTTTTGCGTTCTTAACGCTTACATCTATTGATTTATTCTAATCAGTGGGATGCTTAGTTTAACCAGTGGGTGGGTGGTTGGGTGTTTGAATGGGTGAAAACACTCCTCGCATTGTCATCCAAGTAAAAAAAGAGCCTATATTAAGGCTCTTTGGATAAATGAATGATTGGCTATTCTAATACTTCGCTATCCACGAGGTCCACAAACGGTTGATTGGGATCTCTTTTTTTCTGTTCATCGTTTTCTTCGTCTTGAACGGCTTCGGTTTCTTCTGCGATTTCCTCATCATAGGGGAGATTTGGAATTTCTATCCCTTTCGTAGGATCATATTCGAAGTCATGGTAGGGATTGTTCCTTCTTTTATGCTTAGGATCATTTGCTTTCATCGTGTCCCTCCTATATAGCGTTTATATATAGTCTAGCAAGAAAAAAATATTCTATGTATTGAGATAATATCCGATTATTGGAAATGCTGTCCTTGGGATTTTCCTTGGTAATAACGATTAACTCATGAATGTGATTGTGTCACATACGGATAAGGGCCTTTTTAAGATTTGCAATAAACTTCTTAAGACCATGGAATACGGATGGATCAGCTCATGTCAGTCGTTTATGGTCTACTTCCGCCAAATTAAGGGCTATGAATACCATAAAATCCTTGCGGACTAGATGTCTTTCAATAGTTTTAAATACTGTTCGATTGTTTTAATCCTTTTTTCAACTTGTTTCATTTCTGCTTCTTTGATTTTGTGTGTTGGACCGACAAGAAGCCACTTGATGAATTTGTAGAAATAAAAAGTACAGAAGAGAAAAAGGGTAAATTCGATCTGCCATCCGGTTAGAAGGTAGAGGGTTAGGAAAACAACGATCTTTCCCCCTAAATTGACCTTCGGCCGCGATTTCTCCCATTCTTTTTTGAGTTTCTTTAATTTTTCATCCTGGTCCAGTTTTAAACTTGCAAGTTGTAACTTTTTTTCTGCGAGGGGGAGGTTGGATTGGATGATACTCTTCGGATCATCGAAAGAAAAGGATTCCTTTAACATCCTGCCCCACCTTTCGCTAAAATAGGTGTTTTTCTACCGCTATTCTATTTTTTTTGATACTAAAATATGTAAGGATTAGGAGAAGAATATGAAAACGGTTGTCTCATATCTTAGGCATATGTTTGATCCGAGCATCATAAATTTGTAGCGAGGAGATGATTTTATGAATCGGGAAGTTCAAAAAATCATTAAGAGAAACCAATACCGCTCCAAATTC
>DATCJW010000100.1:0-5257 GCA_036562595.1 Haloplasmataceae bacterium | reverse complement strand
GGTTCCAATAGGAAGTCATCCGTCCCACAAGCGATATACAGTTTCGGGAAAGGAATCCCTTCCGATTTCAACCTTTTGACCAAGACTTCTACGTTGTTCTCATTTTCATCAAACCGCTCAATATCTCCGAAGGTCACTTCATAAAAATCTTGTTGTGCAAAGGGATGGTCCAGTTGGAATTGGCGGCGGATAATGTTTCCTTGCAGGAGGGCGGATGAGAAAGCAACAATTGCCCCAAATGTCGAGGCATACTTCAATCCATTCCGCAAAGCGCCGTATCCGCCCATGGACAGTCCTCCAATAAAGGTGTGTTCGCGCTTTGGAGAAAGGGGAAACAGTTTACGGGTTTCTCTAACAAGTTCTTCGCCGATCAGTTTCCCGTAATAATTCCGGCGGTCGATTTGATCGACATAGAAACTATTATCCCCGTTTGGAAGGACAACAGCCAAATTATACTTTTCTGCGATTCGCACGATGTCCGTGTAGTACAACCAATTCGTTTCATCTCCGTGAAGACCGTGGAGAAGATAGAGGGTTGGCAGCCCGTCAGGATAGTCATCCAATTGGGCTGTGGGGATAATGGCTTTATACGATGCATGACGATAGAGAGAAGCGGAATAGAAATTCACGTCAACAACTGGCATTGGAATCCTCCTTTCCACATCCATTAGGCAGGCGTGCTACTGGCACTAAACAACTCTGCCACTTGTTCCTCAACAAACTGATTGGTATACAGGCGATAGTAGTAACCTTTCTTTTGAATTAAAGAGGAATGGTTTCCTTGTTCCACAATCTTTCCATCGCGGATGACAATAATATGATCCGCGTTGACGATGGTCGAGAGGCGATGGGCGATGATAAAACTCGTTCGTCCTTTCAAGAGCGTCTCAATGGCCTGCTGGATCATCCGTTCCGTCTCCGTATCGATCGAAGAAGTCGCCTCGTCAAGTATGATGATTTTAGGATCGGCAATAATTGCCCTTGCGAAGGAAATCAGTTGTTTTTGGCCGACCGACAATTTCGCCCCGCCTTCCCCGACCTCTGTGTCATAACCTTTTTCGAGTTGCATAATGAAGTCATGGGCATTCACCAGTTTTGCTGCTTGTATAATCTCTTCCTCGGTCGCATCCAGTTTTCCATATCGGATATTGTCCCGAATGGTTCCACTAAAAAGATGGGGCGTTTGGAGGACATATCCAATATTGGCATGAAGCCATCCCAGTGAGCGATCGCGATAGTCCTTTCCATCGATGAGAATCCGCCCATTCCGAGGTTCGAAGAACCGGCAGACTAAATTAACGATGGTACTTTTCCCAGCACCGGTTTCACCGACAAGGGCAATCGTCTCTCCTGCTTTTACCTCGAGGTTAAAGTTTTCAAGAATCGGTTCCCCTTCTTCATACCAGAAATCCACGTTTTCAAAGGTGATATCCCCTTTAATGGGCTCCCAATTTTCCCGTTTGAAATGAAGATAGTCCCCATAGACTTCAATCACGTCTGGGCGGTCGACAATTTCTGGTTCTGTTTCAAGAAGGGAGATAATCCGTTCGGCCGCTGCCTGTGCTTGTTGCAACTCCGCAAAGATGCGGGAAAAAATCATGACCGGATCGAAAAACTGCATCGAGAAGTTGATGAACAGCTGGAGAACGCCGATTTGGATGGCACCCGCCAAATACTCCTTTCCACCAAAGTAGATGGCAAGCGACGTTCCAATGAAACTAATAACGAGTACTGTCGGTAAAAGAAACGCGGAGATGATCGCCCCATGAATGGACCGTGCCTTCATCGAAGACGTTAGCGATTCAAATTCACGATTGTTCTTCTCCTCGATGACGAGCGTTTTCGTCGTTTTGGCTCCCATGATGCCTTCGTTAAAGGCACCCGTTATCTTGGAGTTGATGCGCCGCACTTCTCGGTAAACATATAATATCTTCCGCCGGATAAAGAGAGTCAAAACGGTTAAAGGCGGTACGATGGAAAGGGTGATGAGAGCGAGTTTTACATTTACGATGAACATAGCGATAATCACGCCAATCATCATGAGAACGCCCCAACAGAGGTCGATTAGTCCCCACGAGATGATTTCCGATAGCCGCGTCGCATCGCTGGTCAGTCGTGACATGATCCATCCGACTGGCGTCTTATTGAAGTAGTTAAAGGATAAACCTTGAAGGTGTTCGAATGCCTGTTTTCGTAAGCGATACGAAAGCTCCACTTCAATTTTACCCGCCATCCGAATGAAGAGATACACCCCTGCCGTCTCCGTCAAGGCGATCATAAAGAGAAGAACCGCAAAGCGTTTGAGCCCCTCAAGGTCATTGTGGCCAATGTATTGATCAATGACGATTTTCGTCATGAAGGGGAAAAGGACATCGAGTATTCCCAACACGATAACCGCAATTCCCGCCAGGATGAGAAATTTTCTTAGTGGAATAAGATGCCGTAATAATTTACGCCACGTTTTAAAGTTAAACTTCGTAAAATCTTGTTCTTCAAAGCGGCTCATGCCAAGCCACCTCCCTCGACTTGCGTTTCGAAGTCCACCTTCAATTGATGCTGAATTTCCCAAATCCGTTTATAAAGGCCATCTTTTTTCAGGAGTTCCTCGTGTGTGCCCTGCTCCACAATTTCGCCTTGATCGAGGACAATGATTTGATCAGCCTCCATCGCGGTAGCAATACGATGGGTAATAATGATTCGCGTCACATGATGTTTTTGTTGGGACAAAGCGGCCCGAATGGCCATATCCGTTTCCGTATCTACCGCACTCAAAGAGTCGTCAAAGATGAGGATAGGCCGTTCATGCACCAACATTCGCGCAATAGCAATCCGTTGCCGCTGCCCTCCGGAAAGCGTCACCCCGCGTTCTCCAACCATCGTCTGATACCCTTGCTCAAAATTTAGGATGTCATCGTGGATGTGAGCGATTTTCGCTGCCCTCACCACTTCATCTTCTGTCGGCTGTTCCGCAACTATCCCAATGTTTTCAAATATCGTTCGGGAGTAAAGGAACGGTTCTTGAAGAATGATCCCGACATGTTGACGGAGCCAGCGTTTGTCGATTTCCTTTATTTCATGCCCATCAATTTTAATGCTGCCTTCCGTATAGTCATAGAGCCGAACTAAGAGGTGGGCTAACGTGCTCTTGCCACTTCCCGTTTTGCCAAGTATCGCTAACGTCTCACCAGGATTAACCGTTAGACTGATATTTTTTAAAATGGGCGTATCCGAACCAGGAAAGGAGAAAGACAAATTGTTGATTTCGATTTTCCCGGTAATCGGTGGCCGTGTAGCCGCCTCCCCAACGTATTCATCGGGTTCGTTTAATATTTCATGAATCCGACGGATAGCGACGGTCGATTTCCCGAAGTCCACGATGATTCGGCCGAGCTGACGAATCGGCCAGAGGATCATATGCACCATGCTGGAAAAAGCGACAAGGGATCCAAGCGACATCTCATCCTGAATGACGAACATGGCTCCAACAATGAGGGTACTAATGATTTGACAGTAGATGAAGAAATCGCTAAGTGACCAATAACCTGCCATCCGTTCAATGATCTGTTCGGAATAGTTCCGATAGGTTCGATTGAGCTCATCAAAACGCTCGATTTCATACTTTTCTCTTGCGAACGCCTTGACCACCCGAATCCCTGTTAAGTTTTCTTGAAGATGTGTTGATAATCGGCTTTCCGCCTCTTCCGTTTCTGTAAAGATTGCTTGTACTTTTTTGAAAAAGCCAATCGCAAAAAAGAAAATAAAAGGAACTATAGTTATAGAAACCAGAGTTAGCTTCCAATTAATCCGAATCATCGCCAAAATCGTAAAGAAGAACAAAGAAATAATTTGGACAATCTCTGGAAGCTGCATTCCGACAAAACGGCGTACAACCTCCACGTCAGACGTACTCCGTTGAATCAAATCTCCCGTTTCGGTTTCATTGTGATACTGATACGAGAGGTCTTGGATATGGGAAAAGAGAGTATTACGGGTCTTATATGCGATCGTCTCGGAAAAACTAGCTGAAAGGTAGCTACTGATCAGGGAAACAAGCCCCCGGATAATTTGTACAACAACAATGGTAATCCCCAGGACCATTAACTGATTCAAAGGATTGGCCGGGCGGAGGATAATCTGTTCAAAAAAAGGCGATAGTGTGACCTCGCTTTGAGGATCGAAACCTAAAATATGGTCAATCGCATATTTGTAAAAATTTGGGATGTTCGCACGATAGAATTGATTGATCAGGATAAAAAAAACTGCCAAGACGAAAAAGTAGCTGTAATGAATCATCCACCGTATAATTGGACGCTTCCTATTCATCATAATCAACCTTCCCATAATAAGCTAATCGCTAAAAAAAAGGACATTCATACGAAAGTCCCGCAGGTCATGCCACATTCTACATGAAAAAAAATCTATAAATCGACACCCTAAGCATGACAAACGTATGGTAATGGATTGATATTAGATTTGGAAATATAAATAAACGGGTATCTCATTATTTTCATCTTATCACCTCAAACGCTTCCAATCTTTCACATTATGTTAGTTTATCAACGAAAGATAGCGGTGTCAAGACTAAGCTTATGACAACATTTTATAGTTGGTAGTTTTGAGCTTGGGCTTTGAAAAGCCGGTAATAAAGACCATCGGTTTTCTTCATAAGCTGTTGGTGGTGGTCGAAGTCCACGACGCGTCCTTTGTCGATAACGAGGATCTTATCACAAAACATGCTCGAACTCATACGGTGCGAGATGTAGATAGCTGTCTGGTTTCCTACCAGATCATTAAAGTGTTCGTATACTTCAGCTTCTGCAAGGGGGTCTAAAGCAGAGGTCGGCTCATCAAGGATAATGAGTGAGGCATCCTTGTAAAGCGCTCGAGCGATGGCTAATTTTTGGCCTTCCCCGCCGGAGAGTTCAACACCCGACTCGTCATACGCCTTGCCATAAAAGCTGGCCATATTTTGGGGAAGCGATTGTATGGTTTCATAAAGCCCGACGTCTTTCATAATCATTAGTGCCCGCTCATCGCCAACGCAGGGTTTACAGGTGACGTTTTCTTCAATCGAAAAGGCAAAGAGCTTATAATCTTGGAATACCGCAGCGATCTGTTTCATATAGCTTTGATGTTCGTATTCAAAGATGTCTCTGCCGTTAATGCGTATGACACCAGTGGTTGGCCGATATAACCGGCAAAGCAGTTTAACAAGGGTCGTCTTTCCCGCTCCGTTTGGGCCAACGACAGAAATCTT
>DATCJW010000096.1:0-6584 GCA_036562595.1 Haloplasmataceae bacterium | reverse complement strand
TTCCTTACTGCTTATGATTGCTGGGTCACTAGGTAACTTCATTGATCGTTTGGTATACCAATCGGTGACGGACTTTATTGAGTTTCTCTTTATCCGTTTTCCCATTTTTAATTTTGCTGATACCTTCCTAACGATTGGCGTCGCTCTCTTTGCATTATGTATTCTCTTTGGAAAGGATTAATGTGCTATGGAACGTCACATTTATTTCGTTCAAGAGAGTGAGGAGGGGGAACGTTTAGATAAACTTGTCGCAGCAATTTTTAACGAGTACTCGCGAAGTCAAATTCAAAAGATGATTGACGAACAACTCGTACTCGTCAATCGGAAACCAGAAAAGCCCAGCTATCGGGTGAAGTGGGGCGACCAGATCACATTGATTGAGAAGGATTTAGAAACCATCGTAATCGAACCGGAGAACCTTCCTCTTGATATCCTCTATGAGGACGAGGATCTCGTTGTCATTCACAAACCGAGTGGCATGGTCGTCCATCCGACGGTTGACCACACGTCCGGTACACTGGTCAATGCCTTGTTGTATCGTTATGGGGACAACCTTTCAACCCTAAGTGGCCCGCTTCGTCCAGGGATTGTCCATCGTTTAGACAAAGATACATCCGGTCTCCTCGTGGCGGCGAAAAACGACGAGACACACCGGAAGTTACAGGAGCAGTTTCGAATGAAAACGGCAATTCGGGAATACATGGCGATTTGCCATGGCGTGATTAAACAAAATGAAGGAACCATTGATGCCCCTATTGGCCGAGATCCGAATAACCGTATGCGACGTGCCGTGGTGAGTGGAGGGCGTACAGCTATTACCCATTTTCAAGTGATTGAACGGTTTCAACGGTACACCTTTATTAAATGCGTATTGGAAACCGGAAGAACGCACCAGATTCGTGTGCACATGAGCTACATCGGTTATCCTCTCGTCGGGGATACGTTCTACGGTCCAAGGGATACCTTTGCCTCCCATGGCCAATACCTTCATGCCTATAAACTGGGTTTCGTTCACCCCAAAACTGGAGAACAGCACATATTTACTACCCCGATTCCTGAAGCCTTTGAACGTTTTTTTGCACAGATCCGACGTGAAGAGGGGTAAAGAATGAGGTGATGATATGTCTATAGAACTTGAACAACATCGGTTTCAAATCGAGGATACGGAGGTTGAACGCTTTTCATTTGAAATCATTGAGCACCTGATGCGCGATGAAGCCTATACGTTGTTTAATGTAGAGGAAAAGGTGTTAGAAAATTTTAATCATGCACATTTTCAAATCGTTTACATCTACAGCGCCCCTCTTTTAAATGACGCCCATCTCGAACTGTTGTTTGAAAAACTCGATATTATGAAGCATGAACTACGACGGAGTTTTCTCTCCTTTCGCCCGAAAATTTTAGTCATCGCGACGAACTGCGATCTTGATTTGGAAGCAATCGAACCCCCAAAGGGAGTTCAATTCGTTCAGGTAAAAAACCCAGAGGACTTGCGCCATCACGCTTTATTTCAACAGGTTTTTCCAACTCTCGTGGAACGTCCCTTTAAGGGCTCATTGCCGCTCATTACGCTGAACATCAACCGATTAAATCTCCAGTATGTGAAGGATATGCAAGCGGTATTTAGTAAACACTCGTTTATCGTCACTTTCATGACGATTGCCTTGCTTTTGGGGATGTTTCTGATCCGCCAGTTCAATCCCGGTGTTTATCAAGAGATCGAACCGCTTCTCGTTTTGAATGCGAATCGATTTTCACCCCATACCCTCATCACCAACAGTTTATTGCCGATAAGTGTTTTATCAATCATCTTCGATATATTTTTTTTAATTCAATTTGGCCTTCTTATTGAACGAATGTATGGTTCGCTGCGGTATAGCCTGATTTTACTCCTATCCATCCTTCTATCGAACACCATGCTTTTTGCCTTTCGATCCACACCGATCATTTCCCTTGGCTTTACCCCGGTCATCTACGGCCTTTTTGGATCTTTTGCCTACGCCTTTCTCGTTTTTCGACGCCTGTTGGTCCATGCCTTTCGTCGGCTCCTCACGTTTCTTATTCTCATGCTGTTTGTCCTACTCATATTTTTCGAGTCGGCCTATTTCATGGCTATTTTTGGTGCACTTGTAGGCGGTTTAATTTCGTCATTTGTCGTTGGTATACCATATGCCAGAAATTCGACATTTAAAATTCGTTTTTCTTCTTGCCTGTTATTGATCGCTTTAATCGTGATTGGGCTTTTTATCGGCTTTAAGGTGTAGCTCGTTGGTTGATATGATGATAAAAAATGGTATGTGCATACCATTTTTTATTTTGCTTAGTCAAATGCCCGGTTTCTCCTCATATACTTGAGATAGGTGATGGTGATGAAAATAATCCGTGGTCTTTTACAAAAGACTCGCCGTTTTGAACAGGCGTTTTTTTTAAAGGAGGAACGGGTGACCGTGATGGGTGGGCGAAAAGTAATCATCCAAAACTATAAAGATCTTCTCTTCATAACCGATACAGAGGTCATTCTATCGAATTTAAAAATCACGGGCAATAACTTAAAGGTGACAACGCTTAGCCAATATGTGATGGAAGTGGAAGGTAATGTTTCAGGTATAACGTTTATGGGGGATCGTCATGCTTAACAATTGTATCGTTATCAAAATCAAACGGAGTGATTTAGTGCCACTTGTTCGCGAAAAGGGTATAAAAGTGAAGATTGTCCAAGAGGAAGGAGATTCATTCATTCTTCACGTCCCCTATATCCATCGTCAAGCATTACGCGGATTTCCCCACCAAAAGATGGGGTATTTGGGACCCATTCATTATTTTTATGCTATAAAAGGGAATGTTCCATTATTGATCGGGCTCATCTTCTTCGTTCTTTTTTTAACCATTTATTCACACAGTATACAAGCTATTGAATTTAATGCGAAATCAAAACATAATGAGGCGATTCGTGAGATTATTGAAAGTCATTATAAGAAAGTCCTTTGGCTACGTTTCTTGGACGAAGATCTCAATACGATTAACTTAACCCTTCGGAAATCTTTTCCTGACCTCGAGTGGGTTGACGTTCGCCGTGAAGGCACGGTTTTACGGGTAACAGTGCTTGAACCCGGGATTATCAATAAACAAGTCGTTAAACGTGAAGGTTATGGTGATTTAATTGCGCGGGAGTCCGGTTTTATTACAAAATTTCATGTTCGACAGGGAGTTGTCATCGTAACGGAAAACCAATACGTGAAAAAGGGGGACCTTTTGGTAAGCGGAAATTTGACCATCAAGTATCCCGATCGTGCACCATTTTATATTCCTGCTGAGGGAAAAGTCATGGCACGGGTGCATCGTGAGCGAACGGTTGAAGTGCCAAAAGCATTAAAAAAAGAAGAGTATACGGGGAGAATTGTTACCCATACCTATTTCTCTCTATTTGGATTACGCATACCGATAAGAACGCCTAACCATTCATATACTAAGTTTGATACGATAGAATCGGAAGAGCCTGTAAAACTCTTTCATTTGACATTACCATTTGGTTTAAAAAAAGTTCACTATTATGAAAAAAATGATATAATAAAACTGTATGATAAGCAGACATCTATCCCCTATGCCCAATCGGTGATTTATGCCGAATTAAGCGAACAATTAGAAGAGGGCGATGAGATCCTCGATCTTCTTCTTTTACGAAGCGAAGAAACCGAGGACCGATATCGCTATCACTTTCTCATCGTCACTAACGAGAATATCGCTGTATTTCAAAGGAGACATGTGGATGAGTGAATATAAGGAACTCAATTTTTCATTCCAATCCATCGAAGAAACCGTTGCCATTTTGGGTCATCAAGATCGACATTTGCGCCTTATGGAGGACTATTTTCATGTCGATATTATAACGCGTGGTGAACGGGTATTCGTTCGACCGGCAACGGAAGAAACCATCGCCGCTATCACCGCCCTCTTACAGACTTTACAAATCATTTTAAAGTATGAGAAAAATATTAATGAACGAGATATTCTTTATTCCTTTAAGATGTTAGAACATGGCAAGTTAGACGAGCTCATCTCACTCCATCAATATAAGATGGTCATAGGCAAGGATATTCATGGGCAACTGATAACGGCCAAGACGCTTAATCAACGGCATTATATTCATGCCATTGATGCCTATGATCTCGTGTTTGGCGTCGGTCCAGCAGGAACGGGGAAAACTTTCCTTGCAGTGGTCAAGGGGGTGAGCCTTCTTAAAAATCAGCAGGTGAAGCGCATTATTCTTACACGCCCTGCAGTTGAAGCTGGCGAAAGCCTTGGTTTTTTGCCTGGTGATTTAAAGGAGAAGGTCGATCCCTATTTAAGGCCGCTTTACGATGCGCTTCACATCACGCTTGGTTACGAGACGACGGAACGCCTAATCGAAAAGGGTGTAATTGAGATTGCTCCTTTGGCCTACATGCGTGGCCGAACATTGGATGATGCCTTCGTCATCCTTGATGAGGCGCAAAACACGACGGAACAACAAATGAAAATGTTCCTTACCCGGCTAGGATTTCAATCCAAGATGGTGGTAACCGGGGACATCTCACAGATCGATCTTCCTCGTGGTCATCAGTCCGGATTGATTACCGCTATCCGGATTTTACAGGATATGAAAGATGTGAAAATATGTTACTTCGACTTACTCGACGTCATTCGTCATCCGCTCGTTCAGAAAGTGCTTGAGCGGTATGAGGCTTATGAGGCGGAGAGAACACATGGTTGACATTGTTTTTGTGAATGAAACCCATGAATCGATTGAAGAGTGGGTTCCCTTATTGACCCGGGTGATTGAAAAGACAATCGAACAAGAAGGCATATCGAAGGACAAAGAGGTGAGCGTTATTTTCGTGACTCCCGATCGAATTCAGGAACTTAACCGCGATTACCGTGGTCATGATCGGGTAACAGATGTCATCTCTTTCGCATTAAACGATACGGATGACACAATCGTTGGGGTAGAGCTACCCATATTGGGAGACATTTTCGTCTGTCTAGAAGTTGCCAGACAACAGGCTGTTGAATATGGCCACACCTTAGAACGGGAGCTCGGTTTTCTAGTGTGTCATGGGCTCTTGCACTTGTTGGGTTACGACCACATGACACCAGAAGAGGAAGCGGTCATGTTTAGTAAGCAAGAAGCGGTACTGAATGCATTGAATTTAAACAGAAAGGGTGGTTCAAATGACCAATGAACGTTTAATTGAAGAAGCAAAAAAAGCGCGTGAAAACGCCTATACGCCATACTCAAAGTTTAAAGTGGGCTGTGCCATTCTCCTTAAAGATGGGAAGGTGGTGTACGGCGCCAATGTCGAAAACGCTTCCTATCCCGTAACCAATTGTGCGGAACGGAGTGCCCTTTTTGCGGCTTATTCCCAAGGCTATCGGGAGGACGATATCGTTAAGATGGCTGTCGTTGGCGACACGGAAGATTTTATCGCTCCTTGCGGAGCATGCCGTCAGGTCATTTCAGAACTTGTTAGTAATGAGACGGAGATCATCCTTGCCAACTTAAAGGGAGCGGTAAAGGTTGTCAATAAACACGATCTTTTACCCTTTTCTTTTACAAAAAAGGATCTAGGTAAGGAGTAGGTTATGGAAATCTTTCGTTCCGGTTTTATTACAATTGTAGGACGTCCCAATTCGGGAAAATCAACGCTTATTAACCAAATTTTAAAACAGAAGGTTGCCATCATTTCCGATAAACCACAGACGACTCGAAATCGAATCCAAGCCGTCTATACAACGGATCATGCCCAGCTCATTTTTATCGATACGCCTGGGATTCATAAGCCGAAAAGCCGGCTTGGGGAGTATATGAATGAGGTGGCGTATCAAGCGGTACGTCATGTAGATGTGGTTTTGTTCATGTTGAGTGCCAATGAACCTTTAGGCAAAGGTGATCGTTATATTTTAAAGCAATTAGAAGGCACGAAGGCACCAGTCTTTCTCATTCTAAATAAGATTGATCTCATTCCAAAATTGGAAATCCTGCCGCTCATTGACCGTTATAAGGAAGAATTCCCTTTTGCGGAAATTGTGCCCATCTCTGCCTTGACTGGTGATGGTGTCGATGAACTGCTTGAGACCATCATTCGTTACTTGCCTGAAGGCCCCAAATATTATCCTGATCACGTGGTCACCGATCATCCAGAAAGCTTCATCATTAGTGAGCTCATTCGGGAAAAAGTTCTCCTCTTAACGCGTGAGGAAATTCCCCACTCCGTTGCGGTGGGGATTGACCAACTATCCAAACGCGAGGATTCGGAGATAGTTGATATCCAAGCGACAATTATTGTTGAACGACAAAGCCAGAAACGAATCCTCATCGGCAAAGGCGGACGGATGATGAAACAAATCGGCACCTTGGCTCGGCAGGAGATTGAACAACTCTTAGGGAGCAAAGTTTATCTCGAACTGTGGGTTAAGGTAATCAAGGATTGGCGGAATAAGCAGCAGGTGTTGGCCGAATACGGCTACCGTCCGACGGAGTAAATTTCCAATCCCCCCGGTTATAATTTCTTCATTACTGTCCATCCTAAAAGTAGAAGCATATGAGA
>DATCJW010000094.1:0-4605 GCA_036562595.1 Haloplasmataceae bacterium | reverse complement strand
ACGGGAAATGGTCGCTTCAATTCCTGTATCGTAGTTCCAACGTGCTTGTGAGAATCCTGGTACGTATTTATTGCCTTCCATCAGAACCGTGAATTCGCCTTGTTTTTCAAGTTCATAGATTTTTTTAAAGCCGGGTAACGGGTAATAGTTAAACCATTTATTCAAAATATCTTCAGATTCATTAAGCGGTAGGCCGTTAACCGTGAGTACGACTTCTTCTTCCTCCCATGCTTCTTCAATGATATCGAACATGTCTTCGATTCCTTGTTCACCAAAAGTTAGATACTTCGCCACTTCATAGGCTTCTTCCGGATGTTGGGTTGCTTTACTGATGACGAAGTAGTCAGAAACCCCAACGACGCGTTTGCCAGGTAAACCGATAAAGTCTACGATGTAACTATCTTTTGTATTTTCGTAATACCATGCCGCATCCCATGTCGCGCCCCATCTAAAGGCCATTTTCCCTGTTGCGAAAGCTTGATTGAAGTCATTCGTACCAAATAACGTTTCCCGTTCGCTCGGCTGATCATCTATTTTAGCATCAGAGAACGCATTAAATGCCAGTTTTTGTTCAAAGATTTCAGCAGCTTTTTCTAACATTTTGATCATAGCTTCAGAGTTATAGGCAAATTTTTCCCCGTTCCATACGAAGTGTTTGATCGTACCCGTTTCATCATAAACAGACGGGAGCCAGTTAATCAGTTCAGTTGAAGCGTCTAAGCCGATCGTACCGGTTCCATCCGTCACGCCCGAAACATCTTTGGCGCGATTGACAACATCCAAGAAATCTTCCAACGTATAGTCATAGGTATGGAATGGTGCTTTTGAACCTGTTTCGCCAATGAGGGTTAAGTTTGCAAAGTAACCTAAATAGTGATATGCGGCTGGAACGGCATAAACTTTATCTTCAGCATAGGTTATGGATTCCCGTAAAGCTTTCGGAATGTTATTCCATTCCTCATCTTCACTGACGAGATCGTAGATGTTTCTCGCCCATCCAGCAAGCGCTGCATCCGGTACACTGTTGACGATAAAGACATCGGGCAGTTCACCGGCTGAAGCTTTATTTTGGAGCCATTGGTCCCAATTTCCTTCATGGGTTACAATTTCAATTCGAATGTTTTTATTCGTTTCGTTGAACCGTTTAACGCGACGGCGCCAGAGGTTGTTTTCAGCTTCTGTACCAATACCCCAATGAGCTAATGTAATCACGGTACGATCATCAGGTTCTTCGTCAGGCTCTGATGATGTTGGGGGTTCTGTAGAACCCGTTGTGTCCGTTGTATCCTTTGTACCGTTACAAGCAACTAAAACCACTGCAAACATCAAAACAAACAGTAGGGACAGTAATCTTTTCATTCAAATCCTCCTCATCCTAATTTTTTGTCGTTTTCGACAAATTATGCAGCCACGAAACGTTTCAAAAACAGAACGAAACGATATGAAACGTTTCGATTCGCTAATTTTATTATACTGGGTACTGTAAACGTTTGCAATATCTTTTTTACATTTTCTCTTAAATTTAAATATAAAAAAATAAAGTAGTATCCATTTGAAAGATACTACTTTGTCCTTTAACACGATTCGCGGTAGATAATTTTACATTGGACTTTTACGGCGATTTCCTTCTTGTTCGATGTTAGAAGCTCGACCATGGCCTGTGCTAAGGATTTTCCCCACTCAAACCGTTTCACGTCAATCGTCGTTAACTTGGGTGTATAGTAAGAGGCAAGCTCAATGTTATCGAATCCTGCAATGGCCACATCATCGGGAATACGAATCCCCGCTTCTTGGAAAGCATCCATAATCCCAATTGCCATTTCATCATTTGCCGAAAAGATGAATTGAGGTAACGGGACCTTATCGGCAATCAATTGTGTCCCTACGCGATAGCCACCGCGTTTCGTAAACTCCCCATAATAAATAGGGCCTTGTGAAATGCCATGATCTTCTAATGCTTTACAATACCCCTTGTAGCGATGGAGGTTATCATAGGAGGTTTTCGGTCCGCTTAAATAGGCGAATTCGCGGTAACCGCGCTTAATCATTTCCCCAATGAAGTCATAAACGATCCTCTCGTTGTCAATCGTACTGACATGGATATTTTTGCCCGTTAAACGCCGGTCAAGAAGGATGAGAGGCAAGCCTTTTCGAGCCACCATGAGTAAGAGTTCATCCGACAGGTGTTGATCGATGACAATGCCACCATCTACTTGCCTTTCCAACAACATGCGCTTACCCGAATCCCCGGTAGAGACGATAATGTTAAACTTCTTTTCGGCTAGCCCAACATGGATGCCGTCTAAAATGCTCGCATAAACTGGTCCGGCAAAGCCGTCGACGAATACCCCGATCGTATTGGTTCGTTGCCGTTTTAAGTTTCGTGCGGCAGCGTTGGGATAATAATTTAACTCTCGAGCAACGCTGAGCACCTTTTCACGTGTCCGTTCGCTAACACGGGGATCGTTATTGAGCGCATAGGAAGCTGTGGAAATGGCAACACCTGCCTTCTTCGCTACATCCTTTATTGTTACCATTTACCTACTCCTTTTTCTAACCATTTATTCCAAGATAGATTATTGCCTTCCTATAATCATACCATAAATCGACAAAAAGGAAAATATTTTTTGATTGACGACAAGTTATTTTCTATTTCTTCTTTTTAAAATGGAGGACGGCGAGGCTACGCTTCATGTATTCGCTGTTCATCACGTAATGCCAAACCGTTCCGTGTTGATAGTTATCTATCATAAGAAGCGTGATCCCCTTATCGATGCCAATGTAGTGATCGGCATACCATGCTGGATCGACGTCCAAGTTGTAGGCATCCTTAAAGCCATATTCTCCCCACAGCTGAGGATGATGGTCATAGAAATAATTTAATGAAGCGATACACTCATCAGGAAGAAACGGTATCGAGCCTGCAGGGCCACAGGGCATAATGGTCCCGTCTTGTGGGGGTTCATAGTCGATGCGATCCCAACCGAAAGGAGCAGCACCAAAAATTTTATATCCGTTTTTACTGGAGGAGGCGGTCAAACCCCAGGCATATTCGTTATACGTCTTAAACCGGTCCATGTGATCGATACACCAATTCCGGTTTGCAATCGTCGCCTGAACGGAGTTATTAAACCAGTCGAACCCTCTCGCATCAACTATTTCACGAAAATCGATGAAGGCATGGGAATATTGGTAGGTAAACAAAGCTCCGCCAAAACAATAGACGAGCGGTCCGGAACGGTAAGCCCCAACGCGTCTTTCGAAACCGAAATAAAGTTTTAAGGCGAGTTCTGGATCAAAACCTTCTTGTCCCGCTGCGAGAAAATACATCATGAGGTGTTCAGCATAGAGGTCCCATAGAGGCGGCGCCCAGCCCTCTCGATCAGGATAGCGTTCCGGTTCATAAGACATGCGAAAAACGGGCTTTCCTCGATAATCAGTCACTAGCCAATCCCACTTCGTTCGATTGAGGAGTTCTTCAGCCACCTCTTTTACCTCTCGTCCAAAGAATTCGCCCGCAACGAGTGCTCCCATAAGGAGTATGGCGGTATCGATGGTCGAGAATTCGGACAGTTTATGCCGCTCTGCCGTTTTCATATTGAGGAAGTGAGGGTAAAACCCGTTAACATGACATACCCGATCCCGAAAGGTTTTCAATGTGCCCAATGCTCGCTCATAGGCGTCTTTAAACGAGACATATCCCCGTTCCACGCCAATGACCAGTGCGGCTAGACCAAAACCGTTTGAGGCAATAGAGGCAATATGCGGCTTTTTCGTTGTATCGACGATCAAGCCATAACCCGGACTATTAGGGTCTTGGTTTGCTTCATTCCAAAAAAAGTCAAAACAGCCCTTTGCTTCTAATTCGAGTACGCGTTCTTTCATTGTGCTCATTTCCTTTCCTGCTTCCTTTTTTTCTCTTTTCCTATATCGCGATAAAAACGTTTCAATGCTATTTCATTTTACCTAAAGGATTGTAGAAAAGCAATGAAAATCAAAAGTGAATTTGAAATTGAGATTCGAATGGGGATTTGTTACAATAGGTGGGGTAGAAACGTTTCGATATCGAAAAATATAAAAAAGATATATAGAAAGTGAGGATGACGTCATGGTTGAATTAAAAGAGAAACAAATCCGTATCAACGGCGAACCCAAGATTATTCTATGCGGTGAGATCCACTATTTTCGACTCCCCGCTGAGACATGGGAAGATCGGATCAATAAGCTGATTGAGGCTGGTGCCAATGCTGTGGCCACTTATGTCCCCTGGATTCTTCATGAAGAGGTAGAAGGTCAGATCGATCTCGTCGGCCGAACCAAACCTCACCTCAATCTCGCTCGATTCATCGACCTGTGTCATGAAAAAGGGCTGTATTTTTTCTTACGGCCTGGTCCCTTCATTATGGCCGAGATGAAAAACGGCGGCCTCCCCTTCTGGTTGATGGAAAAGTATCCTGAAATTGTTCCGACAACATGGGATTCTCGTCCCATTACGACGGAAACCGTTGACTACTTGGCTCCGAATTTTTTAAAAGCCGTGAAACGGTGGTATCAGGCGGTGATGGAGATTGCGGTTCCTCGTCTCGAACCGAACGGGGGAAATAT
>DATCJW010000044.1:0-9670 GCA_036562595.1 Haloplasmataceae bacterium | reverse complement strand
ATCCCGCCTGCATCTTACGTGGTGAAGGCGCAAAGGGGACAACGATTTCCATCGCTTTCGCTGGCAAAGGACAAATTCAAGATGCGGGGGCGAAAATGATTCACCTCGCCCCGTATACGTCGTCCACGATAATTTCCAAATCGTTATCGAAAGACGGGGGATCCGTAAATTACCGTGGGCTCATCCATATCGCAAAAGAGGCTCATCATGCGAAATCCCACGTCGAATGCGATACGATCATATTAGATGAGAAATCGAAGAGCGATACGATTCCCGTAAACATCCAAAACAATAGTACAGCACAGATTGAACATGAGGCGACCGTCTCCAAAGTGAGCGAGGACCAACTGTTCTATCTCATGAGTCGAGGACTTACGGAAGAACAAGCTACGGAAATGATTGTCATGGGATTCATAGAACCCTTTACAAAAGAACTGCCGATGGAATACGCCGTCGAACTCAACCAACTCATTAAATTAAATATGGAAGGCTCGATCGGTTAATCACAAACCAAGAGCATTACCTTACGGTAAATGCCCTTGGTTTTCATTTATGGTTTGAATGAAGAAACATAACACAACCTATGAAAAGAGGTAACAGGATGTATCGTAAACAATGGACCATCATGATGATCATGGCAATGACAACCTTGATTTACAATATGGCCCATCCCGTAACGCCGCAACTGATCGCAGAGCAAGGCCAAGGCCCCCTATTTTTGGGGATAGTTTTCGCCGCCATGGCTTTCGCCAATTTCGCCATGTCCCCCATCTGGGGAAAGCTGTCCGATCGATATGGTCGTAAGCCCATTATGGCGGTGGCGCCTGTCGGCTATGGCCTCGCCCAAATCGGTTTTGGTTACGCCACGTCGCCAGGATGGATTATCATCTTTCGGCTCATTGCGGGAATGATGGCCAGTGCTTCCTTCATTGGTGGAACGGCATACATCATCGATGTATCCAAGCCAAGTGAACGGAGCAAACAGCTTGCCTTCTATACGGCGTTAACCGGTTTTACAGGCTCGCTTGGTTATCTGTTAGGGGGATGGGTGGGTAATGAAGACTACCATCACGCTTTTGACCTCCAATTCTTATTAAGCATATTATTGGGGCTTCTGATTTGGGGGATTTTACCCGAGTCGAATGCGAAAGATCGCCTGGAAATAAAGGCCAAAGCGACTGAACGGACGGCCCATCCCATAGAGTGGCATGTGACGGTCATCCTTGTCCTTATCGTCGTATATTTAACCAGCCTAATCTATAAGGGCTTCGATATCAGTTTCAATGCTTACTTGAAGTTTTCTTTAGGCTTTTCGCCCCTGAAGATTGGCCTAGTCATGGCTGGAAGTGGTTTAATTGGGCTTATAACGAACTTTGTCTTCTATCCTTTATTAAAGCGTCGTTACCATGATTTTGGATTACTCTTAACGACGATTCTTATCATGGGCATCCTGTCGTTCCTTTTCATTTTCAATCGATCACTTCTTCTTCAAGCGCTTCTCATCATGCTTTTCTTTGCCTGCTTAGCGCTATATAAACCACTGCTCCAGGCGATATTATCGAAGATGGGAAAACGTAATGGCGAATTAATGGGCTGGAACAATGCGGCGAACTCTTTGGGCCTTGTCATCGGGTCTGCCGTTTTAGGCGCGATCTTTGACATTCACCCCTCCTATGCTTTTTTAACGTTAGCTGTCACGGCTTTTATAGCAGCAGGATTACTAGGATCTAAAAAGGCCGAATTATATGATGAGGTGAAGGAGAGTCCCAATGAAACGATTAGTTCGTCAAGCCATGCTCGAGAAGCGGAATTCACTCGACCCGAAATGGTTGGAAAGGACCTCCCTGATCATTTGTGAACGGATTGAAGAGTTATTCCCGCTTCAGGAGGCACAGACTCTTGCGTTTTATTATCCTTTTAGGCATGAAGTCAATGTTTTGCCGTTATTAAAAAAATATATAATTCAAAAAAAACGTATCGTTTTACCTAAAGTGTTAAATTCAACAACGATGGCCTTTTTTGAAATACAGAATCTAGAGGACACGGCGCCTTCGGCCTACGGAATCTACGAACCGAATGCCACCGTTCCAGTCAATCCAGAGGAGATCGACTGGATGTTCGTTCCAGGGGTTGCGTTCACCGAACATTGTTACCGCTTGGGCTACGGTGGAGGGTATTATGATCGCTATTTAAAAAACGCCCGAATTCAAACCGTCGGTGTTGCCTATGATTTTCAAATTACCAACCAGTTTGAACCAGACGCCTACGATGTCCCTTTAGACTACGTTATAACCGAAAGTCGTCGACTTCAACGCCAAAATGGGGATGATTCATCCAATCGGAGTAGGGAAAACTAATCCTCGTAAGGGTTTGCCCGACAGCTAGGTCAAACCGTTCCGTCTTGGCGATATCCCCGAGAGAGACGACACCGGCAAGCTTCGAATAATCATCAACGACAACGAGTCGTCGAACTTGATGCATGGCCATTAGGAATAACGCCATACTGACGGATTCGTTTTCGTTAATTGTATGGAGCCGTTTGGACATAATGGTTTTGACCGGCTCATGGACGGAATAGCCGTAGGCAATGCCACGCGTCACGATATCCCGATCGGTTACGATGCCGATCGCATTGTTTTTCTCATCCGTTATGATGACACTACCGATGCCCTCATCGGCCATCATTTGGGCGGCCTTGTAGAGAGGGGCTTGGGGTTCAAGGGTTATCGGTGTGGACATAATCAGTTTGACTTTCATGCTAAAACCTCCTAAATGTAGGATGCGTTTATTCTTATTTAGTTATGCATTCATATAATAGCTTTAGGAGGGATTCGCATGTTTAAGGTAGAACGGATTTATGTTCATAATAAAGAGTTTTTGGCTTATACGATCAATTTGCCGAAAACGACCCTGCTCATTATTGCCAATGATGTCGGATACTTTGCTTGCCGTGCGATTGATGTCGCAATATTCGACCAGTTACCCCACTTAAAGGCCCGGGAGGTCGTTTGTGGTCACGCTAAAGGGGTGACCACCATAAGCGAGTTGTTACAGGCTCCGCTTGAAAACGTCACTGAAGCCGCACGCCGTTTAGGAATCGAAAAAGGAATGCTTGTTATCGACGCTCTCGCGAAGTTGTGATATGTTGCGACGTCGCAAAGTGTTTACACCGCTGGAAAAGCTGAAACGTCGCCTCCTTTTAGCGACGTTTCTTTTTCTCATTCTTTCCTTTTTTGTCACCCGTGCGTATTTCAGTGATGTCGTCAAAAATTATTCCCAAAATCGAGCCCGGCTTCATCTTTCGATGCTTATTCATGAGGCCATTTCCCAGGAAGTCGTTCCGAATATCCAAGTAGAAACGTTGATTCGCCAGAAGATGAATGCGGAAGGCTACGTGACCGAGGTGTTTATTGACGTCATGCAAATCAACCGCTTGATGTCACGCTTGACGTTAATTGTTCAAGAGCGATTGAGTGCTTCCCAATCCCACACCTTGGCCATGCCCCTAGGCGCCATGTTTGGGCATCCTTGGTTTACTTCCTATGGTCCTAAAATTCCAATCAAGGTGGAGATGATGGGAAACCTCAAGTCGGATATCGTTACGCGTACGAGGCGTTATGGAATCAACAATACCCTGATGGAAGTCGTTATCAAGACTGAAGCGCGAGCGCTTGTCATACTCCCTTTCCAACGCGATGAAGTCATTCTTGAAACCGAAATCCCCCTCGTCATCCAACTGATTCATGGACAGGTGCCGCGATTTTATTATAATAGTCGCAGTTGATGGGCTAGTCCCCCTTTCCTTTTCATGACTAGGCGCATTGTGATGCAATAAGGATTATGATATAATTACAGCTGAGGTGTTAGTATGATCGTCATCGATAATCGCAAATTCAAGCTCATCAAAAACTATCGCGATGCCTTTGATGAAGAGGAGTTTAAGAAGAAATATGTGGATATGTTGGATAAGTATGATGTCATCGTTGGTGACATTTCTTCCAATATATTACGGTTAAAAGGATTTTCAACGAAGCCATCAAGTAACTCCCATGTGTCAACCATCCCGGATTATTTAAACGAATCCTGTAACTATAACAGCCCCTATTTCATTGTCAAAAGAGTGAGAGAATGAAGAAATATAAAGGGTTTCTCTTCGATCTTGACGGGGTGGCTTATATCGGGCCGGATGTTATTCCCACTTGCCGTGATTTTGTCAATCAACTTGTCGAACGGAACATTAAGGTGGGTTTTATAACCAATAATTCATCACGTACGCCGAAAATGGTGGCCGATCACTTAAACGATTTAGGCTACCACGTCAGCGAAGACCATATCATTACATCCAGCCAAGTCACTGCTGACTTTGTGAAGGACCGCCCGGAAAAAAGGATTTTTGTGATTGGCATGGAAGGGATCCGAAAGGCGTTGACAGACGTAGGCAAAGAAATTGTTGAACGGGATGCAGAGATGGTCGTCGTTGGCTTGGATTTTACTATCGATTACCAGAAGTTGCAACGGGCGGGACAAGAGATATTAAATGGGGCTACTTTTATTGCAACCAATAAGGATCCAAAATTGTTAACGAAGTGGGGAATCGGCCCAGGCAACGGATCGATTGTCAAACTTCTTGAACACTTTACAGGTGTTGAAGCCCTGGATATGGGGAAACCGGGGGAAGCCATTTTTTCCTATGGGTTAAAACGGTTAGGCCTAAAGAAGGAAGAGGTGGTTATGGTGGGGGATTATTATTACACCGACATTCTCGGAGCCTATCGTTTTGGTATAGACTCGATTTTTGTCGAGACGGGTGTCATGACCAAAGAAGACATTCTTCGACTCCCCTACCAACCGACCTACATTGTAAAAGATCTTTCTTTTTTCCCGCTGGATGATGAATGATATCGTAAATAATGGGTAAGCTGGTGTTAGCTTACTTTTTTTATTATATGAAAATAAGGAATCGCCTTCATGAGGTGGGGACTAATTTTTGGGCGGTTGTTTTGGTGGACAGAACGAAGTGGAAGGGTATATAATAGTAGTACGTATTAAAGGAGTGATGCCATTGGATACCGAACACATGATTCAAGAGATCCTCACCAAGATTCGTCCGTATATACAACGGGATGGTGGGGATGTGGAATACCTTGGTTACGAAGATGGAATTGTGATGATTCGCCTCACCGGAGCATGTGTTGGATGTGGCTTAGCCGATTCGACCATTCACGATGTGATCGAGCAAATATTAGTTGAAGAGGTGCCTGGCGTAATTGCCGTTGAACAGGTCGATTAATCGGTGTATCGATACGAGATAAAAGGGTCCTCATCGAAGAGGGCTTTTTATTATCTTTAATAAATATAAAATGTTTGCCTCAATGGTAGGAATTTGTGTTATAATATTCTCTACCGGTTTTTCATAGGCGAACTTGATGTAGTCAAGGAAACGTTCGTAAAAAAAGTAGGAAAAGATAAAAAGGCCATAATAGTGGTCAGGGTGTAAGTTTAGTGCATGCATATTTTGAAAAAATTCGTCCTTTGTGTAGCGTTTCTCGTGATTGGGGAGCACGAGATGAATTTGGCGTGCATCGCTAACTGGGAAATGGGTTCGAATGAGGTGTTGCAAGCCAATTTCCGACAAATTGGTAAAATAATGGAAAAAAGTTTGGATATATCGAGGCATTTCATGATGTTTTATGTTATAATAATTGTTAAACTCGTCTAAAAGCGCTTCCAAATTGTAGTTAAAGTAAGTTAAGATTCGATCACGGGCAGGTGTCATCAGCGAATCACCTATTTACATGTCTTTGCTTACATTATATGCAGAATTCATTTAAATGTTTGAAAGGTAAGTGATGGTATGAAAGTGGACTATGATCAATTAAAGCAAACCGCTATTGAGATGTTGAGAGATCGAGGGGTTGAACTAATCGATATCGCAAGGATTACCTATGAGTTGCAGAAGAAATATTATGAAGATCTCACGCTGGAAGATTGCTTAGATAACGTCCTTGCGGTATTGGATAAACGGGAAGTCATCAACACTGTGATGACGGGAATTGAACTTGATCGGCTTGTTGAAGAGGGATATGTCCGCGAACCGCTACGTAGCATACTGCTCAATGACTATTCCCTATATGGCATCGATGAGGTATTAGCCTATTCCATTGTCAATGTGTATGGATCGATCGGACTGACGAATTTTGGTTATGTCGATAAGATAAAACTTGGAATCATTTCGGATATCGATGAACAGGGCAAAAATCCTAATCGTTGTAATACGTTTTTAGACGATATTGTTGGAGCGATTGCTGCTGCGGCAGCCAGTCGTATCGCTCATGCTCGATAAAAGAGACGGTTGTCTCTTTTTCTTTTTTCAATAGAAATGATGGTAAAGCGGTTACTTCATTTTTACTTTAAATCGACATATGCTATAATAGGAGTTGAAAAATCTATATTGAGGTGTTACTATGGCAATCATTAAAGAAGGGAGCGTTGTTCGAGGAAGAGTAACGGGCATTCAACCCTATGGCGTGTTTGTCAAGTTAAAGGATAATATGAATGGGCTGATTCATATTTCGGAATTGACGGACAGTTATGTACGCGATGTCCGTGACTACGTGAAAATCGGGCAGATGGTTCGGGTAAAAGTATTAGAAATTAACCCTGAAACGAATAATGCGCGATTGAGTTTAAAACAGGCTCGAAACTACTATACCTATTTTCAGGAGAAAAAACGCTTGAGCAATAACCGGATTAAAGAAACGCCAAGCGGTTTTAAAAATTTAGGCAAAATGTTAAAGCGGTTAATTGAAACACGAGAAGGAGGACCATCATGAAATCGTATTTAACATTCGATTACACCAATGCCTTGCCGTTTGTGGATCAAAACGAACTCAACTATTATCAGCCTTATGTGCGTTTGACCCATGAGCTCATTCATCAGAAATCACATACCGGCAGCGATTTTTTAGGTTGGTTAGAGCTTCCCAAAACTTATGATCGCGAGGAATTTGAACGGATTAAAAAAGCAGCGGAACGCATTCGAAAGCATTCCGATATTTTGGTAACGATAGGAATTGGCGGCTCCTATTTAGGAGCACGTGCGGCTATCGAGATGTTAAGCCACAGCTTTTACCCTTATCGTGAGGGGACGAAAGTCATTTTTGCCGGCAACAGCATCTCCTCGACCTACCTGTCCGATCTGCTTGATGTATTGGAAGGAAAAGATTGGTCCATTAATGTCATCTCGAAATCGGGGACGACGACAGAACCCGCCATCGCGTTCCGCATTTTAAAGAAGAAGTTAATTGAAAAATATGGTGAAGAAGAAAGTAAAAATCGCATCTTCGTCACGACGGACCGGAAAAAAGGGGCTTTAAAAAAATTAGCTGATGAGAAAGGTTATGAAACCTTTGTCGTGCCCGATGACGTCGGTGGCCGTTTCTCTGTCTTAACGGCTGTCGGTTTGCTACCCATTGCCGTTGCTGGACTCGATATTGACCGCATCATGCAAGGGGCTTACGATGCGATGGTAGAGTATGACAATGCGGATCTCCATACCAATCCTGTCTATCAATATGCTGTGATGCGTAATATTTTATATGGTAAGGGAAAAGAAATCGAGTTGCTCGTTAATTACGAACCTAAACTGCAATATTTCGGCGAGTGGTGGAAGCAATTGTTTGGAGAATCGGAAGGTAAAAACCGCAAGGGTTTATATCCAGCAAGCGCAAATTTTTCGACGGATCTCCACTCCTTAGGCCAACTCATTCAAGAGGGTCGACGGAATCTCTTTGAGACGGTTATCAATGTAGTGGAACCCACCAAAGACCTCGTTATTGAGGAAGAGGCGGAAGATCTAGACGAATTGAACTATTTAAGTGGGAAGACTGTCGACTATGTAAATAAAAGTGCCTTTAAAGGAACCGTTTTAGCCCATGTCGATGGGGGCGTACCGAATCTAATTGTGAACATTAAACGGCTTGATGCTTATGGCTTTGGTTATCTCGTATACTTCTTTGAAAAAGCAGTCGCACTATCCGGGTATCTTTTAGGAGTGAATCCCTTTGACCAGCCTGGAGTAGAAGCATATAAGCGGAATATGTTTGCCTTACTGGAAAAGCCAGGGTACGAGGAATTAACGAAGAAACTAAAAGAAAGGCTGTAAAATGTATCCAAGATTTTAAAATAAAAATATCACCATATACTAAATATGGTGATATTTTTATGTGTAGACGGATGATTATCATCATCTTTGGCATGATTGTTTTACTATCCCAAACGATGGTAAGTTTCGGGGTTAACGAACAACCACGCTATAAAGTGGTTATTGATGCAGGACATGGCGGCTATGACGGTGGCGCGCGGGGGAGGCACGCCGTTGAAAAAGACATCAATCTTCAAGTCGCCCTTTATCTCCGAGAATACTTGGCGAATGCGGGAATCGAGGTCATCATGGTACGAGAACGGGATGAATCTTTCGCTCAATCCTATGGAAATAAGAAACGTTCTGACCTTGCATACCGTGTAGAGCTTATTAATCGGTCAGGTGCAGACCTATTCGTATCGATCCATATGAATGCGATGCCCGATCCCCGTTGGCGGGGGGCTCAAACGTTCTATCATCCTAAGGATGAACGGAATCGGCAATTGGCTGAAACCATCCAGCAACATTTAAAGGATTATTTAAAAAATACGACACGAGAAGCAAAGGCGCTAAAATCAATTTATCTCTTAAATAATGTATCCATCCCGGGGGTATTGGTTGAAGCCGGCTTTCTCTCAAATCCTGAGGAGGAGCAATTGCTTCTTACTCCCCGTTATCAGGAGCATGTTGCTCATGCGATTGGATCCGGCATCATGGCATACCTAGCGAAGGAGGAAGCATAACGCTTCCTTTTTTTATTTTATATTCAAAACATGAATGATAAACGGACAATGCGATTGATGATTTAGACATGGTTGATAAGTGAAGCGATATCACACTTTGACGAGTTTGGCATATAGTAGATAGGGTAGGGGGTGACGGCGTGGGCAAAATCAGTCAGTTTATCGAAACCATCCAAAGCGATGAAAAGCAGTGGATTACCGTTCGCGTGAAACCGACATATCATAAATATTTAAAACACGAAAAATGCCATACAATCATTCGACGCCTTTTAATCGATTCACTCAAAGATAACCTCATCACTGTCCAAGTGGAGCCTCATGAGGTGAAGGTAAAGGTCAAATCGGGGACCGAGGCAGAATGCATAAAGAGGATCGAAACGCAACTTGCGAAGCATTTAGGGAATCCTTTAAAATTGATGAAGCTCCTGAGGTAAATAGTGCTAATAAATAGCTTTCCGTTACAATTTTCCGTTACAATAATTGGGTGAACGATAACTGTTGACATTTTTAATCGAAATGCGTATAATCATTGTTGGCTTCAAAGGAAGGAATGATTCCCTTCGAATTCAGTTGGAAGTTATCAATTCTTATTGACAAGCCTTGTAGGCTTGTGATATGATAGGGAAGCGCCTTTTGAGGCGAAGCTTGATCTTTGAAAACTAAACAGAACGCGACCTTTGAGTGGAAAGAGAAAGGAATAAACTGGAGAGTTTGATCCTGGCTCAGGACGAACGCTGGCGGCATGCCTAATACATGCAAGTCGAGCGGGCACCGTAGGGTGCCA
>DATCJW010000111.1:0-7092 GCA_036562595.1 Haloplasmataceae bacterium | reverse complement strand
ACTATGATAAGTAGTGTAAACGAACAAATATTTACGAATGTAATCGTACCCATCGAAATCTAGAGGAGGTAGAGCATGGCGAAGACGAGAGAATTCAAAGCGGAATCGAAAGAACTATTGAATCTGATGATTAACTCAATCTATTCCAACAAAGATATTTTTATCCGTGAACTGATTTCCAATGCAAGTGATGCCATTGATAAGTATAATTTCATCTCTCTAACCAACGAGAACGTACCTAGGGTAGATGAATATGAAATTGTGATTGAACGCGACGAAGCGCGTCGCACCATTACGATCCGGGATAACGGAATAGGGATGACGGAAGAAGAACTTATTGAAAACTTAGGTACCATTGCCAAGTCCGGGACTAAGGCTTTTCTAGAGAAAATGAAAGAATTGACCGAAGCGAATGCCAATCTTGACACGATTGGTCAGTTTGGCGTGGGATTCTATTCTGCCTTTATGGTAGCCAAAAAGGTTGAAGTGAAGACCCGGTCTCCTTTTTCTGAGACCGGTTATCTCTGGAGTTCGGAAGGTGTGGATACCTATACAATTGAGCCGATCGATAAACCGGAGATTGGTACAGAAATCATCGTTTATCTGCGTGAGGATGAGGAGGATGTATCCTACAGCCAATATCTTGATGAGTATAGGTTAAAAGAGATCGTAAAGAAGTATTCTAATTACATCCGGTATCCCATTAAGATGCTTGTTACGAAACAGGTACCAAAAGAAGAGAAGGACAAGACGGAATATGAGACCGTCCAAGAATGGGAGACGGTTAACTCCATGATTCCGATTTGGCGTAAAAACCGGAATGAAGTGACGGACGAGGAACTGAACGAGTTTTACCGCTATCAGTTTAATGACTACCTCGATCCGATGAAAGTGATTCAAATGCGGATTGAAGGAGCGCTCAACTATGATGCCCTGATTTTTATTCCCAAAAAAGCGCCTTACGATCTCTATTCCGATAAGTATGAGAAAGGGTTGCAGCTCTATTCGAAAGGCGTCTTTATAATGGACAAGTGTAAAGAGCTGGTTCCTGACTATTTGAAGTTTGTGAAAGGCCTGGTTGATTCTCCAGATCTCTCGCTTAATATTTCAAGGGAAATCCTCCAACAAAACCGTCAAGTTCAAAAGATTGCCAATAATATTGAGAAAAAGATCATTAACGAGTTAAAGCGGATGTTACGGAATGAGCGAGAACAATACATTGAATTTTTTGAAACCTATGGCGTACACATAAAGTTTGGCGTTTATGAAAACTACGGAGAGAAGAAAGAACTGTTGAAAGACCTTCTTCTGTTCTATTCTTCGGAAACGAAAAATTATACGACGTTAAGCGAATATGTGGAGCGAATGAAGGAAGGTCAGGAATACATCTATTATGCGACGGGACAAAACCGGGAGCTGATTGAAAAACTGCCTCAAATGGAACAGTTAAAGGAGAAAAAATACGAGGTATTGTTCTTTACCGATGATATCGATGAGTTTGCGATTAATATGTTGCGTGAATACGAAGGGAAACGGTTTAAGAACATATCTACTGGTGATCTAGGATTAGAAAGCGAGGAAGAAAAGAAAGAACGGGAAGAAAAAGCAAAGGAACATAAAGGCCTTTTAAAAGCGATTGAAAAAGCGTTAAAGGATCGAGTAAGTGAAGTTCGATTGTCTTCCCGCCTTAAGGACAGTGCCGTTTGTCTGGTCAGTAAGGATAGCCTTTCCCTCGAAATGGAGAAAATCCTCTCGAATATGCGCGGGGCAAATGGGCTCATTAAGGCCGAGCGCGTACTTGAAATCAATCCCAACCACCGTCTCTTTAAAGCGCTTGAAAACGTATATGAACGAGATAAGAAGGCTATTACGACATACGCCGAGGTACTCTATAACCAAGCCCTTCTTATCGAAGGCTTTCCCTTGGAAGATCCCGTCTCTTTTGCCAATCAGTTGAATGAACTCCTTATAAAAGCAAGTGAAAGCGAAAAATAGGCTTTAAATAAAAAACTTCCGCCACCGCGGAAGTTTTTTATTGCTTAATAAATAATTTCATCAATGAGTTGGCCCGCAACAAAGCCAATGGGAGATAGGTCCCACGGTGACCAGGGATAGAATGGTCGCCACGGGAAGAAGGGACGAATGGGACGAGGACGCCAAGGTCTTGGTCCCCATGGATACCAGGGGCGCCAAGGATAGGGGCGTGGACGGCGTGGGGGTCTGGGATAGGGACGTCCGGGCCGAGGACGACCAACGGGTCTAGAAACGTACCGGTCGTAATCATCATCTAAGTCGTCGTCCTCATCGAAATAGAATGGATAATCGTCGTCGAAATCAAAGTCATCGTACGGGCCATAATAATCAAATAATTCGATATCATTAGTAAAGATCGGTTCGATATGCAACCTTATTCCCTCCTCGCATCGTTACACTTATAATGTATGACAAAGGCAAAAAGGGGTATAAACGGTTGCCCATATTACCGTTTTTTTGTCCATTCTACCAAAAAATAAGCACCTCGAATGAGGTGCTTACATTATATCTTGTTGAATGAGGATGGCTCTAGCAGGTGCGGCTTCCGTTTCCAGTATTTTAAGCGGTAACACAATGAGAGTATATTCACCTTCAGGGACGTCTTTAAGCCTTAACCCCTCTACAATCATAATCTGGTTTCCAAGGAGCAGCTTGTGAGTCTCGTGATTGGGTTGATTTCTTTCGATTCCAAGCGCATCAATCCCTACGCCTTGAATCTTCCGATCCACAAGGAACTTGGCTCCGGATTTTTCTAAATAGACGAAATTGAAGTCAAAAACTTCAACCGAAGAGTTTCGGGTTTTAAAGAGGATAAAGTCATTTTCTTGAATATCGAAAGCCTCCAAATCCTTTTGGTTAATGGCTTCCTCGATATGGGTGAGATCCAAAACCTTAGCTTTGACCACAAACCGCTCAATGGAATACAGTGACATCGTTTCGCCACCTTCGATCATATGGAGAGGGGCATCGATGTGCGTTCCCGTATGCATATCCATCGTGATGGTCGACTCGTACGCTTGAGCGGTTTGGAAATTACTCCGATTCGTAATCTTGGGCTTTTTCTCTGGCTTATTTTTATAGACGGTCATCGTCTCGTGAATGGTCATGGAAATATCATAAATCTTCATCATTTCCCTCCTAAGGCTGTCCAAGGCTCGTGGATGTTAAGCCACTTCTTTCCGTCGCGGGCAAGCAGTTCGTCTGCCTCTTTTGGGCCATAGGTATTAGCGGGATAATTCGGAAAATCGGGTTCTTCTTCTTTCCAGACGTCGAGAATGGTGTCGATAAACTTCCAAGACTCATAGACCTCATCCCATCGAGCGAATAAGGTCTGATCCCCTTTCATGACATCGTAAAGCAACCGCTCATAGGCTTCTGGGGAGTTGATGCCAATCTCACAATTTTGGCAAAAATCCATTTGGACGGGGACGATGATGTCCTCGTTTCCTGGCTTTTTCGCATTAAACTGTAAGAAGACGCCTTCCTGCGGTTGGACACGGATGACCAGGAGGTTTGGTTCCAAATTTGGGACGTGGCTATAAAGATTGTTGTGTACGTCCTTAAATTGAATGATCACTTCCGTGCTTTTTCTTGGCATCCGCTTGCCCGTCCGAATATAGAAAGGCACCCCACGCCAACGGTCATTCTCGACTTCAAGACGCATCGCCACGTAGGTTTCAGTATTCGAGGTTGGGGATACACGGTCTTCTTCCCGATACGCGAGTAGTTGTTGGTCTAGGCTACGGCCATATTGACCGCGAACGACACTTTTTCGAACAGTCTCTCGATCCATTCGCTTCAATTGTTTAAGGACAGTTACTTTGGCATCGCGAATGGCTTCTGGGGTTAACGACGTTGGTGGCTCCATGGCGATAAGACTCAGCATCTGCAACATATGGCTTTGAACCATGTCGCGGATGGCACCTGCTTGTTCGTAGTAGGGGCCTCGCTTTTCCACACCGATTGTCTCGCTAGATGATAGCTGGATCTGCTCGATGTAATGACGATTCCATAACGGTTCAAAGAGAAGGTTCGCAAACCGGATGACGAGGAGATTCTGTAACATTTCTTTTCCTAGGTAGTGGTCGATGCGATAAGTATTTTCTTCTCCAAAAGCATCGACAATCGTCGCATTGAGCTTTATGGCCGACTGGAGATCCCGTCCAAAGGGTTTCTCAATGACCACGCGCTGCCAGAAAGATTTGCCATGGCATAGGAGCGAATCTTTTAAATTTTTGACAATCGGTTCGAAAAACTCTGGTGCCACAGCTAAGTAAAAAATTTGATTTCCCAACGTGTTGTGCCTGTCGGCTAAATCATCCAGAAAGGTTTTGAGCTCGCCATACTTCGAGGCATCGGTAAAATCCATCTGATAGTAGTAAATACGTTTGGAAAGAGACGCCCAATGGGTATCGTCCATCGGGAACCGGGAGAAGGATTTGATTGCTCGATACAGGTCCTGCAGATACTCCTCCGGTGTCTTATCACGCCGACCGATGCCGACCACCGCAAACTGGTCTGGTAATCTTCCCTCATAGTGTAGGTTATAAATGGCAGGAATCAATTTACGGTGCGTTAAGTCTCCCGTTCCCCCAAAGATGATAAATAACGAACGCAAATTCGCCGTATTCATCGACTATTCCTTTTTGGTTACAGCATGACCGCCAAATTCGTTCCGTAAGGCGGCCACAACCTTACCAGCAAAAGAATCATCTTGTTGGGAACGGAAGCGGACCATGAGGGAAGTCGTAATAATCGGTGCAGGAACACCCAGTTCAAGCGCTTCTTGTGCAGTCCAAAGCCCTTCGCCACTATGATCGATGACACCACGGATGCTTTCAAGCTTCGGATCCTTTCGGAAAGCATTTTGCGTAAGTTCCATTAGCCAACCTCGGATAACCGAGCCGTGATTCCATACGCGGGCGATTTGTTCCAGGTCAAAATCGAATTGGCTGGCTTCTAATATTTCAAAGCCTTCCGCAATGGCCTGCAACATGCCGTATTCGATACCGTTATGGACCATTTTTACGAAGTGCCCGCTCCCTACAGGTCCGCAGTGGAGATAGCCGTTTTCTACGTTTACAGCTTTAAAGATCGGTTCAAGCAATTGAAAAACGTCATCAGGTGCGCCTATCATCATACAGGCGCCATGGCGTGCCCCGCTAACGCCGCCTGAAGTTCCGACATCAACGAAATGGATTCCTTTTTCTTTTAACTGTTGGGCTCGACGGAGGGTATCTTTGTAGTTGGAGTTCCCTCCATCAATCAGGATGTCGCCGGGTTCGAGAAGGGGAACGACCTGTTCAATCATGTCGTCGACGGGTTTTCCGGCAGGAATCATCATCCAGAGGATTCGGGGCTTATCCAGTTGTTCAACCAGTTCCTCTAGAGTAAATGCTCCTTTTACTCCTTCTTCCTTCATGATCTTTTCTACTTTTTCTTTGGACCGGTTGTAAGCGATAACCTCGATACTATGATCCCGAAAGTTTAGTGCGAGGTTATACCCCATACGACCGAGACCGATAAGTCCGATTTTCATTTCATTCACTCCTTTGTTTGTTGATTGATCGCTCAACCTTAATTATAAGTCAGTTTGACTAAATTTAGAAATCGTTTGCTTGAAGCGAACCTTTTCGCACTTTAGAAATAACATTCGTTATACATAGCGGTTGTCGCTGATTAGAAAAGTATGATATGATAACGGTATAGACTATGAAACTAGGAGTAATCCGTTCACTTCCTCGTTCACAATCATAGGATAAATTCCCTCGTTTGTAAAGGGTTAATTCGCGAATGGATGCTTGGGGGAGGTTATTAACTATGATGAAAAAAGAGCGTGCGCTCATCCGATATTTGGCTGCGACCATCGTAATCATCCTTTTGGATCGCCTTTTGATAGCGCTAATCCACAACTATATGGGGTTGTTTAGCCTTTTTCATTACCTTTCTCCCCCCTTTTTTACTCTTCTTACCCTCGTCTTCCTCGTTTTTATCCTTTCATACCTGTTAATCTTTCTCATCACTTTTTATGAGGTGTTAAACGGAAAACAGCGTCCAATGTTGTACGTTATTACCATTGGATCAGCGATGGCCTTTATCCTTAGCGTCGTCCATGCCGTGGTGACCCTCTATGGCTAGTCATGGTCGACACGAAGGGAAGCCTACGTATCGAAATGCGATCAGCGATGGCCTTATCATGTTTTATTTACTATTCCTATCGTATACGTTGTTTCCTTCCGAACGATTCTATTCCTTTAACTTCTGGGTGATCGAGAGGCTTCTTCCGGTTATCAGGTGGTCGGAAGCCCTTCATACTTGGCTCTACCTGTTTGTCATCGTAATTCTTTTCATCCTTCTGCCCTTGCTCCTATTTATTCTTATTATTATCCGTTTCATCCGGCAGAGGGAACGTCGGATTTTAGTCGTTCTGGCTTTGTGGTGTTTGGTCATCTTGTTTATATCCATCATCCGATTAAATGAACCCTTTTTAATCCCAGTCGGATATTAGATTCAAATGTAATCGTTTCATCAAAAATAAGGGAGCGGGATAGCCGCTCCTTTTTATGTAGATTGACGGGTCACCTTCCAGAGGGATCCCGTATAGGGGAGGGGACGGGACGTCTCTTCATTGTAAATGCCGTAGTCCAAAATGTATATCGCATGATCGGGACCGATGAGCACATCGATGGGCCGTTCAAGGCGAATCGTTCCTATTAAGGCGTCATAATTTCGATTGAAAACGAATGGGGTTAACATGCCCGTATCGGGATTAAATTTGGTTATGCGGTGCCCGACACCGGCTGGCTTCGGGAGGTTACCAATCATCCGCTTGGTTGGACCAAACTCGGCGAAATAGAATTCTCCCACAGGGCCAAAAGCTGGGTCATGGTTAATAGCAAAACCCGTAATTCCGGAATAGGGAGGGAAATTGATCATAGGATGCGGGGGGATCATTGGATGGTAGGCAATTAGGAAGCGGGGTTGCGGTTGATCCGGAGGTTTGAAATAGGGATTGGTGATGGGATAGCCACCTGCGTAATCCGGCCATCCATACCAACG
>DATCJW010000106.1:0-15166 GCA_036562595.1 Haloplasmataceae bacterium | reverse complement strand
TTGAGTCAAACTCCCTGAGATCGACCGTTAACTCTCCCATTCCGATTCCACACCGGATTTCTAAGGGGCGGACAATCGCTTCCAGCAACAGATAGAACAAATACGCATCCTGGGCATGATAGAAAAGCCCTTGCATGCTATCGCCGGCACTAAATACGACGGGGTACTTGAGGCGTGGCGCATAGATTGCATTCAACTGGTCGATATATTTCTTCACCATGCGTTGGAAATTGGTGCGATCCGTTGGCGAGAGTTTACGGGATTGCACCATGTCGACGTTTAGAGAGGTATAGAAGTTTTCCATGGCCGACCTCCTTATGGTCATTTCTTCATTCATAGCTTAACATGGACAGGCCCTATACGCAAGCAAATTTTATTGCAAAATAAAATCGAAAGCAAAAACACTTGCATTATACCGCCCGCAATTGATAAAACCTCCAAAATGGACCATACTATCGACAAGGAGTGATCGTATGGAGCGTTCTTTAGTTAAGTCGGCATTTCGCCTAACGGCCGGTGTATTCATCAGCCGGATCATCGGCATGTTGTACGTCTTTCTCTTCGCTCGGCTCGTGGTTCCTGAAGGGCTAGCGCTTTATTCGTATGCTTATATTCCCTATGGCTTGTTTCTTGACCTCGCAACCCTCGGCATTCCGACAGGAATGACCCGGTTGATCGCTGAACAGCGTGAGGAGGAAAAGATCGCTTTTAGTGCTTGGCTTTATCGCCGAGTCCGACGCCTGAGTTTTTTCTTTGGAGTGGCCATGTTTTTGACGCTTTTTTGGTTAAGTTTTCCATTGGCCCATCTTATTGTTGGCGGTAGGGCAGAGGTGGAAAATCGCGTAGAGGACGTTCGGCTGGTCATCCAACTCATCAGCCTTGCACTACTTATCATTCCCAATCTAAGTTTACTCCGCGGCATTTTCAACGGGTTGAAACGGACATCGGTCACCGCTTTTTCCCAAGTCTTCGAACAGATCGTTCGTGTGGGCTTTATCCTGATATCAGCCTACGTACTGACCCGTTTTTTTGACGTTTCCTACCGCCCAGTCGTCGCCCTTGCCGTGCTCGCAGCGAGCCTAAGCGGAGCGGTGACTTGGTTCATTCTTTCGTTACATTACCGGAGATTAAGACAATCGATCGCCGGAAATCGTGGAGGAAAACCCATGATTCTGCCAATTAAACGCATCCTCGCCTATGCTTTGCCAGCAGTCCTCATCACTTTTCTTTTTGGGGTCTTTAATCTGGTCGATACCCTTACCTTTAACCGTGCTTTTTCATTCGGCGGACATGCTCACTCCGAAGTCCAATATGCGACCTATACCTTCGAGGTTCAGAAGCTGGTCTACCTTCCCCTAAGCCTTGGCGTCAGTTTCGGGACGTCTTTTATGGTCCATGGCGAAGATCATCGGTCCGACCGCCTTCGCCACCAAATCACACAAGCAATCGAAATGGTTTTTTTTGTTTTATGGCCAATTATCCTGCTGCTTATGGTTTTTTCCAAAGAAGTCTATCACTTGTTGTTTGGAACGACCATTTATGGCCCGCAAATATTATTTACGGCAGCCCCCCTTATCCTGCCCTTTGCCCTGTTGCATCTGTTCAGCGGTATCATGCAGCGGCTTGATCGTGAGTGGACGTTTATTCGATATCTTCTCATCGGAGTAGTGCTCAAAGTCGTTTTGAACATTCCCCTCCTGATGATGTTCGAGACCAGTGGGGCTATTCTTTCCAGTTACCTGGGGTTTATGGTTCCCGTAGGACTCAGCGGCATTCGTGTGGTACGCGAGCAGCAACTGAAAACAACGTTTATGGTCAGACGCCTTGTCGCCCTCACGCTTATCGGGATCATCCTTTCAGGTCTTTTCTGGCGCATAAAGGCGATGTTTTCCATTGATGATTGGTCTAGGTGGTGGCAAGTTCTAGCAGTGGGAGGATTGGCCTCGCTGTATAGTATTCTCTACCTGCTGGGATGTTACGGATTAGGCGTCCTTGACTGCTTGTTTCATCGCCGTTTGGATCTTCACGACTGGTTCAATAAAGGAAAACGGTTATTCATTCGATCATAAATGTGATATAATAGGCTCCGAAAGGAATGAGTACGATGAAGCATTATAGCGTTTTGCTTGAGGAGTCAATCGCTTTACTTAACATACATCCTGGCGGCATCTACGTAGATGCTACCTTAGGGCGCGGGGGCCATAGTGTTGAAATCTTAAAGCATCTTCAAGGGAAGGGCTTCCTCTATGCTTTCGACCAGGATGAGGAGGCCATCGTCGGGAGCCAACCGCATCTTTTTGCCATCGGTTCAAACTTTGAGTGTATTAAATCCAATTTCGTCCATCTGAAAGAGGAACTCTATCGCCGGGGAGTAACGAAAATCGATGGTATCCTGTTCGATTTAGGGGTGTCCAGTCCCCAATTGGACGATGCCTCAAGAGGATTTAGCTACCATCAAGACGCTCCCTTAGACATGCGGATGGACCGCGATCAAAATCTGACCGCTTACGAGGTGGTGAACACCTACCCTTACGAGGACCTCTATCGAATCATCAGGGATTATGGAGAAGAACGCTACGCCCGACCAATCGCCCGTGCTATTGTGGAAGCCCGAAAGAAAAAGCCCATTCAAACCACCCTTCAACTCGTTGAAGTCATTAAAGGGGCCATGCCAGAGAAGGCAAAACGCGGCAAGCATCCAGCCAGACGCACCTTTCAGGCCATTCGAATAGAAGTGAACCGCGAACTCGACGTCTTGCCTCAAGCCCTAATGGATGCGATCGATCTTCTCAAAGTGGGCGGGCGTCTTGCCATCATTACGTTCCACTCATTGGAAGATCGAATTGTTGCCCGGATCTTAAAGGAACTCTCAAGAAGCAACGTTCCATCCGATCTCCCTGCCATTCCCGAAATGATGAAGCCGATACTCGAGCTTTATCCTCGAAAACCGATTATGGCGAGTGCGGAAGAACTCGAGGTAAACCGCCGCTCACGATCTGCTCGATTAAGAGGCGCAATTAAGCTTAGGGAAAGAACCAAATGAAAAGGCTGTAAACCTTTTCATTTTTTTGTTCGATTCTGTCACATCTTGTGTTATAATAAAATTCAAGAAAGTTGTTATGGGGGCGGATTATGAAAGACAAAACGGACTTTCAACATGAGGTATTCTTTCAGCATCAAATTTATGAACGGATCGTCGGACTCGTTTACTTCGAATTGGATACGAAGAACGATGTCATGCAGATCGAATTCAATGAGCGGATTCAGCAACGGCTTCAAATTACTTATCAAAATATCACGGTTACAACCGATGAATTCTTCACATTTCTAACGGATGGAAATCAAGATTTCTTCCGCAACATGCTTGATCGCGTCAAGGCATTACCCTATGACGAAGAGTTCCGGACGCCACCCCATCGATTGTCCTTTCCCCAAGCGATTCGACCCGTTTGGGTTATTTCGATATTTAACCGCATTTCAGATGACGTCATCTATGGCATCCAAGTCGACGTTACGGATAATTTAGAAAAACAAGTCGAATTGAGAAAAACTCGCGATGAATTTGAAATCTTAATTAATAATACCTCCAATCTCTTTGTGCGTTTTGATCGCAACGGAAAGATTCTCGATGCGAATAAAGCGTTTATGAGGACTTACAATTTAAATAAAGATACCGTCAAGGATGCGAATTTCTTTGCCCTTAATCACGAAAGCGTGATCACGGACTATGCTGGGCGAAGGGTCAACCTCCGCCAAACCACGAGTGGGGACGCGACGATTCAGGTGCAAGGGGATTCGGTTCGTTATGTGCGGATGAGTTTTCACCCCTTAAAGCGAGACGATCGATTGGAAGTGATTGGGATTGGCCACGACATCACTTCCATTGTGGAATTAAATCAAAAGCTGGAATACGATTATTTACATGATGAGGCTACCGATTTCCTCAATCAAGAAGGATTGAAGCGTGCCCTTAACGAGTTGGAAGGACGTAACCTGGTTGCCTATTTCATCCACTTTACCAACTTTGCCGACCTTAATGATTTTTATGGCCATGCATTTGGAGAACAGATTTTAAAGAAGGTCAGTGAGCGGACAAAGCGGATGGTATCGAACCGTGCGATCGTCGCACGGATGACGTCGGATAAAATGATCATTGTGGAGCCATTCGACATGCAAGATGTCGGCCATCTCTTCCATACGACGTTTTATCGGGAACTTTCTCGCCCCATCGAAATCAATCACCAGCGCGTGTATTTGAATGTGCGCATCGGCTATACCTTCTATCCGACCGATGCGCCCACTATGAAGGATTTGGTGACATTTTCGCGACTCGCCTGTTCTCATGCGGTCGAACACGAGATGCGCTATGCCCGTTTTGAGCCCTCGATCTACGATCGCTTTCAAAAACAGGTGGCGTTGTCCATTGACCTGAAGAAGGCAATCGAGAATGACGAGATTGATATCGTGTTCCAACCGGTTATCAATGCCCGGACAAATCAGTGCGAATCGTTTGAAGCTTTTGCACGCTGGAAACATCCGAAAGAAGGGGACATTCCCCCGTTAGTCTTCTTTAATTTGGCCGAGAAGGCAGGATTTGTTGAGGAACTCGATTATTTCATTATTGATAAAAGCTTGAGATATTTTAAGGAAATTAAAAAATCGGAAGGTTATCAACAGGCACGGCTTTCCATCAACATCACGCATAAAACATTGCTTGAACCTTTACTGAATCAATATCTGCATCGGAAAATCAAACAGCTGGACCTTTCTTTTTCCGATATCTACTTGGAAATCAGTGAAAACTCCTTCGTTAGTGATCAGGTAGAAGTGATCCGACAGATCGAACAGCTTCGCAAACTGGGCCTTCATATTATATTGGATAACTTTGGCAGCCAATATTCTTCCCTCTCTTTTTTAGATAGCGTCAACATCGACACGATTAAGGTAGACCAATCCTTCGTACATAAACTACCGAAAGTGTCAACGGAGAAAATTCTCCAAACCATCTTAACCATTGGGATCATCCAAAACAAACGGATCATCGTCGAAGGGGTAGAAACCAACGATCAGATCCGTCGGTTAACCAAACTCGGCTACTATCTTTTCCAAGGTTTCTATTATTCCAAACCGCTTAAGGCCAGGGAGTTACTAAAAAAGACCACCTTTGTCTAGTCGATACCGTACGTTGCCCAACTGTAGGTTATTTATCATGGATAGGCAATAATGTTTACATATTATATGAGGCGATTAGTATCGGACAGGATATATTAGGGTAAGGGGAGACAATGGACGTGAATCACAACCAGCAGCAAAGAGTCGATCGGCTAAAACGGCTCCAAACCTTTAAAGAAATGGTGGAGATCAACTACTTTGCATTCGATCTCACCAAAGGGATGTTGCATATTGACTTTAGCCAAAAATTCCGTGAACGGGCTAACCTTCCTTATGACCGGTTGACCGTCACCGTGGAAACGTTTATTAGTTATGTTGATAAGAACCATCAGAAACAAACCCGAGAGTTTTTCCGTAACATTCGCCGTCTCGAGGATAAGGCGGAGATCCAGTCGGAAGCACATCTCATCCAATTCCCCCGCAGTAAGGGATACGTCTGGATGTATGCCATCGTTCAACGGGTCAGCCCAAACAAAGCCTACGGCGCTCACCTTGACATTTCCGAATTGAAAGAGACAGAAATCGCCCTGTCTACCGCAAAAGAAGAGTATGAAATGATCCTTATGAATACGACGGATCTGATCGCCAAGTATTTATTAACGGGGGAGATTGTCTTTGCGAGCCAATCCTATGCGGATCTCTACAATATGCCAGTGGAACAGTTACGGGGGCATCAGGTCTTTAATCTCGAACATATTAACCAGGAGGGCACCAGTGACTTTTCGTGGTTTACCAAGGCTTTAAAACCACCTTATCAATCGACAAACGTCTATCGTTTCGTAACCGACGACAAGGAGCGATGGATTTCATTCTATAATCAAGCGATTATTGAAAACGGCGAAATCTCAAGCGTTATTTCTATTGGCCATGATATTACGGCGATAAAAAAGCTGAATGACCAACTCATTTTTGAATCCAACCATGATTCCCTGACAGGGCTTTACAACCGTCGGGGAATCCGGCATCTGCTGGAACAGGTGGATTCAAACGCCAACTATACGTTCTATCTCATTAGTTTGAATAACTTACAGGAGATAAACGATTTTTATGGATATGAAATCGGGGATCAACTCATTCAAGTGGTGGGCAATGTCTTGCGACGGTATGAAAGCCTTGGCCATATCGTTGGCCGGATGAGTACGTCGAAGTTTGTTGTCATCACCAATTCTGAAGAACGGCGGATTGACCAATATTTCAAAAGCCAGTTGATCCGAGAACTAAACCGAAGCTTTTATGTCAAAGATCATTCGGTGTACGTGAATGCCTCTGTTGGCTATGCCCGCTATCCCGATGATTCTCGAGATTTCCATAAAATCCTTTCCTTCGCTGAACTTGCGGCCTATGAAGCCCAGTTCGTTTCGTCCAAAACGAAGCGATACCATCGCACGATGTTTCAGCAGCTCCATCAAAACGTGCAACTGGCTAGCGACTTAAGAGAAAGCATCAATCGTGAGGGCATCCAGTTGGTCTATCAACCGATCATTGATGCGATCAATTTCAATATTCGGTATATTGAAACCCTTGCCCGTTGGAATCATCCCGTCTATGGTTTGATTCCCCCCAATCAGTTTATTCCGATTGCGGAAAAGTCGAGTCTGATGGAAGAGCTTGATTTCTATGTCATCGAGCATTCCATTCAAGAGTTTCGGATGCTGCGAGAGAAATTCCCTAAAAGCATCCTCACCATCAACATCACGCCCCATACCCTACGGTTACCCCGCTTGGCGGAACGGATTACGAAGATCGCCAAGCAGAGCGGGGTGAATCCCTCATCGATCTGTATCGAAATTAGTGAAAACACATTTTTCGCCAATCGTCAAGAGGTGATGAAGCAAATACATCACCTTAAACAAAGCGGCTTGAAGGTGGCGCTTGACGATTTCGGCAGCAAATACTCTTCTTTGGGGATTCTTGATGACATCGAGGTAGACATCATTAAGGTAGATAAGTCATTCATGGCGAAGCTCGACCACCAGACCACGCTCATTCTCTTTCAAATGATCAAGTCCCTCGCCGATCTGCGGAAGAAGGAAGTCGTCATTGAGGGAGTTGAAAAAGGAGAACAGGTCAAGCGCCTTCAGGAAATAGGTTTTCACCTCATTCAAGGTTATTTCTTTTCACGGCCGGAACCAGCCACCCGTACGTCATGGATCAATGAAGAGGCCATGGCCTATCATGAAGAATATAACGTGTATAAAAAACCGCACTAGCGGTTTTTTATTTTGAGTGAACAGGCGATGAAATGGGATCGATATTGTTTTCGCTAGGGAGTTGTTTTAAACGGAAGACGGATTTTAATGGCCAAACGAAAAGGGCTGTAAGATCTCCGATAAAACGGGGATCTGAACAGCCCTTTCTTTAATGGCTAAGATATCCACTTATAGAATTTGAATCGTCAATGGCGGGGTATACGCTTCTAACCGGGAAGCGGCAATCGCGCCTTTAATCGTTACCACGAAGGTGTAAATGGCGATGGCTCCAAAGTAGAGGAACGAGAGGAATGCCAGCGGTGGGAAGATAAACGTCAAGATAAACATGCCAATGGCTCCGATGATGGAGTAAATGAAAACCGAGATGCACACATTCAAACTCCCCCGTGCATGCTGGTCAATGAATGCCGACCGTTTATCGTTAATCAAGTAAATAATAAGAGGGCCGATAAATGATGTAAAGAATTGTAAAACCCATGCTAATACCCCCATCAACCGCTCATCATCCAATAGGCTTGGCCGAGGGGGTTGGGGCGGTTGAGGCGGCTGGTATGGGTTTTGATGATCATATTCTTTAAACTCCATAACACTTTTCTTCCCTTCTAAACCAATGATTACTTCTATTATAGGGTATGAACGAAGCGTTGTAAACGATTATTATTGGTTCCTCCGCTAAATGACACGGTTTGAGGCGTATATAGAGAATGAAAAAAAGAAAAAGGAGGAGAAAGATGTACAAACCGACATTTCTCGGGAAACGCTATTTAACGCGAGGCGTACTGGCAACAATCGAACCGATCGTTCAGTTTTCCATTTGGGACTACTTGGTGCATTTCGTTCAAACCCATCCCCAATCCATCGACTATCTTCAAATCTTTCATCTTGTGACCGAAGAACGGGGAGGCCAGTTGACACTAGTGATCCATCACGAACAGGAAGAGCCGCCGATCATACAGAAAAATGTGCTACGGTTTCCTGTAACGGATCCGATAAAGGAAAAGATCTACGTGATCAGCGACTGGGATGAACGAGGAAAAGAGTATGCCACGATGTTGCTGGCTTCGGAATACTAACGCAGATCCCGGTTCCTTCCTTTACCTGAGGTAAAGGAAGGAACTTTTTATTGGTTTATTTTTTTTAAATACAAAATGGGAAATCCACTATGAAATCGGTTTTGTTAGATTAATAAATCAATACTGCTTTGAATAATTATAGAGATGAGGAAACGAGGAAGGGAGTGGTGAGGGCAATGAACGATCGCGTGCTTTTGATACAAAAACGGTTGACACTATTGATGCTTTCGCTTGTTGTTGTCCTTTTTGTATTTTTCATTCGATTAAGCGCCATTCAACTCTTTGGAGGAGAGGCCATCCGCGCCCGTGCGTTGGAATTATGGAGCCGGGAAATACCCGTTGAAGGCCAACGGGGAACGATTTACGATCGGAATGGGAGACCCATCGTCAATAATGTCATTGCGCCCAGTGTGGCACTCATTCCGCGTCAGATCCGAGATCAGGAGATGACCGCAAAATATTTAAGCGAAGTATTAAACGTCTCCTTCGATGAAATGATGAAACACGTGACGAAAAAGGTCTCAGTAGAGCTGATTAAACCGGAAGGACGACGGCTGGATATCCAAACGGCTAATAAAATAATCGAAAAGAATCTGCCTGGTGTCTATGTTGTAGGCGATACCCGTCGTAACTACATTTATGGCGAGTATCTTGCTCATGTTTTGGGATTTGTTGGTGCCGATAATCAAGGGATTACGGGTATTGAATACATGTACGACGAGTATTTGAAAGGCGCTGGAGGCAGCAGCAAATATTTCGTCGACGCAAGAGGAATTCTACTTGAAAATTTATACGGATATTATGAAGCGCCGAGTCAAGGCATGGATCTTTACCTCACCATTGATATCGAACTTCAAATCCTGTTGGAAAAAGCACTCGAAAATGCCCATGCGATTTACCAGCCGGACCAGATGTTGGGAATGATGATGGATCCAAGAACCGGTGAGATTCTGGCGATGGCCAGCTATCCCTCTTTTGACCCGGGCAACTATCAACAATACCCCCAAGAAATATACAATCGAAACTTGCCCATCTGGATGACGTTCGAACCGGGCTCTACTTTTAAAATCGTTACCTTTTCTGCCGGTTTAGAGGAAGGGGTCTTCTCCCTTGAAGAGACTTTTTATGATCCGGGGTATCGGATTGTCGAGGATCGGAAGATTCGGGACTGGAAAGCTGGAGGACATGGGCTCCAAACCTTTCTAGAGGTCATCGAGAACTCCTGTAACCCGGGATTTATGGAAATCGGTGAACGGCTCGGAGTAGAACGCCTTTTCCACTACATCGATCAATACGGGTTTAACGAGAAGACCGGCGTAGACCTGGTAGGAGAGTCGAAAGGCATTCTATTTGATCCCAAAAATGTGGGTCCTGTTGAACTGGCGACCTCTTCCTTTGGTCAAGGGAATTCCGTCACTCCCATTCAACTCGTTCGCGCATTCAGCGCCGTAATCAATGGGGGGATTCTCTACCAACCCTATGTTTTAAAAGAAATCAGGATGCCTATCACCAATGAACCGATTTATCAAGCCAAACCCAAGCCCGTTCGTCGGGTAATTAGCGAGCAAACGTCTGCCACCATGCGTTATGCGCTGGAAAGTGTCGTTGCCCGGGGAACAGGAGCAAACGCTTTTCGTGATGGCCTTCGGATTGGGGGCAAAACCGGAACCGCGCAAAAACCGGCTCCTGGTGGCGGCTACCTAGCGAACAATTACATCGTCTCTTTTATTGGTGGGGCTCCAATGAACGACCCGCAACTCGTTGTCTATGTGGCCATTGACAATCCGAAAAATACGATACAATACGGCGGGGTTGTCGCTGCTCCCATCGTGGGTGAAATATTCGAGGAAGCCTTCCACATCCTGGGACTCGAGAAGCAACCGGGGCAGATCGAGAAGGAATACCGTTGGGGGGATATCCGTTATGTGGAAGTCCCCGACCTCATCGGGAAGAAGAAGAGTGAACTGCCTCCGGCAATCTTGTTTCATTACGACATGTTCGGATTTGGTGAACGGGTGGTTTACCAAAGTCCGCAGCCCGGAGAAAAGATTATTGAAGGTGGCCATATCTACTTATATTTCAACTAGGGGGATGAAGATGACCATACGCGAACTTCTAACGTGTGCTCAAATCCGGTTTGATCCCAATCAACTGATCGATCATGATATAAATAAAATCGCCATCCACTCAAAAACTATAGAGAAGGGGGATGTGTTCGTGGCTATTCGCGGGTCGACGCACGATGGCCATGACTACATCGAGGAGGCGATTGGACGCGGGTGCGGGACGATATTGTATGAAGACCCGTACTATTCTTTAACCCCTATGACGGGCGTCAACGCCATCCGGGTACCGGATACCAAGAAGGCGCTCGCCCTCCTTTCCCGATGGTTTTATGGTAATCCAGGACAAGACTTGACCGTCGTCGGTGTAACGGGAACCAACGGCAAAACGACCATCACGACCATTATTCATCGCCTCCATCGTCTTTTAAACGAACCTTCTACCCTTATTGGGACAAACGGCATCTACCTTAACGATGAGTATGTCCCTACCGTTAACACGACCCCAAACGCCCTAACCCTCTATCAAACGTTTCGTCAAAGTGTGGATCGTGGCATCAAGCGGGTGGCCATCGAGGTCTCCTCTCATGCCATTAAGGAACAGCGGGTGAGCCAAATCGATTTCCATGGCATGATCTATACCAACTTTTCGCATGACCACTTGGACTATCACGTGACAGTAGATGACTATTTTTACAATAAAGCTTTGAGTTTTGCCTATTTAGGAAACCAGTATAATGAGAAATTTGCCCTTTTCAATGGGGATGACGAATACGCTAAGCGCTTTTATGAGGTCTCACAAGTTCGCAATTACACGTATGGCTTAAAGGAACAGAACGACTTCCGCGCCCTTAACGCGGTTTGCAGCCTCGATCGTCTAGCGTTCGATCTTTCCATCTTTGGACAGCCTTATGGGCGCTTTGAAACGAACAATCTGTTTGGATTTTACAACCTATACAACCTCCTTGCCGCTTTAAGTTATTTTTTTCTTGAAGGGTATGATCTCGATAGGATCCGCCCCCTCGTACCTCTGATTCCTCAGGTACGTGGCCGGTTCGAAAAGGTAAAAACTCCTTACCCGATCGATGTGATCATCGATTTTGCCCATACGCCGAAAGGCGTGTACAACCTCCTGCAGGAGGTCAAACTGATCACCAACCAGCCGATTATTACGGTGATCGGTTGCGGGGGCGACCGTGATCGGGCGAAGCGTCCCCTTATTGGAAAGATTGTGACGTCCCTTTCTGATTTTGCCATCTTCACCGATGACAATCCGCGTGACGAACGAAGCGATAAGATTTTGGACGAAATCGTCAAAGGGGCAGTGAACAATCATTTTTTGACGATTCCTGATCGCCGTGAAGCCATACAGTTTGCGGTCCGTTTCGCAAAAAAAGGCGATCTCGTCCTCATCCTTGGCAAGGGGCATGAAACGACACAAGAAATCGGTGGGGTAACCTATCCCTTCGATGACTATGAAGAAGCCAAACGGTCGATTGAACAACGGTTTATGGAGGAATAGCCATGTTTTCACAACAACTGTTTTTCAGTATTACCGTCTCTTTAATTTTAACCATGATCATGATTCCAATCCTTATTCCGATCATGAAATATTTGAAGTATGGCCAATCGATCCGAGAGGAAGGGCCGACAAGCCATTATCGGAAGAGCGGGACCCCTACGATGGGAGGGCTTGTTTTCGTCTTCTCAAGTGTCTTGACACTTGCTTTCTACTATCTATTTTATGCGGATACATTGGATGCCAACTGGAACGTCTTGACGCTTCTCTTTTTTCCCTTCATCGCTTTTAGTATCATCGGTTTTATCGACGATTACCTGATCGTCGTGAAAAAGAACAACCAAGGGCTTCAACCCCTCATCAAGATTATACTCGAACTCATAATCGCCGCCCTCTTTTTTCGTATGTACCTGAAACTTGGCTTTAATACGACACTTTCGCTTTTCCGCTTCACTGTTGATTTTAAGTGGTTTTACGGAGTCCTTATTTTCTTTATGTTGATTGGTACGGCTAACGGTGTCAACCTGTCCGATGGTCTGGATGGACTAGCCGGTGGGCTTGCTGCCATAGCCATTGCCACGTTTACCTTTTTTGCCTTCAAAGCACGCCATGTCGAAGTGATGCTGGCTGGGGGAGCGGTATTTGGTTCCATCCTCGGTTTCCTCATCTTCAATCTCTATCCGGCTAAAATCTTTATGGGGGATACGGGCTCCCTTGCCTTAGGTGCGTTTCTGGCCGCCATGGCGATCCTCTTGAAGCGAGAGTGGATGCTTATCCTCGTCGGCGGGGTCTTTGTGATCGAAACGCTTTCGGTCATCCTCCAAGTGACGTATTTTAAACGAACGAAAGGGAAGCGGCTCTTTCGCATGACTCCGATTCACCATCACTTTGAGCTGATTGGTATAAGCGAGACCCGCGTGGTGCTTCTTTTCTATATCGTTGGCATCATATTTAGTTTCTTAGCCATTCTAATGACATTAATCTAATGTAAGGGGTGGTAAATATGTTGCTGCTGAAAAATAAGGAAATCCTTGTATTTGGCTTAAAACGCAGTGGACAGGCGGTCATTCGGCTGTTAAATCGCGAGGGGATTCATGTCACGATGACCGATGACGAGGTGAGGGAAAAGGATCTGGATGATGACTTGAAAAACAATCGGTATCTATCCAGTGAGGAAGCAAAAGCGAGCTTGGATCGCTTTGATTATGTGGTTAAAAGCCCAGGCATTCCGCCGACGCATCCGCTAATCCAGAAAGCCAACGAACTCGGCCTCTCCGTTATCAGCGAACTGGAGATTGCCTATCGCTTCTTCCCCCCTGGCCGGCCTTTGGTTGCGGTAACGGGAACCAATGGCAAGACGACGGTAACGACGCTCATTACAAACCTGTTAACGGCCAGCGGGATAAAGGCCACTTCTTGTGGGAATATCGGCTATCCTTTAAGCGAAGCGGTCCTGGTTGACCTTTATGATGCCTTCGTCTGCGAGTGCTCCTCTTTCCAACTGGAAGGGATTCGTTATTTTACTCCCCACGTTGCCGTTTGGTTAAATGTCTTACCCCATCACTTAGACTATCACGGGTCCTTCGAAGCCTATGTTTCCGCTAAGGCCCATCTCTTTCGAAACATGCGTGACGACGGCCTTATCGTCATCAATCGAGACGACGCAAACGTGATGCAGCAACTCCAGATTCATGATCCGAAGGGGAGGATCCTTACGTTTTCTTTAGAAGAGGAACAAGCGGATGCTTACTATAACGAGGATACGGATATGATCCATCTTGATGGCGAGCCCTTCCTCCATCGAAAGGAGATTCTCCTTCAAGGTCAGGCCAATGTCGCTAACGTGTTGGCTGCACTTTTGGTAGCGAAATCATTTTCATGTGATCCGACGATCATGAAGAAAGTGATTGGTGGGTTTGAACCGTTGCGGTATCGTATGGAACACATCGGTTCCTGGCTTGGTGTCGATTTCTATAACGATTCCAAATCGACCAATGCCGCTGCGATGAAGGCGGCCATCCAATCCCTAAACCAACCGATTATCCTCATTGCTGGTGGGAAGCGGAAGGACGACCAGTATGAGCCGGCTCTTTCCCATCCGAATATAAAATACGTCGTTACCTTCGGTGAGAATCGCAAGGACTTAAAAGCCTGTTGCGATCGAGTCGGGAAGGTCTGTTTTGAGTGTGTCAATCTATTGGAAGCGATGCGACTGGTCAAGCAGATGATGAGTGCGGGAGATGCCGTCCTCTTTTCACCCGGTGCGCAAAGCTACGATCAGTACGCCAATTACGTGGAGCGGGGCGAGGCTTTTAATCAGCTCTTTAAGACGGTCATTCAGTTTTAGGCGGGATAGCGATGCGCAAAACGAGTTTAACGATTTCCATCACAACCGTGACCATCCTCCTCGTCATCATAGGCCTTCTTTTCGTATACAGCGCCAGTAACGTGATCGCCCTCGACCGCTATGGAACCCCTTATTACTTCTTCATTCGTCAGCTCATTTTTGCGGGGATTGGCCTCTGCCTCATGAGTATTGCCTCACGCCTCGACTATACGCTGTTGAAAGACTTTGCTACACCGATCTTCATTGTCTGTCTCCTCCTCTTGGTTGCGGTTGCCATTCCAGGGGTTGGCGTGGTACGGGGAGGGGCGAGAAGTTGGTTGGGAATCGGAAGCTTTGGCGTCCAACCGAGCGAATTTATGAAGATAGGGATGATGATCCTATTAGCCAAATTTATTGCGAAGTCCTACGGAGAAATTGAACGGCTTCCCAACTTGATGGCGATCGGTATTGTCGTCCTGGTCGTCTTTGGGCTGATTATGTTGCAACCGGACTTCGGAACCGGGATGGTCATCGTCCTAGCGACCGTCGTCCTCCTTTTCATCAGCGGTCTGCCGTTGAAGTATTTTGCCGTCCTCCTTGCTGGAGGGCTAATCGGCATAACGGGACTTATCATCAGTGCCCCTTATCGGTTGCGGCGGATTTTCGCTTTTCTTGATCCCTGGAGCGATCCGCTTGGTGCTGGCTTTCAAATCATCCAGTCCCTGTATGCGATTGCGCCAGGCGGCCTCTTTGGAGTAGGCTTTAATCGTAGCGTCCAAAAATATTTCTACCTACCTGAACCC
>DATCJW010000099.1:0-19043 GCA_036562595.1 Haloplasmataceae bacterium | reverse complement strand
GAGGGCTATATTATCCAGTTTTGAGAGATCAAAGAGCCTGGTGGCGATAGCGGGGAGGACACACCTGTACCCATACCGAACACAGTAGTTAAGCTCCCCAGCGCCGATGGTAGTGTAAGCGAGAGTAGGACGCTGCCGGGCTTTGAAATGTATTGACGAAGCGAATGGATTTGGATATAATAGTAACGGTAAAAATGCCTCAATAGCTCAGTTGGTTAGAGCACTTGGCTGTTAACCAAGGGGTCCTAGGTTCGAGTCCTAGTTGAGGCGCCATTCAAGTGGCCTGTTGGTGAAGCGGTTTAACACACCAGCCTTTCACGCTGGCATGCACGGGTTCGAATCCCGTACAGGTCACCAGCGGTCCCGTGGTGTAGTGGTCAACATGCCTGCCTGTCACGCAGGAGATCGCGAGTTCGAGTCTCGTCGGGACCGCCATGAATAAAAGCGTCTATGCGCCCGTAGCTCAATTGGATAGAGCGTTTGACTACGGATCAAAAGGTTATGGGTTCGACTCCTGTCGGGCGCGCCATTTTTTTATGTCAAATAGGTCCATTTATGATATAATAAATGTGAGGACGCCGGGAAGTAGCTTAGCTTGGTAGAGCGCTTGGTTTGGGACCAAGAGGTCGCAGGTTCAAATCCTGTCTTCCCGACCATGCCATTTTGCAGGTGTAGTTCAATGGCAGAACATCAGCTTCCCAAGCTGAGGATGAGGGTTCGATTCCCTTCACCTGCTCCATCCTTGTTGGTGGCGCCATAGCCAAGTGGTAAGGCACGGGACTGCAACTCCCTGATCATCGGTTCGAATCCGATTGGCGCCTCCATTTTTTCTTTTTACGCCTGGTTGGCGGAATTGGTAGACGCACAGGACTTAAAATCCTGGGGGAGTCAAATCCCGTGCCGGTTCGAGTCCGGCACTAGGCACCATAAAGAAAAGCTTAAGCAATCGCTTAAGCTTTTTGTGTTTTTGACCGTATACGAGAGGGGATCTGCATCTTTCCATTTTTAATCATCTTTAGGCTAGACTTATTGAACAACTTTAGATAAAATTTTTTTAATGATGGACCTAATAGGAGTGGCTGGTTGGGCGATCGAATCGTGTCATGCGATGACTTGGAGGGTGGTATTATATGTTTCGTGTATACAAAGATTTAGGGTGGTTTTTTAAACAGGAATGGAAAAAGTATCTTATCATGTTATTTTTGCTTCTAGCGGTATCGTATATCGCTGTCATACCAGCCAATCTATTAGGCCATACCATAGATGCAATCCATCAACGCACCATTTCGAAACCAGATCTTCTCTACCTCATCGGTTTTCTTTTGGTTATAGCGATTTTGCGCTACGTTATCGATTGGTTCTATCACTATTTAATTAACTTTACCGGGCAAAAACTGTCCTATCTGCTTCGGCAACGTTACCTTCATAAACTCTTTGAAATGGACAGCTCGCTCTTTGAACAGTATACGAAAGGCGAGATCATGAGCCGGGTTACCAATGACCTTCAGTCCATTACCATTGCGGCCACTCAATTATTACAAGAGTTGGTCTACAACGGCTCACTTTTGCTCTTTACCATTATCATGATGGTTACCACCATCAGTGTGAAACTCACTTTAGCTTCTGTCACCATCATGCCGATTGCGGTATTTATCTTGATGCGTATCATCAACCATATGCGTCAGTACTATTCGAAACACCGCATTATTTATGCTAACATGACGGAACAGGTTTTGGAATCCATTGAAGGCGTAAAAGTCGTGCGCGCCAATGTTCAGGAGGAGCGGGATTTAGAAAACCTTCAGGATGCCATATTGAAAGATATCCGCTCTTGGCGCCGGATCGTGCGATTTGAAAGCCTATTTGGCCCTGCATTTGACTTCATTTATACACTCTGTTATTTTATTGCCTTTGCTTATGGCACCTACCTTGTCGTCCATCAGGAGATTAGTGTCGGAAATCTCATCAGCTTTTCGACCTATCTCGCGATGCTCTATGGGCCTATTATTAATCTAAGCAACATTTTCCATCAGATCAACCATGCCATGATTTCCAATGAACGGTTCAAAACGATCCTTGAACAACAGACACAAGTGTTTGACCTACCGGACGCTAAACCGCTTAAAGGATTTACAACCATTGAATACGATGGGGTAACCTTTACTTATCCGAACGATTCCAAACCAACCATCCGGAACATTTCCTTTCGTTTTCATAACGGTGAAACCATTGGCATCGTTGGACCGACGGGTTCGGGCAAGTCGACGCTAATTCGCCAACTCCTCCGCCAGTTTAAACTTGAAGAAGGCAGCATTCGGATCGATGGCATTCCCATCGAACAATATCGATTAGAAGACTTAAGAAACCTTATCGGCTATGTTCCACAATCGCATATCCTTTTCCGGGACACGGTTGAGGGTAACATTCGGATCGGTAATCCAGAGGCAAACGATGATGAACTCGATCAGGCCATTCGATTCGCTGATTTCAAAAAAGATCTCTCCTATCTCTCCGAAGGTTTAAAGACACTGGTTGGGGAATTGGGAACCACACTTAGTGGTGGACAAAAACAACGCTTATCCATTGCGCGGGCGGTTATTCGCCATCCTGAGATTCTCATCCTAGACGATTCACTCAGCGCAGTGGATGCGAAGACGGAAGAGACTATCATACGAAATATAAAGGAACAACGTCAAGGCAAAACGAACATCATCGTGGCCCACCGCTTCTCAGCAATTAAAGATGCGGACCAGATCATCGTCCTCATGAATGGTGAAATCAAAGATATCGGGACCCACGATGAGTTAATGGCGCGGGGTGGTTGGTATTACGATCAATACATTCGACAAACCTCAATGGAGAAGTTGGTGAATTAGGGTGAAGCGGCTAACCTATTTATGGCGTTATTTAGGAAAGTATAAAAAGTTTCTGGCTATCTCGTTAACGATGTTATTGTTGAACCAACTGTTATCGCTTATCGCCCCTCTCATCGTAAAGGAAATCTTTGATGAACACCTTAATGGCATTAGCCAAACGTGGTATGAAACGGATCAATTTGATCGCCACACGGTTGTCTATAAAGGGGTACGTTATAAACAGGGCAAGTATTTCAAAAACGATGAAGAAAAGGGGGACGAAGCCCATATTCTGATTGACGGGAAAACTTATTACTTCGTTCATTATCCGCTCACTGGGCGTGAGTATGCGATTGTCGATGGAACGCTCGTCATCGATGATGAAAAAGGGCAGCTAACGATCGACCTTATGCCTTTAAGAAAAGAGGAGATCATTCAGTTCTATACCCCCTCCTTTACCATGCTGACGGTGCTTGTGGTACTTCTTCTCGTCCGTAGCGTTCTATCCATCGTCATTGGCTATTTCCAACGAATCTCCTCTGCGACGATTATGATCAATATGACACGGGACGCTCGTCTCGATGCAGCGAAGAAATTAGAGAAATTACCCATCGCTTATTACGAAAGCGAACCAGCGGGGAAATTGGCCAATCGGATCATCTTCGATGTTAACGGGATCCATCAAACTTTTGCGACACTCGTCAATCTCGTCATCAACGCTTCGTTAAGCCTTATCTTTGCCTATGTTGGCATGTTTATCCTCGATCCGAAACTTGCGCTCATCACCTTTATCGCTTACCCGCTCATCTATATTTGGGCTCGCTATTTCATTCGAACGTTAAAACGCATTGCGAAACGAGTCAGTGAATTGAACTCACAGATCGCTGCTCGGCTAAACGAAATCATCAATGGGATTTCCGTTCTTCAAATTTTTAATGCCGGGAAACGGACAATCAAACAGTTTTCCAACCTCAATCAAGCCTTTATGGATGAACAGATGGATGAAGTCAAGCTACATATCAGTTTTGGTTGGAATCTCATTGAATTCATTCGTTCGCTTGTAACTGTAATGGTGCTTCTCTACTTCGGTTTAGAGTCCTTTTCCATCGGCGGCATTGTTGTCACGTCAGGGCTGATCTATGCCTATAATGAGTATCTCTTAAAGGTCATTGACCCTATCAACATCATTTTTCGCAATGCTGGGCAATTGGAACATGGTATCGCCCGGATGGAGCGGTTCTTCCACCTGTTGGATGCGGAGGAAGAGGATTCGGAATTTCACCCCCTTCCTCGTTATGAAGGTGCCATCAAGTTTGAGGGCGTTTCCTTCAGTTACGATGGTAACCATCCGGTATTGAAGGATATTAACCTCGACATCGCTCCGGGTGAGATGGTCGGGATTGTCGGGCATACTGGAAGCGGGAAATCCACAATGATGAGCCTTCTCATGCGCTTTTACGATTTAAAACCCAATGATGCAGGGGCTATTTATGTCGATGGTGTCGATATTCGGACTTACTCCAAACGGACGTATCGTCAACATATTGGGATTATTCTCCAGGATCCCATCCTGTTCCGCGGAACCATCGCCTCTAACATTCGATTCGGGAAAGATCACATTACGGATGCTGAGATTGAAGAGGTCTTAATCCGAATTGGTGGGGAACACCTCATCAAAAAGTTCGAAAAAGGCATTTATCAAGAAATCAACCGTGGCGGAACAAACCTCTCCGTCGGTGAGAAGCAACTGATTAGTTTTGCGCGTGCGATCATCTCGGATCCCGCAATATTGATTATGGATGAGGCAACGGCGAACATCGATACGGAAACCGAGGAAATGATACAACGGGCGCTCCACGTTGCCGCACAGGGCCGTACGGTCATCATCATTGCGCACCGCTTAAGCACGATAAAAAATGCGGATAAGATTGTCGTCCTAGACAACGGATATAAGGTTGAAGAAGGGACACATGATGAGCTCGTTCAGCTTGGCGGCGTATATGCCAACATTTATCGTTCGCAAGTTCATATGTTATAAATTGTAAAAAGGTGCTTTCTAGTAAAAGAAGGCACCTTTTTATATCGATATGAGTCGTATGATGGGGATCCAGTCGATTTACAGCTTTTTGACAGGAATCCGTTCGACATCATTTCTTTGTTTCTTTGGTTCAGGTACAGGGTCAAAGCCCATGGGGCCAAACGGATGGCATTTGAAAATCCGCTTTATTGTCAACCACGTCGCATAGAAAAAACCATGTTTCTCATAGGCTTCGACGGCATACTGGCTACAGGTTGGGGTAAAGCGGCAATTGGACCCAAGAAGGGGTGAGATGAATTTTTGATAGAGACGAATCAGTCGAATGACTAGTCGCTTCATGACATCACCAACACTTCATTAAGCATCGTATAGAACTCACGAGATCACATCATAATAGGGATAAGGGTGATCTAAATGGTTTGGTTTTTGATCATTTTGACGGCTATCCTTATCCTATTATTATACCCGATTCGCATTCACATGTATACGGATGAGCGTTTCCATATTGACGTTGTCCTTTATGGATTTATCCGAAAGCGGCTTAACGTACGGAAAATGTTATCCCGTTTCTGGACACCTAATCATCCGAACCAACAGGATGACTTACAGGGAAGGAACAATTTCCCGATGGATATTGATTCCCTGACCGAAGGGCTTCGGAAGCTTTTAAGTACCCGGCCCTTTGTCGAGCAGCTATTTGCGCGGTCATTGGTAGAAGAGTTCAACTGGTATAGCGCCATCCCTATGGAAAATCCGGTATTGGGCCTTTCTTTACTACCGATCTACACTAGCGCTCAGACCCTCGTCATCGATTATGTTTATACATACTTTAAAAAAGTGAAAGACTATGACATCGATACGAAATATAACTATTTAACTGATGACATTTTAATCTATTTTAATGGTATAATTCGCTTTAATTTACTAAAAATACTGATAGTTACGGTCATCATGCTCGTTCAGTCCTTGAAACTAAAGAGACAATCGCATCATGAAATATAAGAAATAAGAGGTGAAAACATGGACCATCCTATTCATAGTCTGATGAAGATTTCCTTGGAAAACATTAAAGAAATGATCGATGTTGACACCATCGTTGGGGACCCGATCCAAACCCAACATGGCACGACGATCATTCCCATTTCCCGCGTGAAACTTGGTTTTGCCTCCGGTGGAACGGATCAAAAAGGAGGACAGATGGCGACGCCACCATTTGGTGGTGGGAGCGGTGGAACGGTATCGATTACCCCAATCGCTTTTCTCGTAGTCACCCCTGACGATCAAATACGCGTGCTTTCGCTCGAAAATGAAACCCACCTTTACGAGAAGTTGATTGACTTTGTTCCCGAACTCCTTAATAAGATTAAACTGATGGCTAATCCGCAACGAAAGCGAGAGCGCGAGACTTCTGCGACGGACTAAGATGAATCTTAGTCCTTTTATCATGGACAAAATGCGATGATTGTAGTAGAATAACTATTTGTGGAGTAGGTGGTAGGATGAATAGACCGGACCCGCAAAAGGTAGAAATTTTTTATGATGTTTTATTTGAAACCACGTCGCTTTTGGTGCAACATTTGAAATTACATTTTTTTAAGGCGTTTGCGATGTCTATAAACTACCTATTAGAAGGAGAAGTCATCAACGATGGTCTTTCACCAGAAATCGTTGACCGTATGAACGCCCTTTATAAAACGTTAGACCAATCTTTTGAACGGGAAGAAATCCGAAAAGCGACTCAACTCTGTCTCTTGCAGGGACTGAAGCATGAAAATGAGAGTTTAAGCATGATGACACCGGACAGCATCGGATTACTGTTTGCGATTATTTTTAAGGCCATCATGAAGGAGGACAAGCCCATCACTTTGCTTGATGCGTCGGTCGGTACGGGGAATCTCTTATTTTCATTTTTAAACAATAGCACGTTTACACCCGATAAGATCTATGGCGTAGATCCGTCTTACTTGATGTTAGAGGTCGCGCTAGCTCAAGCAGAACTGTTGAACTACAATATCGAATTGATTCATCGCGATGCCCGCCATTCGCTGCTGGTCCCATTGCTCGATCTTGTTATTGCCGATTTACCCGATGATGTAGAGGACAAACAACTTCCGTATTCGATCGTACAAAATCTCTTACAGTATGTCGCGCCAGGAGGCTATTTTTTGTTTTTGATCCCCAATGACTTTTTTAACCGCTTAGGCCATGAAGCGATGCGGGAAATCATCCTCAAGGAAGCGTATATCATCGGTCTTATTACCCTGCCTGAAGATCTTTTTAAATCAAGAGACGTTTATAAGTCCATACTTATCCTTCAAAAACGAGGTGAAGGGATTACGATTACGAAGGACATCCTGATTTTCAAATTTCCAAGTTTTCAAGATCAGGATGCTGTGAAAGAAGCCATCGCGAAGCTTAAACAGTGGTTTGCGAGAACTGAATAGTAATTGGAGGTTTTGTCAATGTTAATTCTTGCGGTAAATGTTGGTAGCTCGTCGCTTAAATTCCAACTGCTTGAAATGCCAGAAGAACATGTGGTCGCGTCGGGGTTAGTCGAGCGCATCGGTTTTGAGAATGGAATTTTTACGATTGACGCAAGAGGCGAAAAACGAAAGAAAATCCTTAACATCCCGGATCAACATTCAGCCGTACAACTATTGCTCGACGCCTTGCTCCGTCTCAACATCGTGGACCGTTTAGAGGATATAAAGGGAATAGGCCATCGTGTGGTTCACGGTGGGGAGTTATTTACGGATTCCGTATTGATCGACGATGACGTGATGGAAAAGATCGAACGCTTAAACGACTTAGCCCCCTTACACAATCCAGCGAATGTGGATGGCATTAAAGCTTTCCGTGACGTGTTACCCGATGTTCCGATGGTTGCCGTTTTTGATACGGCTTTCCATCAAACGATGGAGGAGGAAGCCTATCTCTATCCTGTCCCATATTCTTGGTACACGGACTATAAAGTACGCCGCTATGGCTTCCATGGGACGAGCCATCGTTATGTGGCGGAACGGGCGATTGAACTATTAGGGAAGCCTAAAGAAGAAACTCGGCTCATTACCTGCCATATTGGGAGCGGCTGTTCGATCACAGCCATTAAAGGCGGGCGATCGATTGATACGTCGATGGGCTTTACGCCTTTGGCTGGGGTTATGATGGGAACCCGAAGCGGGGATATCGATCCCTCCATTATTCCTTACATGATGGAACAAACTAACCTGTCCATTCAAGATGTGATTCAGGCGTTAAACAAAGATTCTGGTTTACAGGGCATATCAGGGATTTCGTCGGACATGCGCGACATCTTAGAGAGCATGAAAGCGAATGATGAACGCGCCATACGAGCCTTTAATCTTTTTGTCAAGCGGATATGCGACTTTATTGGTTCCTACTTTATCGAGCTTGGTGGGTTGGACGCTATCGTCTTCACGGCAGGAATTGGTGAAAATAGCGCAGAGACCCGGGAAGCGATTGTCCGCCGGTTAGGTGCGTTAGGCATTGAACTCGATCCCGAAGCCAACCAAATCCGTGGCAAAGAAGCCGTCATCTCAACACCCGATTCCAAGGTCAAGGTCTTCGTTATTCCCACTAATGAAGAAATTGTTATTGCCCGGGACACGATGCGATTGATTCTAGATGTGGAGTGAATGTTTTTAACGCATTGTTGTTTGAAACAATGCGTTTTATTTTAGAAAATATAGAAATTAAGGATATTAAGGGTTATATACCCGGTGTGGATAGGAAAGAGGAACCACTTTCCAACTGATCCTCATTTCGAGTATAATAAAGAGTAAGGTAAGGGGAGGATCACCATGTTTGTTCAGCTCTACACCAAATCGGTCTATTCAATATTGAATAGCAGTTTAACCATCCGGAACTACGTTCAGAAAGGAAAAGAATACGGCCTCCAGGCACTGGCATTGTGCGATGAAGGCAATGTCTATGGGTTGATCAAATTTTATCGGGCCTGTCAAGAAGCAAACATTCACCCGATCCTTGGTTTAACGCTATTGTTAAAAGAATGCGTGCTCGTCGTTTACGCAAAAGATAATACGGGTTATCGACAGCTTCTTAAATTGGCCTCGCTCGCACAACTGGAGGAGGAGCTGACGATCCAAACCGTAAAACCCCACCTCACCCATGTCATTACCATTCTCCCCATATTGAATACGCCACTTGAGCACCATATCGAAACCCAACATATGGATCCTTTCAAAAGTATTGTCGAGGAATTCCGTACGGATGATCTCTTTATTGGCCTCCCCATCTTCCATCATCCGCTCTCACGTACCATTCGGGAATGGGCGAAACAGCTACAAGTGCCTCTCGTGTATTTCCATGAAGTCCAAGCACTGGACCCCATAGGGGTTGAAACGTTACACTATTTATGGGCTATTCGCGATGGGACAAGTGTCCGTTATCAAGAAATCCCATCGTTTAACCAACGCTACTTCATCGACCCCAATACCTTAGTATTGGATCAGGCCGATGAGGCCTATCAAAATATGGCCTATATCGCACACAGCTGTCAGGTGACAATCGATTTTAATACCTTTCATTTCCCGCAATACCCCACGCCTAAGGGGATTTCCTCCTTTGAGTATCTAAAGGTCCTTTGCATGAAGGGGTTAGAAAAACGGCTAGGAAAAAAGCGGGATGAGTTGCCACAAGACTATACCCATCGTTTAAAATATGAACTTCAAGTCATTGAACGGATGAATTATAGCGACTACTTCCTCGTTGTCTATGACTATGTCAAATATGCGAAAAAACAAGGGATTCTGGTAGGCCCAGGCCGAGGTTCTGCTGCTGGGTCGCTTGTGGCTTACGTTTTAGGGATTACGAATGTTGATCCGATTCAGTACAATCTTCTTTTTGAGCGGTTCTTAAATCCCGAACGGGTGAGTTTGCCGGATATCGATATAGACTTTGAGGATGTAGAACGGGATCGTGTCATTAAATACGTTCAAAAGAAATATGGAAAGGATCATGTCGCACATATCGTCACCTTTGGTACCTTTGCGGCGAGGTCAGCAGTGCGAGAAGTAGCCAAGACCATGGGGGTCAATTCCACTCGAATTGCGGAAATTACCTCCAAGTTAAACGGCATGCTTACCATTCGCGAAAATATCGAAAGAAATGAAGAACTTCAGAAACTGATGGCGGACTTTTCCGATATACGAAGGATTTTTGAGATTGCTGAGCGAATCGAGGGTATTCCGCGCAACACGTCAACCCATGCCGCAGGCATCGTTATCTCGGGTGAGCCGCTCATGCACTTTACTGCCCTTTCGCTTGGTTTGAATGGCGTTTATCAGACGCAGTATGAGGCTGAAGACCTCGAGCTGCTTGGTTTGGTGAAGATGGACTTGTTAGGCCTCAGAAACTTAACGATGATCCATCGCATGTTGGACCTTATAGAAATAAAGGAAGGGAAACGGTTGGATCTGAGCCGACTTCCTTTTGACGATCAACAAACATTCCAACTCCTTTCTCAGGGAGAGACAACTGGAGTCTTTCAACTCGAAAGCGATGGCATGCGCCGGGTGTTACGACAAATGGGCGTTAACCGGTTTGAGGATATCGTCGCGGTAAATGCGCTTTATCGCCCCGGGCCAGCTGACAACATTCCGACGTTTATTCGCCGTAAGCGAGGGCTAGAGCCGGTCTCCTATGTGCACCCTAGCCTTCAGCCACTGCTAGAATCGACCTACGGCATTATTGTGTATCAGGAACAGATCATGCAGATTGCGCAGGTGGTTGCCAACTACTCCTTAGGGCGTGCCGATCTCCTAAGACGTGCCATTGGCAAGAAACAACGTGACTTTTTGGAAAAGGAACGGGAGATCTTTCGGCAAGGGGCCATCCAAAATGGCTATTCTTCAGATGTGGCGGAAACACTCTTCGATTATATCGTCCGTTTTGGCGACTATGGATTTAACCGGAGCCATTCCGTTGCCTATAGCATGATTTCCTATTACCTCGCCTATTTGAAGGCGCATTATCCCACGGAGTTCATGTGTGTCCTTCTTTCTTCGGTCGTCAGTAGTGAATCGCAAACGAAACGGTATATCCAAGAAGCCCGTCGTTACCGGATCGAGGTATTGCCCGTATCCATAAACCGCAGTCATAATCTATATCGCATTGAAAATAATAAGAGTATCCGTATGGGTTTTTTAGCTATAAAAGGATTAGGCCACAACATCGTCAATCAACTCATTGCGGAGCGCAAAAAGGGGCCGTACCGTTCCTATGTCGATTTTATTCAGCGTACGCGTTCTTTTTTAAAACAAAATGTATTGCGGGCTTTAATATTCAGTGGGGCATTGGATGAATTCGGGTTAACGAAAAAAGCCATGGTCGACAACTATAACGACATCATCAATTTCTTAAGGTTTAATCCGAGCGGATATTTTGATGAACAGCTGACTTTGTCCCATGCAGAGGAATATACGCTTGCCGAGCGGTTACGGCAAGAACAGGCCCTGTTAGGGTTTTGTCTTCATAGCCATCCGTTACGAACCGTTATACGTGAATCGGACCGTGACTTTAAAGTGCCAAGCGAACTATCGGAAATAGATGAGGTGGTGACCGTCGTCGGATTGGTCAACCATGTGAAAGAGTTCGTGACCCGCCATGGCGATCCGATGTTGCGGTTTACTTTAAGCGATGACCTCGTCCAAGTAGACGCCGTGGTCTTTCCTCGGCAATACCGGTATATCACCGAACAGTTGCGGCAGACCATTGAGAACCAACAGCTGGTGAAGGTCGAAGGCAAGATTAACGGGAAGAAAGGCCATTTTGAGGTTATCGTGCAAACGGTTTCAACCTTTGAACCCTAAGCGTTTTCATCTCGTTTTTAATTGTGAAAAGTATTGAAATATGGTAATTTATAGGTGTTAGCAATCTTATTGGTTAAAGTTTTAATCGAACACGTTTTAATCATTGATTTTATGAGGTGATAGCATTGTTGAAGCGTATTGGAGTGTTAACCTCAGGCGGCGACGCACCAGGAATGAATGCAGCCATCCGTGCAGTTGTGCGCCAAGGGCTAAAGTATGGTTTAGAAGTCTATGGTATTCGCAGTGGATTTGCGGGTTTGGTCCAAGGTGATATCTTTAAACTCACGTCTTACGACGTCAGTGAAAAGTTAAATCGTGGCGGAACGTTTCTCGGCTCAGCCCGGCTGCCCGAATTTAAAGAGGAATCCGTCCGTCAAAAGGCGGTTGAACAGTTAAAAAAATTTGGAATCGAGGCACTAGTGGTCATCGGTGGTGACGGTTCATTTATCGGAGCTAAAAGATTAACCGAAATGGGCGTTAACTGCATTGGGGTGCCAGGAACGATCGATAATGACATCGCTTCAACCGACTTCACAATCGGTTTTGCCACCGCCTTGAACACGGTGGTAGATGCGATTGACAAGTTAAGAGACACAACCTCGAGCCATTATCGCTGTTCGGTCGTCGAAATTATGGGGCGGCATTGTGGGGACTTGACGATCTTTAGCGGATTAGCGACAGGCGTAGAAGATCTCATTGTCCCTGAAAAAGCGTTTGACCTCGATGAAGTCGTGAATCGGATTCTTGCTGGAAAGAAACAAGGGAAACGGCACTTTATTATTGCCTTAGCTGAACGCATTACGGACGCCCACCAACTGGCGAAGGACATCGAGCGGTTAACAGGGGTCGAAACGCGGGCAACGATTATCGGCCATATTCAACGGGGCGGAACCCCAACCCCCTTCGATCGTATCCTAGCAACCCGTTTAGGTGCTTATGCGGTCGAGTTGCTCGTACAAGGATTAGGTGGGCGGTGCGTCGGCATTCGTAACGGAAAACTTGTTCATTACGACATCGATGAAGCGCTTAAAATGGAGCGCGTTTTCCGTGAAGACCTCTACCTGCTTTGTAAGGCCCTTTCCTGATCCCCCATGATTCATGTGAAGTCAGAAAAAGCTTGAATGGAGGACGTTATGGCAAAAGATTTTAAACGCACGAAAATTGTTTGTACGATTGGACCGAAATCGGAAAGTAAAGAGGTTTTATCCCAACTGATCGATGCGGGCATGAACGTCATGCGTTTGAACTTCTCTCACGGCGATTATGAGGAACATGGTGCCCGTATCAAAACGCTTCGCGAACTCAATAAGGAAAAGGGTACGCACGTCGCCATTATGATCGATACAAAAGGACCAGAGATCCGGACTCATACCTTCGAATCCGGCGATGGCGTGACAACGATTAGGCAAGGATCACACGTCAAAATCTATATGAATGAAGTTGTTGGGAATGAAACACGATTTTCAGTGACCTATCCGGGGCTCATTGATGACGTCTTCATCGGTGGGACGATACTCGTCGACGATGGTTACTTGGAATTGATTGTACTTGATAAAGGTGAGGATGAGATCGGCCGTTATATCCTAACGGAGGCCAAAAACACGCACAATATAAAGAATCGCCGAGGAATTAACGTTCCCGGCGCCCGACTGAATATGCCCTTTATTTCCGAAAAGGATCGAAATGACCTGATCTTTGCGGCAGAAGTCGGTGTAGATTTTGTTGCAGCGTCCTTCGTTCGTCGGGCTTCCGACGTGTTGGAAATCCGTGAAATTCTCGATGCCCATGGGGGGGAACGGATTCAGATCATCGCCAAAATCGAAAATAGCGAAGGGGTCTCCAACGCCGAAGAGATCATTGATGTGGCGGATGGCATCATGGTCGCTCGGGGAGACCTTGGCGTGGAAATTCCTAGTGTTGAGGTCCCCATCATCCAAAAACGTCTCATTCGCTTATGTAATGAGGCCGGCAAGGTGGTCATTACGGCTACCCAAATGCTGGAGTCCATGCAAAAGAATCCTCGACCCACTCGTGCGGAAGTATCGGATGTTGCCAATGCGGTTTTAGATGGCACCGATTCCGTGATGTTGTCAGGAGAATCAGCCGCTGGCCTGTACCCCGTACGGGCGACGCAAACCCAAGCGGAAATCGTCCGCCGGGTAGAGAAGGAAATTGACCATGATGCGATGATTGCACGCGCCATTGTTTCCTCTCCCCATACGATTGAATCGGCAATCGGGTTATCCGTTACCGACTCGGCGCTTGATCTTGGGGCAAGTGTCATTGTGGCGGCAACGATGTCCGGGTATACTGCCCGTCTTATTTCCAAATATCGTCCGATTTGTCCGATCATTGCCTTAACTCCTTATGAGGAAACCGCCCGATCCCTGGCTTTGAACTGGGGTGTCATTCCAGTAGTGGTCAAGCAAACCGCCTCTTCCGAGGAGTTGGTTCAGATTGCTGAAGATGTAGCGGTCCGTGTGGCAGAACTTGAAAAAGGAGATATCGCCATCATTACCGCTGGTCTATCGGAATCGAAAACGACCAACATGATGAAAATTATCCAAATCAAATAGCAATGCCGGATAACAGGCGATTGAGGTATAAAAAGGTTGCAACGTTGCAACCTCTTTATTATAATTAGGGATATAGGGGTGGTATCCTTGACGTATCAGCAGTTGAAAACCGTCATCGCATACATGGTATTGGGTGATATTGCTTTTTTAGTCCTTTCTCATTTCAAGTGGCCCGAAAAAGACCTCGCGCTGCCATTGTTTATTGTACTCATCGTCTTTTTTATTCTGTACCTTTATTTTGACCAGATTAAAGAGACAACGCTTTGTTTTATTGTAAAGGATAACAAGGTACTCATGACCTATCGCAATAAGAAGGAACATGATATCCATAAACATAAATACAATGGCCTCGGCGGCAAGCTCGAACGGGGGGAGTCTAAGTTTAAAGGAATGTTACGCGAAGTCAAAGAAGAGGCCAATATTGTTCCGAAAGATGTTCATTATGTCGGGAAAATCCGATTTAAAAATTTTGGCAATCATCCGACAGAAGTCATGTATTGCTTCGTTGCCTATGATTATGAGGGGGAAATACCGGACGAAAGCGATGAAGGCAAATTGCTTTGGATCGATGTCGATCAAGTCCTCTCGCTTCCCCTTTGGGAAGGTGACCAATACTTTATCATGGATATCATTAATAATAAGAAATTTAAAGGATTCATCCATTACGATCAGGATCGTGTCGTCGACTATCGCTTCAAACACTTCCAATAAAGACCGATCCTTTTTTCTCGCCAACAAACCATTGATATCGGATGTTTGAGGGGTGATGGAAGATGTTACTAACATTACTAGGGCTTGATATCCAATTCTTTTATTGGCTTATCGGCATAATATGCGTCTATTTAATCTTAAAACTCCATCTTAACGCCATGAAAGATCAAGTCCTCATCGAAGGGTTAAGTGAAGGGTACCGATATCGGATTATCAAAAAAGAACCGTATATTCAAAAGATTATGGATATTCTGTTAATTGTCGCCATTATCCTGATCATTCAGCATTACATGAGTAATCGGATTCCGATATACATTTTTAAAGTCTAACTATTTAATGATTGATCCTTTTACTATCCTTGTCTTACAATGATCTGAAAAAGGGCTGTTTGGAACTGAGTTCCAGGCAGCCCTTTTCTGTCATCTAGTTTTTCGTTGATTGCCTGATAATAGGGGCGGTTTTTATGTAAATGTATTTATTGTTGTGGTCCTGGTATTTTATCCGATTGAGTAACGCGATAAGTGCTTCTCTTCCCAATTCCTCTTTATCCACATCGATGGAGGTTAAGGGGGGATTGGAAATCTTAGCCTCTTTGGAATTGTCAAAACCTACGACTTGGATGTCTTTTGGCACGTGGATTCCTAACTGGCTGAGGGCATTGATAAGTGAAACGGCAATGAAGTCATTTGCACATACGAAACAGTCTGGCAATTCTTTTAAAGCTTGGATTTCTTGACTTAATGAATGGGGATCGCCATAGGGGAAATCATCGGCCTTGGTAATGTTATAGGCATTTACATAAGGAAGTCCCGTGGAAAATAGTGCTTCTTTGTATCCGATGAAGCGTTCATAGAAGCCGCGGCAGTGGTTGTAATCACCGACAAATCCCAGTTTATTCATCTTATGCTTTTTGATGAGATGGATGAGCAAATGCTTCACGGCATTTATATTTTCCATCATAATCACATCGTATTGTCCATGAATATCTTGGTCATCTACGACAAAGTCGATAAAGACAACACTCAACTCTAATGAAAGGAGTTTATTGATAAAGGCCGAATCGAACACTTCAATACACAAAATACCGTCAATTTGGTTCGTTTCGATGTACGTTTTCAACTCCTCAAACTCCTCGATGCCTTTACAATAATATTGAAACAAAAGGAGATCGTACTTATTCACGAGATCCTCAATACCGCGGATGACATCAATAAAGAAGTTTAACTGCTGGAGGTCTTTCGTTGTTAATAATAAGATCCGCTTATTTTTTAATAGGGCATGTTTATTCGATATCTTATCTAATTCCTTGTAGCCCATTTCAATGGCTTTATTAATAATACGGGTTCGGGTTTTTTCTGGTAAGTGTTTTCCGTTAAAGGCTTTGGAAACCGTGTTACGCGATAGGCCTAACGCATCTGCGATATCTTGTAATGTGACCTTTTTACTCATGGGTTACACCTCGCTTAGCCTAAGTTTTCGAGTATATTATATACAAAGATTTAACAAATGTAAATAATATATCCCAATATTAAGATAATATATTTACAAATGCACAGATTTATGTATTATACAATTTTTTTCTTGACTTCGTTTTTTATGAACTCTATAATGAAAAATGAAAGCGATTAATATTTCAAGGGGAAATGTGAATGAGTTTAATTCAGAAAAAACATCGGAAAAACTATAGCCTTTTGGTTTTTGTCTTGCCGGCCATGATCTTTGTATTTATATTCAACTATATTCCCATGTATGGGATTCTCATCGCTTTTCAAGATTATATACCTGGCGATCCTATCTTATCACGCGATGCGATGTGGGTCGGATTTGATCATTTTAAACGGTTTTTTACGGATTTTCGCTTTTGGCAATTGATGAAAAACACTTTCTTGCTTTCATTTCAAGGCTTTCTGATCGGGTTTCCTTTGCCGATTATTGTGGCTTTATTGTTAAATTCGATGCGGAGCACAAAGGCCTCCAAACGCTTACAAACGCTTTACTATGCCCCTCATTTCATTTCACTCGTCGTTTTAGTCGGCATGCTTTATATCTTCTTTGGAGAGTATGGGTTAATTAATAATATAGCCGTTGCCTTAGGAGGGAAACGGTATTCCTATTTTCTTGAACAGAACGCTTTTCGGCCGTTATTCATCCTTTCAGGAAATTGGCAAGATTTTGGATGGAGTGCGATTATCTATCTAGCGGCGCTTTCCGGTGTCGATCCGACGCTCCATGAGGCGGCGGTAATGGATGGCGCGTCACGATTTAAACGCGTTTTGTATATCGATTTACCAGCGATCTTTCCAACGATCTCCGTCATCCTCATCCTTTCCATTGGGAACCTGCTCAGTGTTGGTTATGAGAAGGTCCTGTTGATGCAAACAGGGGGAAACATAGCCGTATCGGAAGTTATTTCCACGTATGTTTATAAAATCGGTCTGACGGGCATTCCGGAATATGGGTATGCGACGGCAATTGGGCTATTTAATGCCATGATTAATGTGTCGCTTCTCATCTTTGCGAATATGACTGCGAGACGATTCTCGGAAAACACGCTATGGTAGGTGTATGGCATGATGAAGAAAAGGAAAAGAAGATCCAATTTACTAGAGGCTAGAAGCGATCGCGTCTATTACTTCGTTAATCAAATGATCCTCTTCATTCTGGCACTGATTGTCATTTACCCGCTCTATTTTGTGGTCATCGCCTCCATTTCTGACCCCGATGCCGTTTTAAATGGTGAGGTGTATTTAAGACCGGTACGCATCACGTTTGAAGGGTATAAACGATTATTTAACGAACGTTCCATTTGGATCGGTTACCGTAACACCATCTTATACACGTTTTTCGGTACAACCCTTAATATCCTATTGACCATTCCAGCGGGGTGGGCGTTATCGCGGCCCACGTTGCCCTATCGCAAACTGATCATGTGGTTTTTTATTATTACGCTCTTCTTTGGCGGAGGCCTCATTCCGTTTTACCTTTTGGTATCGCGGCTGGGCCTTATCGATAGCCCGCTTGCCCTTATCCTTCCAGGCGCGGTATCCGTGTGGAATGTATTCATGACTCGCGCCTACTATCAATCGAACATTCCTGAGGATTTATTAGAAGCTGCCAAGATTGACGGTGCTAATGAGTTTCGAACCTTTCGATCGGTCATCTTACCTCTCTCAAAACCGATTGTTGCGGTCATGGTGTTATTCTATGCGGTCGGGCATTGGAACGCCTACTTTAATGCTTTAATCTTTTTACAAACTGAGGAATATTTCCCACTTCAACTGATTTTAAGGGAAATTCTCATCGTGACGGAAACGACGATTGGGACAGGAGACCTTCATACGATTTTAGAAAAACAAAAGATGGCCAATCAGTTGAAATACTCCTCGATCATTGTCTCGACCCTCCCCATCATCTTGTTCTACCCGTTTATCCAAAAGTTTTTTAAAAAAGGGTTTCTTGTTGGAAGTTTTAAATAAATAAAAAGGATTGAAGAGGTGAGGTTAATGAGAAAACGAGTATTGATATTCTTTGTGACCGTCCTTTCTTTGACGCTCGCAGCTTGTGGTGGAAAAAGTGAAAAGAAACCCGGTTTATCCCATGCCGAGTTAGGCTACCAATGGCAAGACCCCACCAAGCCGATTGTCAAAGCCAAGGGCTTAATTGAATTTGAAATACTTGCCCCCAAAAACAGCTTGGCGGATGACTACAACGATATGCTGATTTTTAAGACGCTCTATGATCTTACGAATGTCGACGTCAAGTGGCGGAACATCACCGAAACGGCCTATGCAGAGAAAAAGGGATTAATAATGGCCGATAAAAAGAACCTACCCGATGCCATCTACCACGCGGGTTTTTCAGAAAAAGAGATTATCCTGTACGCATCACGTAAACAGATTATTGCCATTGATGACTATTTGGACTATATGCCCTATTTTAAAAAAATTCTTGAAGAACGCCCTGACATTGAACGGATTGTCCGTTCAGCAGATGGCAAGATTTATAGCTTACC
>DATCJW010000087.1:0-4551 GCA_036562595.1 Haloplasmataceae bacterium | reverse complement strand
AGGATATCAACGCGCGTTGATATCCTTTTTCATATCATCCTTTTTTATTGATCATTGCCGTTAAACGGATGATCTCATCAATGAGAGAACCAATGTAATCAATGGTTTCGTCTAGCGGCTTACTGGTGGTGATATCAATTTTCGCCATTTTAGCAAGTTCCTCAGGGGTTTTGGTACCGCCTGCCATAAGCACTTGGAGCCAATCCTCAATGGCCGATTGGCCTTCCGTCCGAATCCGTTCACTCATCTTGGTCGCTATGGTCAGTCCCGCGCTATAGGTATAGGGATAAAGTCCCATGTAATAGTGAGGTTGCCGCATCCATGTCCGTTCGGCTCCTTCGTTGATGACCACCTCATCTCCCCAAAACCGTTCCAGGACATCCCGTTTGATTTGGTTTAAAGTAGAGGACTGGACGCTTCCCCCTTGGTCTATGATTCGATAGACTTCCCGTTGATAGGCAGCCTCTAGTAGGTGCGTGACGAAGTTGTGGTAGTAGGTTTTGCTGACGAGGGTTGCGAGTACCCAACGTTGGAAACGGGGATCATCCGATTGCGAAAGGAGATAGTGGGCCATCAACAGTTCGTTCAGCGTCGATGGGGCTTCAATAAAGTAAAGGCTCGGTTCGGAATTGAAGTAATTTTGATGCTGATGCATAAGGTAGAAATGGCCAGCATGTCCAAGTTCGTGTGCAAGCGTCATGACGTCGCGCATTCTATGGTTGAAGGTCACGAGAATATAGGGGTGGACGCCATATGGCGTGGAACAAAATGCGCCCGTCATTTTCCCGCGATTGGCTACAAAGTCAATCCAACGTTCATCAAAACTTCTCTCTACCATCCGACGGTAGTCATCACCTAATACCCCCAGCCCTTCCACTAGATAGTCCCTGGCCTCTTCAAAAGAGACGTGGGGTTCGTATTCCGGATCCACGTCGATCTTCAGATCGGCGAAGGTCATGACATCCAGTTGATGCACATCCTTTAATAGGGCAGCATATTTCCGCATATGCGGGGCAAGCTTTTCCATAATCCGGTCGATTTGGCGATGGTATAATTCTTGATCTACTTTTTGAGGGAACAAAAGATAGTCGAAGACGGAATCGAATCCCCTTAGACTTGCAATCAACTTTTCTTTTTGAACTTGGGTGTTATAGAGCGAAGCAACCGTATGCTGGTACTTCCCTAATGTTTCATAGAAGGCCTGAAAGGCCGCACGGCGGACCTCATGATCAGGCTCATATTCCAACTCCTCTTCAAAACGGCTGAAACTTAAAGGGATGTCCTTTCCGTTTATAGCCAACGGCTTAAAGTCCATATCCGCAAGTTTCGTTTGATTGTAGGTATTGTATGGGGCGACTAATATCGGATCGAGCTGGCGGAGTGTCCGCTCCACTTCAGGATGCAACGTGTAGGACTTAAAGCGTAAGAGATCCCTTAAATAATGAGCGTTATCGGTAGAGATTGAAATTGCCTGTTCGATGACCGACTCGTCTTGTTGTAGTATTTCCGAGTCGACAAAACTCAGTTGGCTTAAGAGCTCTGCCATCCACCGACTGGCCTTTAGATAGGCTTGAAGCTTGTCCTCATCCGTCTGGTCAACGGATAGGTTTAAGCTGGTATAGTTAACAATGCGGCTAATCCATTCATAGACTGTTCGGACCTCATTGAGGCAAGCGTTCATTCGGTCTGGTTCACTCAATCGCCCACTATAGTCTTGCACAATGCGCTGAACGCGTTTCGTGGTTTCCTCCATTGCCTGATAAACGGCTTCCTCGTTTGGAAAGATATCCGCTAAATTCCACGTATAGGCTGGATTGACCTCTACTCTTCGTTTTAATGCCTGTTTCATCGAACCACCTCTTCTCCCATCATGGATTGTCTTTTTATTCTGAATCCTTTACTGTAAAGCCATGGTTCTGAAACGTTTCCTTAATCTTATCGAGAGGAATTTTTTGCATCATCGCCCCTTTATAGATCGTCATGACTTTCCCAACGGTATTTAACATCACCGGGTTAGTAATCCGATGGAAACCGAGTTCCTTCATGATTGGAACGATTTCCGGGTATTCCTCACACACCTCTTTAACGGGCCGATGAAGGTCTATGACTTTGGTCATCGTTTCGTCCCTTCCTCCGTAGCAATATGGATGCCAAGAAAATCCTTTTCAATAATCATGCTTGCACGATAGTCGGGATCAATCGCTTGAAGGCGACGGTTGATCGTTTGTTTTAGGTACTCATCGTCCTCGGGACCGCGATGGGCCTTATGGTTGACGACGAGATCGAAAACAAGCGTCTTTTTCTCCCCTTCTTGAACGACGCGGAAATCATGAAACGACTGAACGCTAGGAAAATCCTGCAGGATCGATTCCAGGTCATCCCTTGCCTTGAGAACCGTTTCATCATTCGTAATAATCGGATCGCAATGGATGACCAATTGAATACCCAATTCGTTTTGGCAAGCCTTTTCAGCCTGATCGATGATATCATGCATGTCCACGATGGAAATATTGGACGGGACCTCCACATGGATGGAGGCCATCATATTTCCGGGCCCGTAATTGTGGACATAAAGATCATGAACCCCTTCGATATGGGGATAGGACAATAACTTATCCTTAATCGCCTGGACAAGTTCTTCATCGGGAGCCGTGCCTAAAAGCGGCTGGATCGTATCCCGAATGAGTCGATAGGCGTTATAGAGAATAAAAAGCGAGATGGCTAATCCAATATAACCATCAAGAGGAATATCCGTAAAGCGACTCATCACAAAGGAGATCAATACGGCACTCGTACTCAAGACATCCATGAGGGCATCGGCGCTTGCCGCCTTTAAGGCATCCGATTGAATATGGCGCCCCATCCTGTAGTTGAAGGAACTCATCCAGAGCTTCATGAAAATGCTGAAAATGAGAAGTCCGATGGTCAGCCAAGAAAAGACAATCGGCTTTGGGGATACAATGCGCTTAATGGAAGACTTCAAGGACTCTACTCCTACCACAAGGACAAGAAGGGAGACTATGAACCCTGCAAGGTATTCTACCCGTCCATGGCCAAAAGGATGTTCGGGATCAGCAGGCTTTTTCGCCATCTTAAAACCATAGATCGTCACACTAGACGATCCAACGTCAGACAGGTTGTTGAAAGCGTCCGCAATGGTGGCAATACTATGGGCAAAAAGGCCGATTCCCAGCTTGACGCCGAAAAGTATCAGATTGACGGCGATTCCCACGGCTCCTGACGCCAATCCTAAAGAATAACGGATTTTAGTCTCGTTATGATTTTTCCATTTTTGTTCAAAATAATGAATGAGCCATTTGGTTAGCACAACATCATCTCCATCGTTATTTCTACATGATTAGCCTATCATAGTTTATATATTTTTTCTACTAATAAAACCATTCAAAATAGGCTAATTCTTTTGTGAATATTATAGCAAAATCTTGTTGCATTTTTCACATGCTTACAGTATAATTTATTCGTGATGCTTTTTCCAAAAATTATTTAAGTGGAGGTATATGTATGGTCAAAAAGATTGTTGGTTTAATTATGGCCTTCGCCATTGTGGCGATCATTGCGGGTTGTTCCAAGACAACGGAACTCGACATCCGTGTTGGACGGGCACGTTATGCAGCTCATGGTAAGAAATCATTTGCTGACGTTGTCGTTGTCCTTGACGGCGACAAGATTCTTGCCGTTTCACTCGATGAGTACCAAATCGGCAGTGAGGAAACATTCAAAGGTGTTCCGAATTCAGACAGCGATTTCGGTAAAGATATCGCAGAAGGAAACGTCCTCTATTCCAAACTCGAAAACGACGAAGCCTACAGCAAGAACATGAAAGATAAAGGAAACGCAACCAAAAAACTCAGCGAAAGTTACGAAGCTATCGTTAAATGGGCCGAGGGAAAAACGAAAGCCGATCTTGAAGACGCACTGAAAGAAGAAGAATTCAATGCCATTTCGGGATCAACCCTTGTCGATACCAAGGGATATGTGGAAGCCATTTTAGAAGCAGTCAAAAAGGCTAAATCCCTCGCAAAAGTTAAAGTGGATAAAGTGGACATCAAATTGGGCCGTGTTCGCTATGCCGCCCATGGCACCAAATCTTTTGCAGACGTTGTTACCGTCTTAAATGGCAATAAAGTGATTGCCGTTTCACTCGATGAATACCAAATCGGCAGTGCAGAAACATTCAAAGGTGTTCCGAATTCTGACAGCGATTTCGGTAAAAATATCGCCGAAGGAAACGTCCTCTATTCCAAACTCGAAAACGACGAAGCTTACAGCAAGAACATGAAAGATAAAGGAAACGCGACCAAAAAACTCAGCGAAAGTTACGAAGCTATCGTCAAATGGGCCGAGGGAAAAACGAAAGCTGATCTTGAAGACGCACTGAAAGAAGAAGAATTTAATGCCATTTCGGGATCAACGCTTGTCGATACCAAGGGATATGTGGAAGCCATTTTAGAAGCAGTCAAAAAGGCTAAATCCCTCGCAAAAGTTAAAGTGGATAAAGTGGACATCAAATTGGGCCGTGTTCGCTATGCC
>DATCJW010000138.1:0-6136 GCA_036562595.1 Haloplasmataceae bacterium | reverse complement strand
CTTTTTACCTTTGGCCTTTTTTCTTTGTCGCGCGTGATGGGCTTGGATGGACTTCATAACCTGGTTCACTTGTTTTTGGGAAGGTGTCCGTCCCATTTGCGATAACATTATGCGAACGGTTTCTTCGTCGATCGGCGGATTTTCTTGGAAGTATTTCATGATGTACCTTCTAGCGAGGAAAAAGCCGAGGACGCCTCCGCCGATAAAGGTAAGAATGAGTACGATGACAAAAAGCCATATATCGATTTGCATTTCTTAATATCACTCCTTTGTCCAACGAGTCTATCTTACCGAAACAGGGAAGAAAAATCAATCTTATTTTAAATTTTTATAAGTTTTTACGATCTGTTCTACCGTAAAACCAAATTTTTCGACTAATTCATGCCCAGGCCCTGAAGCTCCAAACGTGTTAATCCCAATAACCGCGCCGTCCAATCCCGTATATTTATGCCAACCGAAGGTCGATGCCATCTCAATGGCAATTCGTTTGCGAATATGAGAAGGCAAGACCGCTTCTTTATAATTATCCTCTTGCTCCTCAAAAGCGTCCATTGACGGCATGCTGACAACACGGACATGGATATTTTCCTTTGCCAGTGCTTCCTGGGCTTTTAAGGCGAGTTGGACTTCTGAGCCAGTGGCAATCAATATGCCCTCTGGCTTTCCATTTTGAGCTTCTCGAAGAATGTAGGCACCACGTTTAAAGGACTCATAATCACCTGTTGTAACCGTCGGTACATTTTGTCTCGTCAGCACAAGGACGCTGGGCCGATCCTGGGTTTCAAGCGCTAAGCGATAGGCACATGCGGTCTCATTTCCATCAGCGGGACGGATGACACGGACATTGGGAATAGATCGAACCATGGCAAGCTGTTCAATGGGTTCGTGCGTCGGACCATCTTCTCCAACGGCAATACTATCATGGGTCAAGATATAGAGGACAGGAAGTTTCATGAGCGCGCTTAAACGCAAGGCAGCCTTTAAGTAATCTGTAAAGACAAAGAATGTCGATACGAAAGGTCTTAATCCCCCGTGCAACATGATCCCATTGGCAATCGCGGCCATCGCAAATTCGCGAACACCGAACATGATGTTCCGCCCCACCTGATCCTTTGTAAAGGCGGGTTCCTCTTTAAAGACCGCCTTGGTGGATGATGAGAGATCGGCGGATCCCCCGATGAGGTAAGGTACAGCATCCTTCAACGCATTGAGGCATTGGTAACTGTAGTTGCGGGTGGCGTCCTTCGTGCCTAAATCATAGCTAGGCAGAATATCACTGAGGTTTTCGGGCAAAATGCCTTTCATCGCCCGTTCAAGTTCTTCGTAATGGTCTGGATATTGTTCACGATATGCGGAAAGCCGTGCCTGGAACGCTTCATATGCTTTCTTCCCGCGTTGTTTCACGACTTCATTAAAATGATCATACACTTCTTGGGGAATGACAAAGGGGTCGTAAGACCAGCCTAGTTTTTTCCGGAGATAGCTTGCACCATCCGCTCCGATGGGTGCCCCATGAACTTTATGTGTGCCTTCAAGCGGTGTATCTTGACCGATCACCGTTTTAATCTCAATGAGAGAGGGCTTATTGGTTACGGCTTTCGCTTCTTCAATAGCTGCATCGATTGCTTCAAGATCATTACCGTCCTTTACCAAAAGGGTATGCCAACCCAATGCTTCAAACTTTTTAAGGGTTTGATCGGAGAATGCGAGACTCGTCTCTCCATCTAGGCTGATGTCATTGGAATCGTAAAGGACGATTAACTTTCCTAACCCGAGGTGTCCAGCAAGAGAAACGGCTTCATTGGCGACTCCTTCCATGAGGTCTCCGTCGCCACACAAAACGTAGGTGTAATGATCAAAAAGGGGCAAATCGGGTTGATTATAGGTCTTTGCCAAATATCTCTCCGCTAAGGCCATACCGACGGCCATCGCAATCCCTTGGCCAAGCGGACCGGTCGTCGCATCGACCCCTTCCGTCAGCCCATATTCTGGATGCCCAGGTGTCTTACTATCCGTTTGTCGGAATTGTTTAAGATCCTCGATCGTTACGTTAAATCCTGAAAGATGAAGCAGCGAATAGAGTAATGCCGAACCATGCCCTGCTGAGAGAACGAAACGGTCACGATTTATCCATGTCGGATCGTCCGGATTTACACGTAGGTGTTTAGTCCAAAGGACATACGCCATTGGAGCTGCACCTAGTACAATCCCTGGATGCCCGCTGTTCGCTTGATTAATGGCATCAATCCCTAACACTTTGATCGCATGAATGGCTTTTTGCTTGAACACGATTCATCAAACCTCCGAATTTATGTTACTGTTAAGATTATATCCTATTTTTACCTTTTAATAAAGGGAAAGACAAGAAATCGCAAGAAGCACACTTTACGGAACAAATGTTTGCTTTTTCTAATGCCTTCGATTATAATAAGAAGCAAAAGGGTCATGAGGTGAAACGATGAAGCCTTTAACCGAACGCCAGAAAAGGATTCTTGAATTTATCACCCGGTTCATCGATGAAAATGGCTTTCCGCCGACCGTTCGGGAGATTGGCCGCGCCTGTGGCATGCGTTCCTCCTCCTCTGTCCACGGCCAGCTACAAAAGCTCGAACAAATGGGCTATATTAAGAAAAATAGCGCCCAGTCCCGTGCCATTACAGTGGTCCTCGATGACGAGGAAAAGGACCGAACGGTTCACGTACCGATGGTTGGACTTGTAACGGCTGGCAATCCGATTGAGGCCATTGAAGAGGTAACGGAGTACTTTCCCCTCCCCCAATCGCTGGTACAAGGACGGGACACCGTGTTTATGCTCACGGTTTCAGGCGATAGTATGAAGAATGCTGGAATTTTAGACGGCGATCATATTATTGTTGAAAAGACAAACGCCGTAAAAAACAATGACATTGTCGTCGCACTGATTGATAATCACGAAGCAACAGTCAAACGGTTCTTCAAAGAAAAAGATCATGTACGCTTAGTCCCTGAAAACGAAGCTTACGATCCTATTATTCTAAAAGATGTGGCGATTATCGGACGGGTCATAGGGGTTTACCGTGAACTGGTTTGAACCAATAGAATCATAAAAGAAAAATGAGTATGTTTACGTAAAAGACATACTCATTTTTTTCTATAAATCCCATCTAATCCTGTTTATCCTATTCTTCATCCGCAGTGAGAACCGCCATAAAGGCTTCTTGTGGTACTTCAACGCTACCGATGGCCTTCATTCGTTTTTTTCCCTCTTTTTGCTTTTCAAGGAGCTTTTTCTTCCGTGAAACGTCTCCACCGTAACACTTGGCCAACACGTTTTTCCTAAGCGCCTTAATGGTCGTCCGAGCGATTGGCCGGCCATGGATGGCGGCTTGAATTGGAATTTCGAATTGTTGGCGGGGAATGACATCTTTTAGGATGTTACAGATTTTCTTCCCGCGTTCGTAAGCAAAATCGCGGTGGACAATAACACTAAGAGCATCCACCACCTCACCGTTGAGGAGGATGTCCATCTTCACGAGTTTCGAGGGACGATAGCCAATGAACTCATAGTCGAAGGAAGCATATCCTCGGGTTTGGGATTTCAACTTATCAAAAAAGTCGTACATGATCTCCGCAAGCGGCATCTCATAGGTAATCGTCACACGCTTCTCATCGATATAGGATAGATTCACGTAAGTACCGCGTTTGCGCTGACAGAGTTCCATAATCGAGCCGACGTAATCGCTTGGTGACATAATCGTTGCTCGTACAAAGGGTTCTTCAATACTTTCGATTCGTTGCGGCTCAGGCAGTTTCGAAGGATTCTCAATCTCCAATTCCGTTCCATCCGTCAGCTTCACCTTATAGATAACTGAAGGGGCGGTGGCAATCAGTTGGATATTAAACTCCCGTTCTAGCCGCTCTTGGATAATGTCCATATGAAGCAACCCTAAACACCCGACCCGAAACCCGAAGCCTAAAGCTTGCGACGTCTCGGGTTCAAACACGAGGGCGGCATCGTTTAATCGCAGTTTCTCCATCGCATCCCGCAAATCTTCGAAATGTGCTGCATCAACAGGATAGAGACCGCAGTACACCATAGGTTTCAATTTCCGATAGCCCGGTAAAGGTTTTTCAGCTGGTCGATGATGGTGAGTAATCGTATCTCCGACATCGATATCCTGAATCGATTTGATGGAGGCGGTAAGGTACCCCACATCGCCAGCGCTAAGGTAGTCCCGTTCCACCTGCATCGGACGATATACTCCGACTTCCGTTACCTCATAAACGGCTCCCGTTTGCATCAGTCGGATTTTATCGCCTTTCTTAATCGTCCCATTTACGACGCGAATCATGGGAACAACGCCACGATAGGCGTCATAGTAGGAATCGAAGATGAGAGCTTGGAGCGGCGCTTCCGGATCCCCTTGCGGGGCAGGAATATTTTTGATGATTTTTTCAATTAGTTCTTCGATACCGATCCCGTTTTTGGCAGATCCGGCAACGGATTCATCAGTATCGAGTCCGATTACTGTCTCAATCTCTTCCTTCACCTTTTCTACATTAGCGCTCGGTAAATCGATTTTATTGATAAATACCTGTATTTCCAGATCATTCTCAATCGCTAAGTAAACGTTGGCGAGGGTTTGAGCCTCGATGCCTTGGCTAGCATCAACGACTAAAATGGCTCCTTCGCAAGCAGCTAAAGACCGAGATACCTCATAAGTAAAGTCTACATGTCCCGGTGTGTCGATCAGATGGAAGATGTATTCTGTCCCATCTTTCGCAGTATAGTTCAATTCCACAGCATTCAACTTAATCGTAATGCCCCGTTCCCGTTCAAGGTCCATGGAGTCTAATAGCTGGTCCATCATCTCTCGTTTACTGACGGATCCGGTAAACTCAAGAATCCGATCAGCAAGCGTCGATTTTCCGTGGTCGATATGGGCGATAATTGAAAAGTTTCGAATTCGTTTCTGCCGTTCTCTCAATTTTTGGTAGTCGATTTCATGGCTCATATCTGTCACTCCATTCATGGTAACAGGTAAATTTTACACGATTTCTGTGTTTTTTTCAATAACCCCCGGTCTTATGCTATCCCATTCCAATAAAAAAAAATACTTCCGTCTGGAAGTATTTTTCATCCTATAAAGCATGGGAGCTATTTATTAAAAATGGAACGGAAGAGATCCCCTGAGGAATTGACTATTCCATCAATGATTTTCTTTATAACCTGTTCTCCATCTTTACCCAATGTCGTAAAGGCATTATCTCTAATGCCATATTCATTTTTTGTTTCATTCTTCTTATTTTTTTGAGTGGGATCCACGGGAGTAAAGTCTTGACCATACTGATTGTTCGGAGTAGTAATCTTATCTTCGAAATCCTCGAGATCATCTTGCACTTGTTGTGGCCTATTCGATTCGTGGTAACTAATCCCTAATGATAACCCCAGAAAAAAGATAATCAATATGATGAAATACTTTAAAATCTTTTTTTCCATCGTATCACCTCAAGAAGAAGTTAAAGAGCGAATCAATCGTTCGAACGTCCACATCAAAGAGGAGATACAAAAGATAGGCAATGAGGTCCACCATATGTTCCTCTCCGGTAATGAGCCGCGACAGGTCGTAAATTACCAAAAAGCGAACCGAGCGATGGATGAGATAGAGAAAACCAATGATGACCATCACCCATGCCATCAGATGTTTGAATGCATTCATACTTTTTAAGTTCATCTTACCACCGATACTATTATAATCGGAAGATGCTTCAAAATATGTCAATCCATCTCCTCATTCGATGCCCTTATGCATGGCTAAGTTGATCCCACGAGCGATGATTTGAGCTAGGTCTTCAATGTCTTGATCGATCTCTTTCGGTGTGACCATCATATTTAACCCTTGAGGGGTCAGCACTTCACGAATGAGTTGTCGCTTCTCCTCGTTCGTCATTAGACCTATCTTGCCTAACAGCTCAGCAGTCAGCTCCTCGCTTAACGGTTCGACTTCTTCTATATTGGCAATCCGTTCACTCGCAGCAGGAATGATTTTAGAAGAGGCACGGGTATTTTTAAGATGATAGCTTAAATGCTTAAGAAGCATGTCGATGACGTCATGGGTAATCGTTACGGCATCGACAACCGTCGGAACACCGATAG
>DATCJW010000078.1:0-23180 GCA_036562595.1 Haloplasmataceae bacterium | reverse complement strand
ATGATATAGCCATACTCATCCATATCAACCAAACCTTTAACAAAATCCGATACAGGAAGAAGGCCGATATAAATGAATGCGCCTTGGGCTATAAGTTCCTTCGTCTTACCGGTTACGACATTTTTAACGGTTACACTCTTCAATTTGCCGTTTTCCTCATTAAACCGTTCGACGACCGCATCGAGTTCAAACACAATTTTGGGGTGCGCTTTGGCCCGATTGACCGCCGCTTGATCCGCTCGAAATTGTTGCCGGCGGTGAATGATGGTGACTTGATTGACGATGTTGGCTAAATACAAAGCTTCCTCTACGGCGGAGTTGCCACCACCAACAACCACGACATCCTGATTTCTAAAGAAAGCGCCATCACATACCGCACACCAAGAAATGCCCCGACCCGCTAGTTCGTCTTCGCCAGGGACGCCAAGCCGTTTATTTTTCGCTCCTGAAGCGATGATGACGGCTTTCGTTTGATAGATCTCATTGGAGTCAGTATAGACGAGTTTATACGTCCCGTGGTCCGTTACCTTGGTGACATTCCCATAGGCATAGGCTACGCCATGCTTTTGCGTGTGTTCAAACATCTTCATGGAAAGATCCGGGCCAAGGATGGTTTCAAAACCCGTATAATTGTCAATTTCAGCGGTATTCAACATTTGCCCTCCGGGGGCTCCTTTTTCTAGCATCACCACGGAAAGACCTGCTCGAGCCGCATAAATGCCTGCGGTCATTCCTGCGGGGCCTGCACCGATGATTACGAGATCATATTGTTGATTAGGTTCCATTTATGACACCTCTTCATCTTTAAGGTATTTATTCCTTAATTAGTATAAAGGGGAAAGACAACCCGTTCAAACTTTATGCTTGAGGCAAGACGCCTTTATAGAATTTCTTTTGGATCGGCCCCGTTTTCTTCTAGTAGTTCATAGTAGTATTGAGGACGCCACTTTTTCACGTGCCGGAGGATGAATACAACTGCTCCGCCGATCACCATAAGGATGCTCAACAGCTGGGATATGCGGATCGAACCGAGATACAAGCTATCCGTCCGCATCCCCTCGATGTAGGCTCGGCCTAGGCCATACCACATGAGGTAGACGAGGCCAAGATCGCCTACATACAGTTTTTTCGTCCGCCTTAATCCCAACATCAATCCAAAACCAAGGGTGTTCCAGACCGATTCATACAAGAACGTAGGATGATGGTAATTCCCATCGATATACATCTGGTCGATAACAAATTTCGGGATCAACAGCCGCTCTAAAAAATCACGGGATACCACCCCGCCATAGGCTTCCTGGTTCATGAAGTTCCCCCAGCGGCCAATGGCCTGGGCAAGGAGAAAACCGACGGCTGCCAGATCGATGACCCGCAACAAGTCGACGTTGTAGCGACGCGTCAGCCAGAAAGCCCAGATCAGCCCGGCGATGATCGCGCCATAGATGGCCAGACCGCCACCACGAATATTAAAGATGGAGCTAAGGTTATATCGAAAATGATCCCACTCAAAGATCACATAATAGATCCGAGCCCCTACAATCGCGATCGGGATGCCGAACAAGACGAGCGTTTCTAAAAAGCTTCCATCCACGCCAATGCGTTTTCCTTCGCGCAAAGCCAAAAAATAAGCCAGCAAGGCTCCCGATAGAATAAGTATGGCATACCAATAGATTTCTAAATTTCCAATTTCGATAAAGACATTATCGATGGTTTTCTGTAACAGGTGCATAGGATTCCTCCATTTCCACTTGTCATCCCTTTTTATTTTGAATCATTTGTTCTAGGCGGTGGATAAAATCGCGCGGCGCATTATACCCCATGTAACGTAAACGCCGATTGATTGCCGCAACTTCAATCAGGGAGGCAGTATTTCGTCCAGGGCGGATCGGAATGCGGGTATAGTGGACATCGGTATTCAAAATCCGAATTGTGGATTCTTCCAAGCCGATGCGATCGTATTGCTCGTTAATGTCGTCTTCTACGAGATCGACGACGAGGGTGATTCGCTTTTTATGGCGGTAGACGCTTGCGCCAAACATCTGGACGACGTCAATGATACCTATTCCACGAATTTCCATCATTTTTTCCAATATTTTTGGCGGACGCCCTACAATCGTCCCGGGTTCCTTCTCATAAATCTCCACGTTATCATCAGCAATCAGTTTATGCCCTCGCTTGATGAGTTCCAAGGCCGCCTCACTCTTGCCAATGCCGCTTTTTCCACGAACCAGCGTGCCGATTCCGTGAACGTCAAGAAGCACTCCATGCATCGTCGTCATCTCAGCCATCTCTTCTAATAGAAAGCTGGTAATCGAGTTGATCAATGCGGTCGAGTTTCGCTTACTGCGAAGGATCGGTATGTGATATTTTTGGCTGTTTCGGATGAAAACATCCGGAATTTCAAAGTTATTTGTAAAAATGAAGGCGGGAGTGGATTCCCGGAAAAGCTTTTCAACCCGTTCTTCCTGTTCCTCATGGTTGAGCCAGTAAAAGAAGGTGACTTCTTTACTTCCGATAATCTGTATCCGTTCTTCTTCATAAAAGTCAAGCAGACCAGCCAATTCTAAACCTGGCCTTGAAATCATTTTGGAACGGATTGGACGTTCGAGATAGTCTTCCCCCGAAACCACTTCTAATTCCAATTCTTCAACGATATCCTTAACCGTCACTTTGCGCATGCTCTCACATCCTCGAATCTCATCTTTTCATTATCAACAAAAATTAACCTTGTTGGAAAAGGAGAAAACGCCAAGATGACTCCTCACCACGTTTCCCTTTCTTTTTATAATAGCATGGAATACAGGATAAAAAAAGACTTCGACTCCAAGAAAAATCCCTTTTCTTCTCATGTTGGATTTCTGTCCAAAACACTTCTTTGATCATTCGTTACCCTATATGTCAATGTATTCCGATTCCTTTAGTATTAGTATAAGAATACAAAAATCCTTCTATCCCTGTCCAGATAGAAGGATTATTCCCTTTCTTAAGGGTTTATTTTTGTTGCTCACGAATCTTCTCATGCCAAGCAAATACTTTCTTCAAATATTGTCCCGTATAGGACCGTTCCACTTTTGCTACTTCTTCCGGTGTTCCCGTCGCAATGATTTCACCACCAAAATCGCCGCCTTCAGGTCCTAAATCGATGATGTAATCCGCACTTTTAATTACATCGAGGTTGTGTTCGATGACGATCACGGTTGCCCCTTGGTCCACAATTTGTTGCAAAACGTTCAAAAGCCGTTTGACATCATCCGAATGAAGCCCCGTCGTCGGTTCATCGAGGATAAAAAGCGATCGTTCCGTAATCCGTTTGTGAAGCTCTGAAGCGAGTTTCACGCGTTGTGCTTCTCCGCCTGAAAGGGTTGGAGCGGGCTGCCCAAGTTTGATGTAACCCAGTCCTACATCATTCATCGTTTGCAGCTTCCGTTGAATCGAGGGGATATGGGAAAAAAATTCGAGTGCTTCCTCAACGGTCATATCGAGTACATCGGCAATGTTCTTCCCTTTATACTTCACTTCTAACGTTTCTCGATTATATCGTTTGCCGCGACAAACCTCACAGGGGACATAGATATCGGATAGAAAATGCATCTCGATACGCGTCACACCATCACCTGCACAAGCCTCACACCGCCCACCCTTCACATTAAAGGAAAAGCGACTCTTCGTGTACCCTCTCATTTTGGCATCATTCGTTTGGGAAAAAAGCTCACGAATATCGTCAAAGACCCCTGTATAGGTGGCAGGATTGGAGCGGGGCGTCCGCCCGATCGGTGATTGGTCGACTTCGATAACTTTGTCAATGTACTCTAATCCTTCAATCTTACGATGTTTTCCTGGCGTCTCATACGTCCGATACAAAGCCATCCGTAATGCTTTATATAGCACGTCATTAATTAGCGTTGATTTCCCCGAACCCGATACGCCAGTCACTACAATGAAAGTCCCTAAAGGGAAAGCCACATCGATGTTCTTTAAGTTGTTTTCACTCGCACCGAGCACCTTTAACATCTTTCCATTGCCTTTTCGTCGTTTCTTTGGCAACGGGATATAGTCCTTTCCACTTAAGTAACGTCCCGTGATGGAATGCTCATTTCTCATCACTTCCTCTGGTGTCCCTTGGGCCACGATGTACCCCCCATGTTCACCTGCGCCTGGACCAATATCGACGATGTAATCGCTCTCTAACATCGTTTCCTCATCGTGCTCCACGACAATCAGCGTATTCCCCAAATCCCGCATGGCCTTCAGCGTGTTAATGAGTCGCATGTTATCCCGTTGATGCAGCCCGATGGACGGCTCGTCCAACACGTAGAGAACCCCCGTAAGCCGAGAACCGATTTGAGTCGCCAGGCGAATCCGCTGGGCCTCCCCACCGGAAAGGGTACCAGCCATCCGGTTCAATGTGAGATATTCCAGACCCACATTGATCAAGAAATCGAGCCGCTCATTGATTTCTTGAATGATTCGGTTGGCAATCTGTTGGTCCTTTGGCGAGAGTTCCAAATGATTCAAAACCTCTTTTGCTTTTACGATGGATAGCTCCGTCAATTGGTAGATATTGTAAGGGCCAATATGCACGGAAAGGGCTTCTTTCGAAAGGCGTTGCCCTTTACATTTAGGACAGGGTTGATCGGTCATCATGCTTTCGAACCATTGTCGCAATCCTTTTGACGTCGTTTCCATATATCGCCGTTCAAAATTGTTGATAATGCCTTCAAAATAGGCGGTTTTTTGATGGCGAATATTGTTCTCACTAACAAAATCGAATGAGATCGGATGTTTCGACCCATAAAGAATAATATCCAATTCCTCTTTCGTTAAATCTTTAAATGGCTTGTGGATGTCGATGCCGTAATATTCACATGTCTGTTGCAGCTGTTTAAAGAAGATGGAGGTCGGCCGCTCATACCCCTTGATCGCCCCCTCATAAATGGAACGATCAAAATCATTGATTAACCGGTTCAGATCAATCTTTCGCTTAAAGCCCAACCCACTACACTCATCACATGCGCCGAAGGGGGAGTTAAACGAGAATAGGCGGGGTTCAAGCTCATGAATGGTAAAATTACAATAAGGGCAGGCATAGTTTTCCGAAAACAACAACTCTTTTTCGCCGCCATTGATCGATACGATGACCAGTCCCCCGCTAAGCCGTAAAGCCACCTCCAGCGAATCCTGTAGGCGGGAGGTCATCCCCTGACGAATGATCAGGCGGTCGATAATCACTTCAATGGTATGATTTTTATTTTTATCCAAATCGGGTATGCCTTCATCCAGGTCATAAATCTCGCCATCAATGCGGACACGGAAATAGCCTTCCTTTTGTAGATTTTCCAAATCCTTTTTAAAGGTTCCCTTTTTTCCACGCACATAAGGCGCAATCAGCAGAATCCGCGTTCCCTCGGGATACTCTAACACGCGATCCACCATCTGGTCTACCGTTTGGGAAGTAATTTGAATTCCATGTTCAGGACAGACCGGTTTACCCACCCGCGCGAAGAGAAGCCGTAGGTAGTCGTAAATTTCCGTGACCGTCCCTACGGTTGACCGGGGGTTGCTATGGGTCGTTTTTTGATCAATTGAGATTGCAGGCGATAACCCCTCGATCGCATCCACATCCGGCTTATCCATGCTCCCCAAAAACTGGCGGGCATAGGTTGAAAGGCTTTCGACGTAACGCCGTTGCCCCTCTGCATAGATGGTATCGAAAGCCAAAGAAGTCTTACCACTACCCGATAGACCGGTAAAGATAACGAGCTTCCCTCGAGGGATCTTGAGATTGATGTTTTTTAAATTGTTTTCTCTCGCGCCCTTTACCACGATGTATTTTTGCTCGTTTTCCATATGCATCACCACAATATTCTAACCATATTCTTTCCATCGTTCCGTTTCTTCTCAATGATAAGATTATAGCAAACAAATGTTTGTTTGTCATCAGGAAAACAAATTGGCGCGAAGCCCTTCCCTTTTATTAGTAAAATTTAGTTAAGAAAACGTTTTATTTTACTATAAAACGTTTTCACCGACTACAAATATTGACTTCTTTTTCATTCGGTGCTAATATTATTCACGGTGTGAGAAAACACCATTTTTTAAATGTCGTTTCTCATATTACCCCTTTCAAAATCTCATAATCAATCCCTCATCAAACTCATATTTACCCCCTATAACCCTCATAACTAAATCCCTCAACAAACTCATACTTATCCCTTAAACTCTTTTTTCAAACATTTATCTCCCCCAAAAAACAGCCCTTTTGGCTGTTTTTTTAATCCCCCTCTCCTATTCTCCTAACACATATCACTATATATCCCCTTTCTGTACCAATTCCCATATGTAAAAGGGGCTGCAAAGACCTTCAGAAGGACATTCTGAGTTCTTTCAGCCCCTTTTTTATTCACCATCCGTCAACACAACGGCTTCTAATCGCGGAGCTCCCCCTAATAGCCCCGTTATATAAACGGTTTGGGCCTTCCACTCACTAATAGTCAAAGGATCGATAACCGCTACTTCACGCCCTGTTCGGAAAGCACGGAGCACCAATCGGTATTGTCGCGGCATAATTCCCATATATGCGGTTGCTTCCTTATAAATCAGGTCACGATGAATGGCGTTCCCATCCAAGTAAAGGTCCAACTCCGGGGCATTGGGCGAAAGGTGAACGAAGCGAACAGGAACAAGCGACCCTATGTCTTCTTTACGCGTTAAATTGGTGACGTATTCGGTATAGATCGGCGGGTACGAGTAAGGACTTGGATCATTTTCTTGAAGCGTCAAGGCCTTCATTCCTTTATCGGGTAGGGAAAGGAGGCCCACCCGGTTGGTTTCGGCGATGGCAATGATCGTAATGTATTGATGATCACTGACGGTCAACCGTTGGATAAGCAACGTGTGCCCAGTATTGGCATCTACAATCCGGATATCGTAAACCCCACGGACCAGAGGAATATAGGCGGTTGACTGGCGATAGGATAAACCGGAATGAATAAGCGTCCCGTTTACATACACATCTACCGGCGCTTGTTGTGGTGTGGCATGGAAGAAACGGATGTATACCTGCTCCTTTTGAGAAGGATTGCGCAAGATTTTCCCCCTTTCTAATCATTACGTCATCATTTTTATTATATGAATATCCTAGGAGTTAGATATAGGCGCTTATTGAACATCAAAAAGCCCTTGACGTCGATGTCAAGGGTTTTTTATTTTTTATCGCAAATTGACATTCGTCGTGATGTAGTCCACCCCATCCTGAATAAGCCGCTGAGCCACCGAGCGGTCATCGACCGTCCAAACATTGACCTTTATCCCCTCACGGTGACAGGATTGGATTTGGGTGGGTGTAAGCGTCGCGACATTTACGTCCACATCCAACCGATTCGCCTTGCAAGTTTGAATGATTTCTTCCTTAATTTCATTAACGATATACTGCATCTTAAGATCAGAATAGCGTTGGCGCAAATACTGTAAATAGTCAAGATGAAAGGAAATGACAATCGCTTTCTCATAGAGCCCGTAATCACGCAACACTTGGACCATCTGATCCAGCTGATCTGTCCGTTGAATCCGTTTAACTTCTACTACAGGAACGGCGTGGTAGTCTCGACAGATAGATAAAAAATCCTCCAGTTTCGGAATCTTTTCGTTCGGATACTCATGAACGCGGTAACCGCTTGTTAATGTAAAGCCCTTTATCTCCTCATAGGTTAGTTCGCTCAGCTTCCCACGGCGTCCAATCATCCGATGGAGGGTTTCATCGTGGAAGATGACCAATACGCCATCCTTCGTCGCTTGGATGTCCGCTTCGATGCCATAAAAGCTATGCTCGCCTGCTAGTCGAAAAGCTGCCATCGAGTTTTCAGGTGCTAGACGGCTCAATCCCCGATGAGCGATCAGTTGACACTGTTTCAAATCCAACATAATCTCTTCTCCCGGCTGATCGGCATCGATGTAGAGTTGAACGTCAAGAGGAATTACATCCGTCATTTCACGCCGATAGAGAGGATGCAGCACCTTCAGTGTGATGAAGGACATTAACGACAAATAGATCAAGGGGTAGAGAATGGCAAGTTCCGATACGAACGCGACCTGAACCAACACGAACACGTGGAGCAGCAATAGATAAAAGGAGGAAAAAGGATGGGTCACGGCCATCCTAAAGGCTTTCGTCAAGACTCGAATGGCGGTATAGTGCGGGAAATAGATGTAGACCGGGAATAGATGGATTAGGGCCATTAAAAAGAGCAGGCTGGCCAGGCTAAAGAGCGAGAGCCCAAACAGGTAGAAAAGATTGGGCTCGTTACGATACCGGATAAAAAAATAGTATAAATCGTAGGCAATGAGGAGTCCCATCAAAAGGACGAGCAGCATGACCTTCTGGCTTTTTACATACTCCTTTTTAAAAACGGCAATAAACGAACGAAAAAGCGGAAACTCGATTCGTGATTGGAGGCTTTTAACCAAAACGTATCCTGCCACACTGGCAGGAAACAGCGTAAATATTTGAAATCCTAAAAAGGAGGTAAAAAACCAGATGAAGTTAATCGTCACCAATTTCGTGAAATAATCGAAGAAGATGTTCCGTTTCGATTGGTAAGTGGGTTGCGCCATACCCGTCCCTCCATTCCGATTACTTCCGCTTGCCTACTGATCGGAAGGGTTCAAGGCGTTGTAAAAAGGTCTCCTCATCCCAAATTTCAATGCCGAGCGCTTGGGCCCGCGAAAGTTTTGATCCCGCTTCGGCCCCGGCAATCACCACATCGGTATTTTTGCTTACGCTACTGGTCACTTTGCCGCCAAGCCGTTCAATGAAGGCCTTGGCTTCATCTCGTTTAAAGGCACTTAACGTCCCGGTTAGGACGAAGGTCTTACCAGAGAAACTTTCTGCCTCTATGGTTTTTTCACCACGGTACTCCATATTGACGCCTAAATCCTTCAGCTCTTGAATGAGAGCGCGGTTTTCCTCTAATCGAAAATAGTGGATGACGCTTTGAGCGATAACGTCCCCAATTTCGGGAATCCGAATAAGGTCATCATAAGTGGCTTGTGCCAAGCTATCTAATGACTGGAAATGTTTGGCAAGAAGGAGCGATGCTTTTTCTCCTACATAGCGAATGCCTAACCCGAATAAAAGGCGTTCCAGGCTGTTTTCTTTCGATTTTTCGATAGCTATTAAGAGGTTATGAATCGATTTCTCTTTAAATTTCGGAAGCGAACTTAAATCCTCCCCTGTAAGCCGATACAGATCGGAAAGCTTCTTTACCAAGCCACGATCAAACAACAGGGCACATATTTTTTCTCCTAATCCTTCGATATTCATCGCCGGGCGAGAAGCAAAATGAATGAGCGCTTCAACCATCTGTGCAGGGCAATTACGATTCGTACAGTAGTGATCCGCTTCCCCTTCGTTTCGAACGAGTCTCGAACCGCAAGCCGGACAATGCGTAATCATCGTAAAGGTGGGGAGCGTATCATACTGCTCATCCTTGACCGGGCCGACTACTTCTGGGATGATATAGCCTGCTTTGCGTATGATAACCTTTCCACCTATACGGATGTCGCGATGCCGAATGAAGTCCTCGTTATGGAGCGTTGCCCGTTGGACCGTCGTCCCCATGATCTGAACCGGTTCGAGTATGGCGAGGGGCGTAATGGCGCCCGTCCGGCCTACATTAAAAACGATATCCTTTAAAACGGTGGTCACTTCTTCTGCTGGAAATTTATAGGCAATGGCCCATTTAGGGGATTTCGTCGTCACACCCAATAGGGCTTGGGCCTCGAGATCATCCACTTTGATGACCAAGCCATCGATTTCATAGGGCAAGTCGTGTTTGCGCTCGGTCCACTCCCGAATATAGTCCAAGACGTCTTCGACATTATGACATACTCTACGGTGGGGGTTGGTCTTGAATCCCAGGTCATCCAAGTAATCTAGTGCTGCACTGTGGGTTTTGATCCCTAAGGATAAGGCATCGGGGAGTTGGTATAAAAACATATCCAGTTTTCGTTCAGCGGCGATTTTCGAATCCAGCTGCCGGACACTGCCCGCCGCCGCATTGCGGGGATTCGCAAAAAGGGAAAGGTGGTTCGCCTCACGCTCGCGATTAAGCTGCTCAAAGGCAGCCTTCGGCATGAAAACCTCGCCTCGTACATCGATGGTCACCGGATCCCGTAATTTCAGCGGAACGGATTTGATCGTTAAAATATTATGGGTGATGTCCTCCCCTACCATTCCGTCTCCACGGGTTGCCGCCCGTTTCAGTATGCCCTGTTCATACTCAAGGGAACAGGCTAAGCCATCTATCTTTAACTCACAAACGTATACGGGATGAGGGATGACTTCCCGTACCCGCTGATCAAACTGCCGAATATCCCCCTCACTAAACGCGTTGCTTAACGACAACATCGGGGTCCGATGGACCACTTTTTCAAACTGGTCCAATACCATGCCGCCGACACGCCGCGTAGGCGAATCCTCCGTCTGGAATTCAGGATACTTCGTCTCCAGTTCGATCAATTCCTTCATCAGTTGATCATATTCGTAGTCGCTCACCGTGGGTTGATCCAACACATAATATTCATAGTTATAGCGATTAATTAACGCTTTTAACTCCTCAATGCGTTTTTTCACTTGTTCGATTTCCATCGTCCACACTCCAACGTAAGTGTTTATCTTCTCTATCTTTTTTATTTTAACACTAATTCCTTTAAAAAGAAATAAAAGAATGTCGAGCCACCTTTTAGAAAGCAAAAGACATACCAATAAAAAAGATCCTTCTACCTCAGTTGCGGTAGAAGGAACGGTTCGATTCAATCAAAATCACCGTGATAATGGACCAGGCGTTTATAAATCCCTTTATCCTTACTGGGAATGATTATCGCTCCGCAGACCTTTTTATAATACTCTACCGGACCCGCGCCCCCAATGATCGCGTAGCCGTACCCCTCCTCGCGCATGGCGATTAAACATTTCATTAAGAGTGCCGTACCGATACCCAGCCCGCGGTAATCGGGATCAACGCCTGTCGGACCAAAATAACCTTTCGCAGTGGCATCATAACAAGCGAAACCGACGATTTTCTTATCCTTTGTCGCAATAAAAATCGTTGGATTGACTTTTGAAAGGGCGACGGCGGCTTCACTCACCCAGCCTTCATTAAACGTTTCCCGAATAAAGGCTTCGACGCGATGCTTATCGGGCGTTAACGCCCGGACAATGTGAACGCCTTTCTCCTTCAGACTGGCCGTAGAATAGGTTTCTGGTAAATCATAGAGATTAACCAATAGATCTGGCATACTGATCCTCCTTCATCCGTGTCCTATTCGGTTAGTCGTAAAAACTCATCGATACTGCTTTTGATGAGTTCTAACGAATCGCGCCAAAAGTCCTTTTTCGTCACATCAATGTCAGCTAGTCTCGCTACTTCTTCAACTGGCATTTTGCCTGTCGCTCGAAGCAAAGCATTGTAGCGCTCAACAAATCCTGTTTTCTGTTTCAGGTACTGGGCATAGAGTCCCTTCGCAAATAAAAGGCCGAATGCATAGGGGAAATTATAGAAGCTAAGCCCCGCGTTGTAATAGTGCGGTTTATTAAGCCAAGCATACTCATTAAGATAGCGGTGGTCGAGCCCATCCCCATAGGCTTCGATAATCGCTTCGCGCATCAAAGCTTTTGCCTCTTTCGCCGTAATGGGATGGCTTTCCCTTACCTTGAAGACATTCGTTTCAAAGATGAAGCGGGCGAGAATATCGACGATGACCGCTGTTTGGTCCTGCAACATGCTTTCGATTAAGGCGACCCTCTCTTCCCCTTCACTCTGTTCGATTGCCGCATTCATCACAATCGTTTCACAAAATGTCGAGGCGGTTTCCGCCAAGGGCATTGGATAGGAGGCGTTCAAAATGTGTTCTTTAAAGATTTGTTCCCCGTGATAGGCATGGCCCAACTCATGGGCTATCGTGATGACATCGCCAAGCTTTCCGTTAAAATTCGTCATAATACGGCTTTGTTTGATGGGATGGATGTTCATACAGAACGCGCCCCCGCGTTTGCCTTTGCGTGGATAAAAGTCAATCCATCGCTCGCCAAACGCCCGCTTCGCCAGATCGCCCAATGCTGGTGAAAAGGTGTTAAAGTTCTCCACGATAAAGTCCCGAGCTTCTTCAATCGTAAACGTTCGCTCGATTTTTCCGATTGGGGCTGTCAAATCGTATTGAGGGAGTCCCCCCTCATGGCCAAGGAGTTTGGCCTTACGTCTTAAATACCGATGGAAAACCGGCAAATATTTGCGTATGGTCTCGAGCATCGCCTCGAGCGTCTCTCGGCTCATACGCGATTTATGCAAAGCCTCATCTAATGGAGAAGCAAACCCCCGTCGTTTCGATACCGTAAGGACTTCGCCCTTAATGCCGCTTAAAGCGCTTGCCACCCCATCTTCAATGGTTTCAAAAGCTTTCATCATGCCTTCAAAAGCGGCTTTCCGCTCCTCTGGATCGGGGCTTTGGAAATACCCCGAAAGTTGGGAGGCGGTGATGACCCGTTTTTCTCCGTGAACGGTAATTTCGACATCCACTTTCGAGGTGAGGAGCGACTGCAAATTCGCCCATTCGTTGGATCCCGATTGGCGCAACTGGCTAATGAGGTATTCCTCTTCATCGCTTAATAAATACTTCGTATACGCTTGTATTTCTTTAAGATAGAAAGCAAATGGGGCAAAGGTTTCCTTTTGGGCAATCGCCTCCAAATTCGGAGCCTGGCCGATGTACTTATTCGCCTTCGTTGAGGCGACTGTTGAGTCGCTAAACAGCTTCATCAGTTGTGCCTGATAGCGCGCTGCCGTTTCATTCGTCGTATCCACCGACCGGGTGAGGGCAATGAAGGCGCTAAGCTTTCTGGCCAACACCGTAATTTTCTCATCATAGTCAATGAGTGCTTTAAGCTTCGTCTCAAAATCATCATAGGATTGGCTCGCTTCATCGACGTAGGTTTTGTAATCGCCGAGTAGGGATTCTAACTCCTTTAAATCTTCTAAAAAAGCAACATCATCAAATCCTTGATACAACGGCGTTAAATCATACCGATCGTCCATGTTATCCTCCTCCAATTTATGTGTCGCACAGATGAAAAAATGATTTGAAGAGCAGGATCTATGGTCGCGGAAAGAAATTCGAATGATTCATTTATCGCTCCCAAACCAATCCCACGCTCCAAATCACAACAACATTCTCAATATCGTTTTGAGGCGACAGATAGGGCGGTTTTCTTACGATTTTCCTCCAGTTTGGGATGGGCTGCAAGGTATTCCATAAAGAGTACATCGATGATGTAGAGTTGGGAAATTTTATCGACAAACGTCCCACCCGTCAGGGAGTCCCCTTTGTAGGAGCTTAACAGCACGATATCCGCATACCGTGTGATGGGGGATTTTTTAAAGTTCGTGATGGCAATGACACGACAACCTTGCTTTTTCGCCTCTCTAACCGCATCGACGATATCTTTTGTACTGCCCGAAAGGGAAAAGACGATGAGAAGATCCTCGTCCGTCATGAGTTGCGTCGCCATCATCTGAAAGTGGCTGTCCGTAAAGCAGTGGAATTTCGATTCGAGTCGGAAAAACTTGCCATACGCCTCTTTTGCGGTAATTCCAGAATTTCCCACACCTATAAAGTAGACATGCCGTGATTCGGTGATGAGGCGGATACTTTCATCGATGAGTTCTTGGTCAATGAGATGCCGCGTATCCTCTAATACCGTGATGAGATTTTGGTAAACGATCTCACTGTAGACATCCGAAGGCTTTTGTTGGTGTAGCCGAATCGTACTATCCTGCGCGATCGCAAGCTTGAAATCGTGGTATCCGTTATATCCGAGTTTCTTACAAAAGCGGACAATCGTCGTTTCCCCCACACCAATCTCATCCGCTAATTCGGTCACGGAAAGCTGAATGACTTTTAATAAATTCTTCAGAAGATAGTCACGAATCTTTTCCTCACTCTTCGTATATGAACCCTTTAGTGATTCGATTTCACTGATAATCTTACCTTTCAACATCAATGAGTTTCACTCCATACCGTATACGTATATTTCATAATTCATGGGGATCCTACGGCTATACATCAACAATAAAGCCTATGCTACAGTAACTTAGCTATTTTCCTTATAGTACCATATTTTTTTGCGATATGTCTAGATGTTTTTATTTGAATCCTTTTATTACCCAATCAATGGCTGCAACAAGGCGTCATACTCATCCCTCATGCGACGCATTTCTTTTAGGCTATCTTCCAAGCCGCCAACGCGGTTGCGCATTATCCAAAGGGCAGCGTGTTCTTTCATGATGGCACGAATATCTTGACTGAGCTCATCTAAGATCGCTACCTCATCCGGGTAATACCCCAGCATATAGAGAATCCGTTTGGCCCCATGACGGACATATAGAATGCCATTTTGGACCTCCCGCTCGATGAGCGGGGCGTCATGACAGCGCATCCGATGGGTCTGCAGGATAGCCAGCTTCGACTCTAAAAAAGATAAGACGTTTAAGTAATCTTCAATCTTCAAACCCTTGATATAGTTTTGGATCTCTTTCGCATCATTTAAGCGTTGGCGAAATCCAAAGAAGAGTTTCGTCCCATTCCCAATCTTGACACTTTCCCGCTCATAGGTATTCCCAAGATCCCATAGAAGTTGCCCCATTACGGAGGCATCGTCTTGGAAAACGAATCGATTTAAATAGGGGTTGACGTCAATTGCCCGATTCGTTTCCACGGACCAACTTACTGCGGCCCCGAAACAAAAGGCAGGATAACTGATAGGTAAGTATTGGATATGCCCGTTATCCCCCCAGTCGGTAAGTAGAAACCCTCTTGCGCCTAAGGCTTTACCGTGTAAAGCGGCATTAAGAATATTATCCCTCATGTTATTGGTACGGCCGAGAATCGAATTCCAGGAACTCGTACCGGGGCAGACATAGAAGGGAACACCCGCTTTCGCGTATTCGAAAAGCCGCTTTTCAAAGGGGTGGGTCCCCTCATAACCCCACTCCAAAGCAATAACATCCTTTGGGAGTTCTTGGATGAGTTCGGGGTACTTGATGATGATATCTCCCCAAAACATCATCGTTTTCCCCCGTTTCTTTACCTCGTCATAAATTTTCAAAAGATACTCAAGATAAACCCGGCCCACCCCTTTCTTTCGGCAAATGGCCTCGCTCTTTCCATGGCCGAGTTCGATCGGTTCATCGAGCCCAACGTTAAAATAGCTAGACGAGAAATAGGGCAAGAGATCATCGTACTGCTTCAGTACCAGCCGCAATGACCGTTCATCTTGGGGATCTAGGGTCGTGTTCTTTGTCCACGTTCCCCAGGGACTAAGGCATCCCTCAGGACAAACGGCTAAATCCCGATATTCCAACCGATTCAGCCAAGGCGCCATATGCCCGAAACTGTTTTGATTGGGGACAAGGTCGATGAAGCGGTCTTTACAGTAAGCGTCAAGCGCCAAAATCTCTTCAGGTAAAAGGGGGGTTTGATCTTGCCATACTTCGGGGAAAGAAGGATAGGCAAATGAAAAGCCTTCGATATAGAGTTGGAGCTCATTATATTTTAAATCCACCATCAAATCCACAAGGCGATAGAGCGTATCCATGGTCGGGATTTTATCTCGGCTGATATCAAGCATAAGCCCACGTCGCGGGAAATCGGGCTTATCCTGAATGATGAGAAAGGGTAAAGATTTTCCCGCTTGATAAAGAAGCTGTTTCAAGGTACTGACGCCATAAGAAGCGCCTTCTCCCTGATGAAAACGAATGGCTACTCCCCGTTCATCAATCGACAATTCGTAAGCCTGTTCCTGCAGTCGATAGTCGGGAATGAAGGTTATCGTTCCTGATTCCCCAATTTCGATTCGAGCCTCAATTCCCGTAGCCACAAAAAGCTCGTGCTGGAGCCGTTTGGCCACGAGAAAAAGCGAGCGGTCTGGAATGGTAATCGTAACCGGGGCGTTTAAAGCGAAATGACCCGTTTTCAAGTCTATCTTCTTCGGTATCGGTAGGAGGATAAAATCCATGGCCCCCACTCCTTTACATCAAATCACTTTCCCTGGGTTTAAGATGTTTTTAGGATCAAAAACCTTTTTGATCCCGCGCATGATGTCCACCTGAGCGCGTTCAAGATGGTTTAAGAGATACTTCCGCTTCGCAAAGCCTATACCATGCTCACCGGACACCAATCCGCCTAGGGCTTTTGCTTTTTGATATAACAGGTCGAAAGCCTTCTCAAGCGTTTCTGCCCATGCCTCATCGCTCAAATCATCCTTACAAATATAAACGTGTAGGTTGCCATCGCCGGCATGCCCAAAGCATGGTATGCGGACGTTGAGGGTACGGGAGACCTCGTGGATATAGTTGATGAACTCTACAATTTTGTTTCGTGGGACAACGACGTCGCATTCATCCATGATGGTCGTTGACGCTTTGATGGCTTCTAAAAACGCTCCACGGGCATTCCAGACGGTCTCCTTCCGTTCATCCGTATCAATGATAAAGACATCGCGGGCCTCTAATCGGTCCAGCAAAAGGTCAGCGACAAACTGGTAATCATGTTCCAACTGTTCTTTTGTGCTGGCATCGAAGGAAAACAACAAGTAAGAAGGATAACGCTGATCTGGGAATTTTTTGCCTAAAAATTCTTCCGAAAACCGAACCGTATCGCGATCAAAAAACTCAATAGCGGTAGGAAGTACTTTGGTCTTAATGATTTCGGAAACCGCGCCGATGGCCTTTTCAATATTCTCAAATGGAACGAGAAGGCTGATCGTATATGGCGGTAATGCGATAAGCTTTAATACCGCCTTGGTCACAATCCCCAGCGTCCCTTCTGAACCGATGATGAGCTGTTTTAAGGCATAACCCGAACAGTCTTTAACGACCTTCCCGCCCATCATGACGACTTCGCCATTCGGTAATACGACTTCTAAAGCCCGGATCCAATCCCGGGTCACCCCGTACTTCACAGCCCGCATTCCGCCAGCATTGGTACTGATATTCCCACCGATGGTGGCGCTTTTTTCCCCAGGATCGGGGGCATAGAAGTAACCCCTCGGTTCAATGTAGTCGTAAATATCCATCAAGAGAACTCCCGCTTCGACGGTAAGGGTTAAGTTCTCTTCGTCAAGCTCAAGAATACGATTCATGCCCGTAAGATCGAGGACGATGCCTCCCTCGATCGGCACGCAGCCGCCAACTAATCCGGTCCCAGAGCCACGGACGACAACGGGAATCGTTTCCTCATAGGCATAACGCATGATATTGGAAACCTCTTCGGTTGATTTGACTTTAAGGACGACATCGGGCATGTGAAAGACCGTACCCAATTCGTCTTTTCCGTATTCCTCCATGATTTGTTTACCGTACAATACCCGTTGTTCATCCAATATGGTTTTGAAATATTGGAGATCTTGTTGGTCGATTTTCTTATATGCCACGAAGACCACCCGCTTCTTTTATTTTATCCATGAGTCGAGGAATAACCTCATAGAGGTCACCGATAATCGCGAGGTGCGATTCCTGCATGATCGGTGCCTGGGGATCTGTATTGATGGAGATGATGTAGTCGCTTCCCGTAATGCCTGCCGTATACTGTACCGCACCAGAAATCCCCAGATTGATGAGCAGCTTTGGGGCAACTGTTCTGCCGCTAAGCCCAATTTGCCGTTTTGGATCAAACCAACCCTTTTCGATGAGGGGCCGTGTACAGGCAACTTCAGCTCCAAGGAGTTCTGCAAACTCATAGACCAGTTCGAGATCCTTTTTCGTCCGTACCCCTCGACCGCAAGCCACAATGACATCCGCATGAACGATATCGACGCCTTTTTCCTTCTTGATTCGCTCAATCAGCCGTATGCGAGAAGAAAAGCTGAGACCCGAACAGTCCCTGTCGATGATTTCCCCTTTCGGTTCAGACTTTGTTGGCTCGGGGAAAATTTTGGGCCGGACCGTTGCAAGTTGGGGACGATGGTTTGCCGTCACGATGGATGCCATAATGTTACCGCCAAAAGCCGGACGGACTTGAACGAGGTCGGTATTATCCTTAATATCTAGATAAGTACAATCGGCAGTTAATCCGGTCTTAAACCGTGCCGCAATCCGTGGAGCGAAAGCACGGCCTAGAGGCGTCGCACCAATTAGAATCGTGCTAGGCCTAACGGATTCAATCCAATGGCCAAAGGCTTCGGTGTATCGCTCGATATTGAAGTATTTTAGGGCCGGATGGGCATATCGGTAGACCTTGTCGACCCCGTAGTACAACAAGGTTTCCGCCTCTTGCTGCATACCATCGCCGATTAAGATGGCATAGACCGGTTGCTGTGTTTTCTGAGCAAGTTCCCGCGCCTTTCCAATTAATTCAAAGGTCACGGGATGAATCCCCTCATCATCATATTCGACATAGACACCGATTCCTTGCCATTCAGATTTATTTACTCCAGTCGTTTGCGCTTCGACATATTCACATACCCCTTCTGGCCCTTTCCGTACGCATAGTTTACATACTCGGCAGGAAGCATTAATGGAAAGCGTCCCATTTTCATACTCAAAGGCATTAAAAGGACACAGTGCCATTAGTTGTTCGGCGATTTCTTTCGTTACCTTGTCCTGATTAACTCTTATTTTCGACATGGTAGTCCCCCTTAATGAACTTTCGATTTAAAAGCACGGTTAAAAGCTGGTCTGTCACATCCTCAACGGGTCCCATGATGACGTCTCGCTGCGTCTTCTTTTCAGGGCTATAGATCCGTTCAACCTGCGTTGGCGAACCGCTCAAGCCATAGAGCGATTCGTCCCGTTCGGGAAGGTCGTTAAGAGTTAATACATGGATTTTCTTTTGTCCTAATGCCTTTTTTCTTTTATATGAGGGTAGGCGTGGCGTAAAGATGTCCTTCTCAACCGTCATAACGAAGGGAAAGTCGATTTCAACGATATCGTAATAGGATTCATAATTTGAACGTACCACCATTGACTGTTCTTTCACTTCAATAATGGCATCAACATAGGGGGCAAGGGGATAGCCAAGGAACTCGGATATTTCTGGACCAACCTGTGCCGTATCCCCGTCCGTTGTCTGTTTCCCACAGATGATAAGATCCAGATCCCCGATTACACGTAGCGCTTGACTGAGTGCCCGAGCGGTTGCTAAAACATCGGCGCCCGCAAATTTCCGATCGCTTAAGAGATAAGCTTCATCACACCCCATCCACAACGCTTCATAAAGCGTGGCTTCCGCTGACAGTGGCCCCATTGAAAGAGCGATGACCTCTGTATTGGGGACTTTCTCTTTCAACTGTAGAGCCGTTTCGATCCCATAAAGATCGTACGGGTTCATTTTGGTGTCTGAACTCGATCGGATCAATACCCCTGTTACTTCATCCACCTTGACATTCGATGAGGCGGGAACCTGCTTTACACAGACTGCGATCCTCAACGTTATACCTCCCTTTAATATCTCTCATTTTAGTTTAGTTAAGTAATGAGCTATGCCTTCGATTAATGGCAGCCACTGAAAGATGGGTACGATGTATACCGATAAAGGGCAGAAAAATCGGGACAAAATCCCATAGCTTCACGAACCGTATAGACTCTTGAGCCATCCGTTTAACGGAGAAACGCCCTATATCGAGGCGTCTTAACAGCTCACTCCACGGTCGATTTGGATGACTCGTTCCAGTATTGTGTCCGTATTTTTTCTAAAACCTTAATTAAAGGCGGGCAGTCGGTACGGTGAAAGTGTCGATAGGAGAAGATGACGTGTCCTTTAACTTCTGGGACTGTACGGTTGAAGGCCAATTGATCGAGAAGCGTACTCTCCCTATTCCATACTTCCGACGACCCGTATCGGTATAAACCAAGACCAATGTAAAGATCCACTGACGTCCCCTTAACGACATCGGCCCACCATGAAACGAGCTCTCGATAATCGGCATGGGGATGGCCGATTTCCCAATAGACTTGGGGGACGATATAGTCAATCCATTGTTTTTTCACCCATTTTCGCGTATCCGCGTAATGATCATCATAGGTTTGGGCACCATTCGTTTTTGATCCCCGTTGATCCGTCGAGTAGTTTCGCCAAATCGCAAAAGGAGAGACGCCAAACCGTAATTTGCGATTGGTTTCCATATTAACGGTTTGAAGGTATCGGTGGATGGCATAAATGATTTCATCCACATTGCGACGGCGAAAGTCTCCCAACGATTCGTGCTCCAACCGGTAGGTTTGATACGTCACTTCATCATTTTTTCCGATATCCGCGTAGGGGTAAAAATAATCATCAAAGTGAATGCCATCGATATCATACTTTTCAACCAGTTCTTTTATCGTATCCAGGATAAACTGTTTAACATGCGGCTCACCGGGGTTTAAGATGGGCGCACCTCTCCCATCTAAAACCACCAAATCCATCCGCTTACGAGCGAAATTTTCCTCATGTAGCGAGCTTAACAACTCTTCCTTCGTTGCGGCATCTTCACCGACTTTTCTTCCCGTCACGCGGTAAGGATTTAACCAAGCATGAAATTTGATGCCTCGACGATGCGTTGCCGCAACCATCCAAGGCAACGGGTCCCAGCCGGGATCCTTCCCCTGCGCTCCCGTCAAATACTCACTCCATGGATTAAGTTCTGAGGCATAAAACGCATCGTTACAAGGGCGGAGTTGAAAAAAGAGATCGGTAATGTGATAATGTTCAAGCGTATCTAGAATACGGATAAATGCCTCCTGAAATTGGGGGATGGATTCGCACGTCGGAAAGTCGATATTATTGACTGTCGCAACCCATACCCCCCGCACCTCTCGCCGCATCAAGCCTCACCTTTCTTTAATCATGTTTCTACGGTGTACCAATACCCCGATGAGTAGGATGAAGAACATCCCTCCAGCAATAGCCAATATTTTTATCCATAGCGTCCCGTCTTCAGCATCGGGATTGGAGTCCGGATCGGGATCAGGATCTGGCTCGGGATCTGGATTCGGTTCGGGTTCTTCATAGTCGGGATCCTGATACTCTTCTCCGGTATGGGTATATTCAAACGATACGCTTTCACTTTCAACATTCGCCTTGTTCACGGCGACGACATGGTACACATACGTCTTTCCGACCTCTACATCCGCATCATTGAAGAGAACCGTCTCCCCATCCTTTTCGGGTTCAACAAAGGCGATAATGTTGTCGTCGTTGAGTTCCTCGGATTCCCCTGATTCAAAGCGGTAGACGATATAAAACTTGTTCGTCGTTTTATGATCCCAGCGGAGGGTAACGAATCCTTCCCCGGCTTTCGTCAATACAATGTCCTCAACGGGTTCATTAGGTATATGCGCCATGCGGGGTAGCTCGGGAAGCAAGACTTTCGTATTCCAATACTCTTGTTTGATGGTATTGCGTGCCGACACAATCGAATGGTGATCGTATCGATGGAAATGTTTATAGGAATAGAAGATACTCCCTTTAATCTCGGGAATTTCAGCATTCAGTTGTAATTGATTGGGAATCTCTTGCGGTAAATTCCAAGCCCCTCCTTCACCATAGCGATAGAAGCCATGGCCGATGTAGAGGTTCACTTTGGTCCCCCGAACAACATCCGCCCACCAGTGTGCCAGGACTTCATAATCGGCTGCGCTGTGACCAATGTTCCAATAAAGTTGTGGGGCGATATAGTCAATCCATTCCTTTAATACCCATTTTCTTGTATCCGCATACTGTGTGACATAGCTTTGGTTTCCTCCCGTATCGGATCCTTCTGGGATGGAACTTTTATTCGCCCAAATCCCAAATGGGGAAATCCCGAATTGAACCGTCTTTTGGTTTTCTTCGTTATAATGACGGATCAGCTCGCTAATTCGGTAGATAATCTCATCAACGTTGCGGCGGCGCCAATCCGCTAATGACTCGTTCGTGAAACCGTGTTGAAGATAGAGCTCTTTATCATCCGCATCCTCGATGCCCGCATAAGGATAAAAATAGTCATCAAAATGGATGGCATCCACATCATACTTGGTGATGATTTCTTCTATGGTCTCAAGAATAAATTCTTTAACCGCAGGTTCTCCAGGATTTAGAATCGGATATCTACGGCCATTGCTGTCTGGCTTAGCAAGTATCACATATTCAGGATGTTGCCGTGCAAAATTGTCTTCAGCTAGGCTTTTTAATAATAATTCTTTCGAGTCATATCCATTTTTTCCAACAAAACCCGTACTGACACGATAAGGATTGAGCCAGGCGTGGAATTCCATCCCCCGTTTATGCGTTTCCTCAATCATCCACGGAAGGGGGTCCCAACCCGGATCGCACCCTTGAAAGCCGCATAGGTATTGACTCCAGGGATTGAGGTTTGATTCATAAAAGGCATCATTGGCAGGCCGGATCTGGAAGATGACGGCATTCATGTTGTATTCTTCCAGGGTGTTTAATATTTTAATGTATTCTTGTTTCCAATTATTAATGGCTGATTCGGTCTTACCGTTTTGTTGAGGCATATCGATATTATGAACGGTGGCCACCCAGGCCGCTCGAAACTCCCGTTTCGTCACGAATGAGGCTTTTTCTTCCGCATGAACGTGATCGGTCAGACGATTGCCTATAAACACCCAGCATAGCAACAGAGTAATGAAAAACCATACGGTACGCTTCATAAAACCTCTCCTCTCCTCCACAGTTATCAGTAAATTCTACGGGATATGAAATGAATCATCCCGATAAGCTATATTTATCCAACTTTTTCCGCTTTAATGATTGGTTCACTTTCCTTTTTCGCTTTCAAAACGCTGGATGGCTTTCCGTAAATGGCCCTTTTCAAGCGCCAAATAGTAATCGATGCGCTCCGGTTCCTCAACTCCGGTTAAGATGGCAAATATCGCTTTTTTGACCGATTCATATCGCTTCAGATAATGCGCCGCCTCATCTAGGGGAATCCCCGTAATCTCATGAATAATGTGTTTCGCACGGCTAATTAGTTTTTGGTTCGTGGGTTGGACGTCAATCATTAAATTTTCATAGACTTTCCCTAACTTGATCATTGTCGCCGTCGTAATCATGTTACAGATCAATTTCTGGGCAGTACCGGACTTCATTCGGGTAGAACCGGTAATCGGTTCGCTCCCTGTTACCGCCTCAATGGGATAGTCCACCAT
>DATCJW010000077.1:0-28351 GCA_036562595.1 Haloplasmataceae bacterium | reverse complement strand
GGCATATTGGGCATAGTATACCGGGTTTTCATTCGATTTTGAGGTAGCAAGATCGATATCAAAATCCATTTGCGAGTCCGAGCTGCGCATCACAAAGAAATAGCGCATCGGGTCGACCCCGATTTCCTCCATTAGTTCACGGAGGGTGATGGCTTTTCCAGACCGCTTAGACATTTTATATTCTTCGCCATTTTTAATCAATCTTACCATCTGGATGATGAGAACTTCTAACTTATCCTCCTCACCCGTCAGGCATTGGATAGCGGCTTTAAGGCGCGGAATGTAGCCATGGTGGTCTGCCCCAAAAATATTAATCAGTTTATCATAGCCTCGGCTTAACTTGTCGATGTGGTATGCGATGTCAGGAGTAAGGTAGGTCAACGTGCCATCGGATTTTCTGAGCACACGATCCTTATCATCTCCAAAGGCCGTTGACCGAAACCAGGTAGCTCCATCTTTCTCATACACATAGCCCTTTTCTGTTAGCTGTTCAATCGCTGCGGATACTTTATTGTCATCATAGAGATTCTGTTCGCTAGACCAAATGTCGAATTCGACACGAAAATCCTTTAAGTCCTGTTTAATCTTTTCCAATTCATAGTTTTTCGCATATTCCCTGAACAGCTGATACCGTTCGTCGCTGGGTTCCTTGTAGCGATCTCCGTACCGATCGACAAGCGACTTGGCAATGTCGATGATGTCATCGCCATAGTAACCATCCTCGGGTAATTCTGCCTCTAGGCCAAGCTGCTGTTCATAACGGGCAATCGTTGAAAGTGCGAGGGTATGGATTTGGTTCCCCGCGTCGTTGATATAGTATTCCCGTGTAACGTCATACCCGGCAAAGTCGAGGATGCGGCAAAGGCTATCGCCGACAGCCGCACCACGAGCATGCCCGAGATGCAAATCCCCTGTCGGATTGGCAGAGACGAATTCTACATTGACCGAACCGCGTGGCGTGCTGGATCGGCCGTAGTTTTCCTTTAGCGCTAAGACCTCATTTATAATAAGCGTCAGATAACGTTTATCGAGATAAAAATTAATGAAGCCTGGCCCCGCAATGTCTATCCGTTCAATGTAATGCCGTTCTTTATCAAAACGGTTTACAATCTCCTCGGCAACAAGACGCGGGGATTTCTTGGCTATCTTCGCCAGCTGCATCGCACAGTTGGAGGAGTAGTCGCCGTTTTTCCGATCCTTCGGTTCCTCCAAATGAGGCAAGTAGGACTCATCACCGTAGCCGAGGGCGACGATGATCGACTTGAGATGTGATTTTATGTCTTCCTGTAATTGTAATACTTTATTCATCCTTCCACTCCTTATAGGATTCAATTCGTATCGTCATCGTAAACCGTCCTTCCACTTGATCAGCGAGGATAATGGCATAGGCCAAATGGATGGACGACTCATCGTAGGACAGTTGATAGGTCACCACGTCATACCGGATGGTGCCGTACTCCGTCAGAATGGTACAGGCGGTGCGTTCCTGAAGGCGATACCGCTGTAGGCCTTTGACCTGGCCTTGACGGATGATCTTCAATTCTTTAGGCGATAGAAGCATTTTCACCGAAATCCGCTCATCCGTCTCCATGACGGGTTCCTGAAAGGTAAGCGTCATAAAAAGGGCACCGTCCACGACGTCGAGTCGTTGATGCCCTGGACTAGTAAAGGAGATATCCCGATGTTGGCCGCCCTGCTCAATGGCCATATGAAACTTCACATTAACCTTTTTTTCCATCACGTAATCCTTTATTATTACCGTTTCTTTTGGACGAATTGATGTCGGTTTCCATTACATTAATTATATTATTTCTCCGTTTGTTTGCAATAGATTTGGCAGAATATTTCATTATTTCCTACAGGAATTGGGGCTTGATTAAGGGGCGTAAAAGGCCCTAGGAAAAAGAAAGCATCCGCGCTTAATTACAAGTCTATTCGCAAAAAATGTGAATCATCGAAACGCCTCATATAAAAAATGTGAAATAGGCAAGTGTCCTTGCCTATTTTTCGTTTTCTATTTCCAGTTCCGTAGCGGGAAACACCTTTCTGAGTTTACGTTCAAACTCTCGCCGCTGCATGAGGACGCTTCGCCCACAATGCAAGCACTTGATACGAATATCCGCACCCATCCGAATAATCCGCCAGCGGTTGGTTCCACAGGGGTGGGGCTTTTTCATCTCCACCACATCATTTAACGAATATTCCTTTCCGACCATCCGTTTCGCACCTCGACTATTCGGATTCTAACAAGTTCATAATCTGAAGAATACGATTCAAATCTTCTACGCTCGTGTAGCTGATAACGAGCTGTCCCCCCTTAGCTTTCGGTTGGATCTTCACTTTGGTACCCAGGGTATTGATTAGCCGATCCTCTAAAAACTGGAGACTGACATCGAGTGTCTTGGTATTTTTAATCGGTTTCGCAGGTTTAGGTTGCCGTTTTGCCCCATCACGGATGAGCTCTTCGAGCGCACGGACGGATAACTTTTCGTTTCGAACCTTTTCCGCTAAATAAATGATTTCTGCTTCATCATCAAAGCCTGCTAAGATTTTTGCGTGGCCGAACTCAATTTCATTGGCTTCTAACATTTCTTGAACCACACGAGGCAGTTTTAACATCCGCAAAGCGTTAGCGATATGGGCACGGCTTTTTCCTAGTCTGTCCGCCAGTTCTTGTTGGGTCAGACCATGCCGTTCGATGAGGGTCTGGTAGGCTGTTGCCTCTTCAATAATGGTGAGATCCTCCCGTTGCAAATTTTCCAACAGGGCAATTTCGGCCATCACCTTATCGTCAATATCGCGTACGACAGCAGGAATGGTTGTAAGGCCCAGGCGTTTGCACGCCCGAACACGCCGTTCACCAGCGATAATGTAGTATCCGATCTCGCTTCTCTTAACGATAATCGGCTGCAAAACGCCATGTTCCTTGATGGATTGGGCAAGCTCTTCGATTTTATCTTCATCAAATCGCTTGCGGGGTTGGTAGGGGTTTTCCTTTAGTAAGGAAATATCAATCGTTTCAATGACCTCATGGTCTTGGACGTCTTCCGTAAATATATTGTCACGAAAAAGCTGATTCAAACCACGACCTAATCGACTACTCATTGTTCCGTTTCACTTCCTTTGCCAAATCTAAATACACCCGTGCTCCCTTCGATGTCGGCGCATAGTCAATAATCGGCAAGCCATGGGAGGGGGATTCGGCGAGGTGAACGTTACGAGGAATAATCGTTGAAAAAACTTTCTCTCTGAAGAACGTCTTCACCTCTTTCGCCACTTCTAAACTCAAATTTGTCCGGGTATCGAACATCGTCAATAACACGCCCTCAACCGTCAGATTACGATTCAAGTATCGCTGAGTGATACGAATGGTATTCAATAGCTGCGTCAACCCTTCGAGCGCATAGTACTCGCATTGGACCGTAATGATCACCGAATCGGCTGCCGTGAGCGCATTGAGTGTCAGCAATCCCAGGGAAGGGGGGCAATCGATAATGATGTAGTCATAATAATCCCGATATTTTTGGATGGCATTGGCCAATCGATATTCCCGTTGCTTTACGCCGACCAGTTGAACCTCGACCCCCGCGAGGTCGATGGTCGAGGGAATGATGTCTAGATCCTTGACCTTCGTTTGTAAGATGACCTCATTGGCATCGATTTCATCGATTAACAGTTCATAAATGCTTTTTTTAAGATCGCCACGGTTCACGCCGATTCCCGTTGTGGCATTCCCTTGTGGATCAATATCGACGATGAGGACCCGATCGCCAAGGCGAGTCAAACTGGCTGCAAGGTTGATGGCCGTGGTGGTTTTACCGACGCCACCTTTCTGATTTGCGACGGCAATGATCTTTCCCATACCTATGTCTCCTTTTAATCAACGTGACAAGTTTTAACATTATTATGTTTTATTTTATCATATCCTTTCTATAAATAAAAGATATTACAAAAAAGTTATCCACTTATTGTGGATAACTTTCAAAATTCTGTGGATTATTTTTCTTTTGGTATCTTCACGCTAAACAGGTAGTAGTCCTCCGCTTCTTCCTGATTCGTCTCCAGCGTAAGCCCCATTTTCTCAACGAGCTTTACCGCATGGTTCAGCGTATTGAAGGCGATACGGATATCTTTGGCAATTTTGGCGACTACCTTTCCCTTTTGGGGCCCCTGTTCCTTTGTAAGAATTTGTTCGACAAGCTTTTCCGTTTCTTTAACGGTGAGTTCCCGTTCCATAATCCGTTTCAATACGTAAAGTTGTTGTTTCTCATCCTTTAATCGTAGCAGTGCCCGCGCATGGCGTTCCGTAATCTTCCGGTCTAACACCGCCTGCTGGACCGTCTCTGGCAAGTTCAACAAGCGAATCTTGTTCGCAATCGTTGATTGGGCTTTGCCGAGCTGTTTGGCCAGTTCTTCCTGTTTGAGATTGTGCATCTCCATGAGCTTCTTATAAGCTTTGGCCTCTTCAATCGCTGTAAGGTCTTCCCGCTGGATATTCTCGACAAGAGCGACAGAAGCCGCTTCCCCGTCGGTTAGTTCGCGGATCACGGCGGGAATCGTCTCAAGCCCCAGTTTTTTCGCCGCACGATAGCGCCGTTCGCCAGCTACGATCACGTATTTCCCGTCAATGGGACGGACGATGATTGGCTGCAGCACGCCATGTTCCTTAATGGAGGCGGCCAATTCATCGATGGTATCCTCATCAAACACGGAACGGGGTTGATCCTCTTGCGGTACGATGTCCGCCAGTTTCAAGTTGACGATACGCTCACGGTTCGAGAAAAAAATACCCATAATCATCCACCACCTATTCGTTTACGATTTCTTCCTGTTGAGCAGCAGACTCATCTTCCTGTCCCTGCGTTTGCGGTCCCGTTTGGCTGGATTGTTCCTCTTCGCCCTCATAGATCGACGCAAATGCTTCATGATTTTCTAAGAAAAATTTCAAGATTTCCTTATCGATGATTTCATTCGCTTCGCGGGTTTGGAAAAGTTCCACAACCTCTTCGTGGCTCAATCCCCTAGCATATTGATGGGGCGTACGCAAGTGGTCATAGAGGAGGACGAAGCCGAGGATTTTGACGTCAAAGTCCATTTCAGGGTCGACGAACATGAGATCGAAGTTTTTGATGCGATCGATCGCCTCACCTTTCATCTTCTTATACTTTAAAGAAAAGAGGAGGCTGAGGAACTTCGAGGGTTTATACGTCGACATCGCTTCAAACTGATCGATTTCTTTACGCAACTGATAACCGACCAGGCGCCGCCCGACGACTTTCCTTATATCTTTTTCCCGTTGCAACAACAGGTATTGCTCAAGTTTCTCGTTCAGATCATTAACGAGATAGAAGTTATGGTTAAAAAGGGATAAATAGTTTGCCAGCCGCTTTTTTGTCTCATCCGTCACGTAATGATCGTTATAAGACGTGATGAGGTTCTGTTTTTCCAGTAAATCGTAGATCGTCGTATGGTATTTCAACTCCATTTCCTTCCGCTCGTCTAGATCGCTGTAGAGTTGGTCGATTTCTGCCTCATTGAAATACATGCGGCCGATTTGAACCATAATCGTTAGGATGAGGAGGGTCTCGTATAGGAAAGCGGTGAGCTCTCCGTGGGTGCTATTGTAGCCAATGATCATGTTCGTGTGTTTGAAGTGGATGATAGTACCGAACACGAAAATGATGCTATACCCGAGAGCGACAGCCTTTTTGTCGTTATAGATGCTGATCATGGCCATCGCCAAATACAGCAACATATATGCTGCCGGCGTCTTAGAAATTAAAAAAATGTTCAGAACCACGACGATAATGCCGATGATGGAGATATACATGGCCAAATACAGCTGTTGGTAGCTGTCACGGTTGATGACCATGGCGTAGGAGATGACGAGATTAAGCACGAATACCGGAATGATAAGTTGGAGATAGCTCCACATTTCGAGTTGATTAAAGATGAGGATCAGCGTCGCAAATAGGTTGGTTAAAAATATGATGAGGTTGACGAGGACTATGCGTTTCTTTAAGTTCCTCATCTGTTTCACATAAACCAATTCTTTATCCTCGTAGAGATAAGCCATCTTTCCACCCCTTATTCCTTACAATGGCTTTTTCTTAATCTGTCCGAATGGCCGGGGATATTTGGGGGGCGTATGCCGCCTTTTCTCGATGACGATGAGGGTCCGTTTTCCTCCGTTTTCCGGGAGTTTGAACGATACCACCGACTGACAGGATCCCCCGAGGGTTTCAATCGCTCGCCGCGCTTCTGTTAATTCCTCTTCCCCAGAGGCTCCCTTTAACGCGATGCAGGCACCTCCCACCTTCACGAGCGGAAGGCAAAGCTCGACGAGGATGTTGAGACGGGCGACGGCACGAGCCGTGACGACATCAAAGGCCTCCCGTGCTTCTTGCACATACTCTTCCGCTCGGGCATGGATGGCCTCCACGCCTTTGAGGGCAAGGGCATCGATCAGTTGGTTGAGGAAATCGATTCTCTTTTTCAGCGAATCGACGATGACAAGTTTCAGGTCAGGTCGCACAATTTTAAGCGGGATGCTTGGAAAGCCAGCACCAGCGCCAACGTCGCACAACGCCCCCTCTTGAGGCAGGCGGTATTCCAATTCAAAAAGCGGGGTTAAGGAATCGTAAAAGTGCTTTAAATACACCTCGCCTTCATCCGTAATGGCGGTCAGGTTGATCCGCTGGTTATGCTGGATAAGCAACTCATAATAGCGCTTAAACTGATCTCGCTGTCGAGGCGAAAGAACGATTCCTTTCTTCTGGAGTTGGGCTTCAAACTGCTGCCGGTTCATCGTTCCGTTCCTTTCGGTAATAACTCTCGAGGTAGACGAGAAGGATTGAAATGTCAGCTGGATTGACACCCGGCACCCGCTGGGCTTGTCCGATCGTTAGCGGCCGGATTTTAGACAACTGCTGTTTCGCCTCATTGGCGAGATTGGGAATCTTATAAAAGTCCAGATCCAAAGGAATCTTCTTTTCCTCTAACTTCTTCATTTTTTCTACTTGGGAAAGTGTCTTTTTGATATATCCTTCGTATTTGATCTGTATTTCAATCTGTTCAATCACTTCATAGGGCAAATCAATCGGAGTTTTCGTCAAGGCGACGATATCTTTCAAAGTGATTTCTGGCCGCTTCAATAATTGGTCCGCCATAATCCCATCTTTTAATGGAGAGGACCCGATTGAAGCCAGATACCGATTGGTTTCCTCGGTTGGATATATCTTTAGTTTGGCGAGGCGGCCTTTCTCTCCTTCAATACGGCGTACCTTTTCTTTAAAGGCACGGTAACGCGCTTCATCAATGAGACCCACACGATAGCCATATTCCCTTAGCCGCAAATCTGCGTTATCGTGCCGTAGGAGGAGGCGATACTCCGCTCTTGAGGTCAAAAGCCGATAGGGTTCGGTGACCCCCTTGGTCACAAGGTCATCAATCATGACGCCGATGTAGGCTTCGTTACGGCCAAGGATGAGCGGTTCTTCTCCCTTAATCTTTAATGCCGCATTGATACCGGCCATAATGCCTTGACCTGCAGCCTCCTCATAGCCTGAAGTCCCATTCACTTGGCCCGCAAAATAGAGGTTTTCAACAAGCTTCGATTCCAAGGTAGGGTAAAGTTGCGTCGGGTCGATCGCATCATATTCGATCGCATAAGCGTACCTGACAATTTTGGCCTTTTCAAGCCCCGGGATCGAATGAACGATTCGCTCCTGCACGTCACGCGGGAGACTCATCGATAGCCCTTGGATATAGATTTCCGGAATCTCCAGGCCTTCCGGTTCAAGGAAGATCTGATGGCGGGGCTTATCGCGAAAACGAACCACTTTATCCTCAATTGACGGGCAATACTTGGGCCCGACACTCGAAACGTCTTCGAGCGCCCCGTACATCGAAGATAGCGATAGGTTCTCAAGAATAATGCGATGGGTTTCTTCGGTCGTATAGGTCAAATAGCAAGGCACTTGTTCTTCCACTGGTTTCGGATTTTTCGTATCGAAACTAAAAGTCCAAGGGATGAGATCGCCCGGTTGGATCTCCGTTTTGCTGTAGTCGACGGAATCGATCGCTACCCTTGGAGGGGTTCCCGTCTTCAAACGAAGCGTCTTAAACCCTAGGCGACGGAGGTTATCCGAAAGGCTTTTGGAATATTTCTCATCGTTAGGGCCGGAGAATCGGGTTTCACTACTGATCATAATTCGGCTTTTCATATAAGTCCCGGTCGTAAGGATGACGGCCTTCGCATAGTAGCGGTCCCCATTCTCTAGAACGACGCCCTTTACTTTTTGATCTTCTACAATGAGGTCTTCCACCATGCCCTCAATGACGGTAAGGTTTTCTTGGTTTAAGACCGTCTCGATCATATTGCGGGGATAAGCGCGCTTGTCCGCTTGAGCCCGAAGCGCCCGGACAGCAGGGCCTTTTCCTGTATTTAACATCCGCATTTGGATATGGGATTTATCGATATTCCGAGCCATCTCGCCACCTAACGCATCGATCTCACGGACCACAATCCCTTTCGCCGGTCCGCCGAACGATGGGTTACAAGGCATCGAGGCCATGTTATGGATATTTCCTGTAATGAGTAATGTATTTAAATTCATTCGTGCGGACGCGAGTGAGGCTTCGACACCAGCGTGTCCGCCACCGATTACGATAATGTCGTACATGTTGTGTGACACTCCTTTTATGTAAAAGCACGAAAAACATGCATTTATATTTTATCATAATTTTATGGAATATTATAGAAATCTCCAAAACTTCTAACCCTATTCTTCTCCATTTTATCACTGAGCGCTTTCGATTGTAAACTGACAAGTTTTTTCAACATCCAACCTGATCTTTAGTTTTTTGCGGTTTTCCGATGCATGTCACTTACCGTTTTTTGCCAAACCATATTATTATCCACAAAAAAATACCCGCAGTTGCGGGCGTAAAGGACACTAAAATTCACAGTTACCAGGCGTACGTGGAAAGGGAATGACGTCACGGATGTTCTCCACCCCTGTGAGATACATCAGAAGCCGCTCAAACCCAATTCCAAACCCCGAGTGGACGACTCCACCATATTTCCGAAGGTCAAGATACCAGTAGAGCTCATCTTGGGGAACTCCCATTTCCTCCATCCGTTTTCTAAGGATATCTTCCCGCTCTTCCCGTTGCGAGCCGCCGATGAGCTCCCCGATGCCAGGAACGAGGAGATCGGTAGCCGCTACAGTTTTCCCATCATCGTTAAGCCGCATGTAGAACGCTTTGATCTCCTTCGGATAGTTAATGATGAATACAGGCGCTTTGAAATATTCTTCGGTTAGGTATCGTTCGTGCTCGCTCGCTAGGTCCATTCCCCAAACGACTGGGTTTTCAAACGTTTTGGGTGCCTTTTTAAGAATCTCGATAGCTTCCGTGTACTCGCAGCGATGGAAGGTTGCGGTAATTAATTTTTGAAGCCGCTCAATCAGCCCCTTTTCAACGAATTGGTCTAAAAACTCCATCTCTTCAGGGGCATGGTCGAGTATGTATCCTACAACATACTTTGTTACATCTTCCGCCAGATCCATGATATCCCACAGATCGGCAAAAGCTACTTCGGGCTCAATCATCCAAAACTCCGCTGCATGGCGATACGTATTGGAGTTTTCCGCACGAAAAGTCGGCCCAAAGGTATACACTCTACGGAAGGCAAGGGCGAAGGCTTCGGCCTCGAGTTGCCCCGAAACGGTGAGATTCACAGGCCTGCCGAAAAAGTCTTCGGAATAGTCCACCTGTTTGCTTTCATTTAAAGGAAGGTTGTTTAAATCCAAAGTGGTGACTTGGAACATCTCGCCCGCCCCTTCCGCATCCGACGCGGTCAATATGGGGGTATGGACGTATACGAAGTCCCGTTCTTGAAAGAAGCGATGGATCGCATAAGCCGTTAAGGAACGGATACGGAAGACAGCGGTAAAAAGATTCGTGCGTGGCCGGAGATGAGCGACTTCCCGTAAAAATTCACGGCTATGCCGTTTCGGCTGAATGGGATAGTCTTCTGGAGAATCGCCTAACAGTTCGACCAAGGTCGCTTTGATTTCAAAAGGCTGTTTCATCCCGGGAGTCGGCACAACCGTTCCTTGAACACGTACCGCGGAACCCACCCGGATTTTTTGAATCGCTTTAAAGTTTTCCAATTGATCTTCGTATACGACTTGGACGGCATGGAAGAAGGTCCCGTCATTGACCATAATAAAACCAAACTGTTTTTGCGCTCGGTGGTTACGGACCCACCCGCTCAATTCAACGGATTTACCGGCATATTGGTCGAGCTCACGGTAAAGCCTTTTTACAACAACTTTTTCCATTATTAATCCTCCTTCTTGTCATCGTGTTCGAGTAGCCGCTGATCATCGTACGTTTGGAATTCCACTTGAGAAATCGATTGGAAACGGCGTTCAATCTTATCGGACGTAACATGCAGCTCCTTGACGTTTTGTGAGACGCGCTCGATGTTTTGGGACAACTTATTCCAGCGTTCCCGGTAGCGGCGGAACTCCTCACTCAGGAGATTAAGCTCCTTCTGGATAATGGATGCATATTTATCGCGTTCAATATTTTGAAGGATTATTTGAACTGTCGTGAGTAGGAACATGAGGGTAGTGGGAGAGGCCATCCACACGTTGTTTCGTTGGGCGTATTCGATCAAATCTTGGTGATAGGCGTTAATCTCCGCAAAGACCGCTTCCGCTGGAATAAACATAATAGCGGAGCTGGCTGTTTCGTTGGGAAGAATATACTTATTCTTAATATCATCGATATGTTGGCGGATATCCTGTTTAAACTGGCGTTCTGCTTGCCGCCGCGTCATCTCGTCGACATCCAAGGAAACCATTATTCGATAGTTTTCAAGCGGGAACTTGGAATCGATGGCAATACTGCCTAAAGGCTTAGGCGTATGCAAAATCGCATCAACGACCTTCCCGTTGCTTAAGACTTTTTGGGTTTCATATACTTTGGGATTATGTTCGCCGAAGACCGTGGCGAGGATGTGGTTGAGTTGAACTTCACCAAAGGTTCCCCGGGCCTTCTTATCCGTTAAAATATCTTCCAACGAAATGATGTTGGTCGAAAGTTCTTCGATCTTTCGTTGGGCTTCATCAATCTTGCTAAGACGGGCAACAATCTGATTAAAGGTTTGGTTCGTCTTGGCAAACCCTTCGTTCAGCCGATACTCCACCCGTTCGTTGATCTTGTTCAGCTCCTCGTTGACCCGTTTAATCAGGTGGTCAAAATTCTTATACATTTCGGATGATAAATTGTTTTGAAAAGCAAGCAATTCCTTAAGGGTTTGTTCGTTAAATTTGGCGATTTGCAGGAGAAGGTTTTCCCTTAGCGTTGTGAAATCCTCATTGAACGACTTCTGCGTATTCATCCAATAGGTCTGTTGGTTGAATCGAAAATCCTCGATGGCCTTATGGACGGCAGACTGATCAGCCTTCAACCAAAAGACCCGAAAGAGGACAATGCCATTGAGAACAATGAGGGCAAGTCCCCCTCCTAGCATTAACCATTCTATAATCGATAGTTCCATCTCACCCCTCCTTCTCATATCCTTATAATAATAGAATACCCTTTTCTTCACAAAGCTTAACCATCGTGTCAGGCCAAACCGAGGCTTGGACTTCCCCGATATGGGCTTTATCCAAAAAGAAGAGGCAAAGCCTCGATTGTCCGATTCCGCCTCCAACCGTTTGTGGCAAGAGGTTCCGCATGATCGCCTGGTGATAATCTTGAGACAACCTATCCAGCGTTCCCGTCTCCTTCAATTGAGCCAAAAGGCGTTCTTGGTTGACCCGGATCCCCATCGACATCATCTCAATGGCCTCATCATGAAGCGGGGAATAGAAGAGAAGATCACCATTTAACAGCCAGTCATCATAGTCCGGAGAGCGTTGATCATGGGGTTTGCCGGACTTCAGTTTGCAGCCAATCTGCATGATAAAGACTGCCTTTTTCTCGCGGCAAATGGCTTGTTCCCGTTCTTTTGGCGTCAAGTGGGGATAGCGGTTTTCCAGTTCCTGCGAGGTTATGAAGAAAACCTCATCGGGAAGTTTTTTCGCAAGCACCGGGAATTCCTTTGTGATGTAGTCCTCCGTTATCCGAAACACCTTATAGATCTGTTTCACCACTTTCACGAGATGGTCCATGGTCCTTTCCTCTTCTGTGATGACCTTCTCCCAGTCCCACTGGTCCACATAGTAGGAATGAAGGTGAGACAGCGTTTCATTTTTCCGGATTGCATTCATATCGGTATAAATGCCTTTATTATTCGGAATCCGATAACGATAAAGGGCATAACGTTTCCATTTCGCAAGGGATTGAACGATCTCAAGGGTTTCTCCTCCATTTACAACGAAGGTTACTGGCTCCTCTTTGCCAGTCAGCTGATCGTTTAATCCTGTTTTCGGCCGGACGAAAAGAGGAGCGGACACTCGGATGAGATCCAATTCATAAGCGAGCTGGGTCTCAAAAAAGTCCTTTAACTTCTTAATGGCTTTCTGGGTCTCAATGAGAGTAAGTTTGCTTTGGTAGTGATCAGGGATTTTCAATTCGGCCATGCTTTCATCCTTTCTGTGCGCCTTCCTTACATTAAAAAAGCCATCCATCCCGTTAGGGACGAATGGCTACGATCCGCGGTACCACCCTAGTTGCCACAACCATAAATTGTGGCCACTCGATATTCCTTTTTAACGGTAGGACCTCCGGCTTAGTCTACTCTCCTTTATGTTCCATCATAAAGGATTTCGGTAAGCGACTCCTAGGTGTTCTTCGCTTCCAATCTCGAGCTAGACTCTCATCAACTCTAGCTTGCTGTGTCGAGGGTTTGGAAGTTACTCTCCTATTCATCGTCTTTCAATCCATTGAGTTGTCAATCGTTCCTAGATACTAAAAATATAGCCAATATTTCGATATTTGTCAATAGTCATTTCCCGAGGCAGAATGTGCTGAAGAGCTCATCAATTAATGAATCGCTAGCCGTTTCGCCGAGGATTTCTCCAAGATAAAGCCAAGCCTGTTTGACGTCAATTTCTACGATGTCAATCGGCATACCCATTTTGATCGCTTCAAGGGCATCTTGTAATGACTGTTTTGCTTGGCGAAGTTTCGCAATGTGACGGCTGTTCGAAACATATGTGAAATCCTTGCTCTTAATGTCGCCTACTGAGAACATTTCTTTAATTTTCTCCTCAAGGCGCATGACGCTCTCATCGTCCAGCATGGAGGTCTCGATATACCCTTCAGGCAGTTCATCACGTTCGATCCGCGTTTCGAGGTCCACCTTATTGACGATAACGATACGTTGCTTATTCTCCGTCATCTTCAATAGCTCACGATCGCTTTCGGTCAAAGGTTCGTTGTTGTTTAGGACCAGGAGCACCAGTTCCGCTTTTTGGAGCGCCTCTTTCGAACGGCTGACGCCGATTTTTTCCACCACATCTTCCGTCTTGCGGATACCAGCGGTATCGATAAGGTTGAGGGTGATGCCTCCAATGTTGACGTATCCTTCGATGATGTCCCGAGTGGTTCCCGGAATGTCGGTGACGATGGCCCGTTCTTCGCGCATCATCTTATTGAGAAGACTCGATTTCCCGACATTCGGGCGGCCTACAATGACCGTGGTAATTCCTTCGCGGATAATGCGTCCGGTCTTTGCTTGATTTAAAATCTCTTCTAGTTTAGCAATAATTTCAGTGATCTTCGGTTTGAGAATTTCATTCGACATCACGATGGCATCGTCGTATTCAGGATAGTCGATGTTGACCTCGATGTTGGCAATGACCGCAACGATCTCATCCCTTAATTGTTGAATGAGCTTTGACACCCGACCGTCTAAAGCTCCAGCCGCTACATGCAGGGCCTCTTCCGTTTTGGCCCGGATGATATCCATCACCGATTCCGCTTGTGCCAAATCGATCCGTTTGTTCAGGAAGGCACGCTTCGTAAATTCACCCGGCTCCGCAAGGCGTGCCCCAACGGACAATAGCAGTTCGAGAATTTTTTTCGTCACCAATAGCCCGCCGTGACAGTTGATTTCGACCACATCTTCACGGGTATAGGTCTTTGGGGCCCGCATGACGGAGACCAGCACCTCATCGAGAATATGGCCATTTTCAGGATCGATAATCTTTCCATAATTGATCGTATGGCTCGGGACGGTAGCCAAATCCTTCCCACGGTAAATCTTGCTGACAATCGGGATGGCATCTGGGCCGCTTAAGCGGATAATGGATATCCCCCCTTCGCCAAGCGGGGTGGAAATGGCCGCAATGGTATCATCAAGCATACGCTCACCTTCTTTCATCTTTAGTATAACCGGATTCGAAAACAAATCAATTGACGTGACCATGGGATCGAAGCAAAAAGAAAAGCTGCACCGTGTGCAGCTATCGTTTCTTTCGGGGTTTGATGACGACCGATCGGTTCGGCTCTTCGCCGACGGATTCCGTATAGACATCGCGCCAGTCCGCCAATTTCGCATGGATAATCCGCCGTTCGTAAGAATTCATCGGATCGAGTTTCGCTTCAATTTTCGTCCGAGCAACTTCCTTGGCCGTTTTGGTCGCTAAAATCTCCAGCTGAAGCTTGCGCTTTTCTTTATACCCACCCACATCCACGGTACAGATGAGGTGTTCGTCGCTATATTTCGAGATGACTTGGCGGACCAAGGTTTGCAGGGCTTCGATGGTACGGCCACGGTTGCCGATCAGAAGAGGATTAAATTGGCTATGGATGCTATACCGGATGTGATTTTTCTGTTGAAACACCTCGATGTTCGCTTCAATTCCCATCGCTTTCAAAACCCGTTTTAAGTAGTTTAACCCTTCATCCTTAGGATTGACGTTATAGGAGACTTCTGCCGTCAATTGCGCCCCTATCCCCAAAAATCCCTTTTTCTCACTGATGATATTGATCTTAAGGCGTTCAAGCGGTTCATTAAACCGTTCTTGGGCCAGCTTTTGAACTTCCTCCAAACTCTTACCTTCAATGATTTCTTTTCTCATATCACCGCCCCCATCCATTAACGTAACTCTTTCTTTTTAAATGGCTTTTTTACGACAATATATTGGACGATACTAATGATATTCCCCATTAAGAAATAGAGGGATAATGCCTGGACACTCGTCAAGGCAAAGGAGAAGAGCATCACCGGTATAAAGTACATCATGATCTTTAATGACGGATTCGCATCGCGTGCTTCTTTCGACATGCCAATGGTCGATAGCCACTGTTGAAAGATGGTGGTAGCCAGCACCAAGACGGGTAGGATGAGCAAGAGTGGCTCGTTAAAGAGTGAATTCAAACCTCCAGTCATCGCAATCGCATCCAGCCTGGTCCAGAGGAATTTCATGATCTCATCAGCATATCCTTCAAAGGTTGCTGGGGTCCGTGCCACCGCATGATACATCGCAAAGAAGATTGGCATCTGTAGGATAGGCATGAGGCAGCCTGCGAAAAGGTTGATGTTATGTTTTTGATATAGCTGCATCAATTCCATGTTCATTTTGCTTTTGGATTCCGGATCCGTCCGATTCATATACTTTTGTTGAATCTTTTGAATTTCCGGTTGGATTTCTTGCATTTTCATTGTCGTCTCATTGGACTTGGTGTACACAGGGAAAAGAACGGTACGGATAATGAGTGTGATGAGGATGATCCCTAAAGCATAGCTATTCGTCCATTTTGTCAGACGGTCTACGAACCAAGCGATAGGGTAGACGAAGGTATCCCAACGTAACCCTCCGGGTTTAATTTCTAAGAAGTTGCCTTCTTTGTCCATCACCCGACAGCCAGACAGGACAAACAGCGATAGCACCACGACGCCGAGAAGTAGGTATTTCTTTTTGGACGTGCTTTTCATAGTATTATTCCTCTCTCATTATAATTTTTGCTTTTTTCAATACGTGTTCCAATTGATTCTTGATGTCTTGAAAGGTTTTTAATTCTTTCGCCTGCGGCTTCACTATAATTACTATATCATAATTTAAATGGATTTCACTAGATAATTGATAAATAATATGGTGAATTTGGCGTTTAATGCGGTTGCGTTCCACGGCTTTCCCGTATTTTCGGCCAATAGAGATCGCATACCGGAAGTGGTCGTGCTCATTTTCCGCCTTATATACCGTGAAGTACTTGTTGCCATTAACCTGCCGCTGCCCAATGATCTCGCTAATGTGATAGTGCTTCTTTATTATATATTGTTTATAATTTTTCATTTATTACCACCCAAATAGGGGATGATTACAAAAAGACCACTGGTCTCGTTACAGTGGCCTTTAGGCGGTCAGTCTCTTTCTACCTTTTTTCCGACGTCTTGCTAATACTCGGCGCCCCCCGGTTGTTGCCATCCGAGCACGGAAGCCGTGAGTTTTAGCGCGTTTACGTTTATTCGGTTGATATGTTCTTTTCATCATTTACACCTCCGACTATTAGAACCAAGGAACAAAAAAAAGATATGCCAAGGCATATTGATCCTATCAAAAGTAGCGAAACCTAACAATTTCTAGTAAATTATATATAATTATCACTCGCTTGTCAATAATTAGTTTCAAACGGACCGATGTTGTTTATACCATTTTTTGCAAATCTTTTTATCCTAACCCCATCAACAGGCTATTCACATTTCTGCAGGGTGTGAAGGGGCTATCCTGTGAATATGTTGATATCCTCCTTTTTCGACAGAATACGTCAAGAATTTCCGTACATCATCCTGTGCACAGCGCGAATTTATACACAATCTGTGGATAAAAGGCTGTTTTTGCCACTTTTTTGTTATTTTTTGTTTATTTATCCACAAAAACATAGTAGAATTGTAGTTGTAGGAAGTGGCTTGAAGGAGGTCACCATTGATGTTTGAATATTACCAAGATCTATGGAATCGGACTTTAGAACTCCTGGCCAAAGATTTCAGCAAAGAGGAATTCGAAGAAATCTTTAAGCCAGTTAATCGCGTCTATAAAGTCAGTAAAAATTTATTATATGTCGTGGCTCCATCGCAATTCCATAAATCACGGATTGAAAACCTATACATTCGGCATGTTGTCCGCGTACTCAACTCCCTAACCGACGAACAGCTCGACGTGAAAGTCATTACGGAGGAATTCATTGCCAACGACAAAAGCCTCCCGGTGACGGATGTCGATCCGAACATCCCGAACCTCTACCGGCATAACCTCAAAGCAACCTATTCGTTTGAAAACTATGTAGTGGGTCCGAATAACCGATTTGCCAATCTCGTGGCCCTCCAGGTGGCAAACCAACCTGGAAAGGTGGCCAACCCTCTCTACATATTCGGGGGGGTGGGGCTCGGCAAAACCCACCTAATGCAGGCCATAGGCAATTTCATCCTTGATAACGATCCCAATATGAAAGTCCTCTACGTCAAGACGGAAGTTTTCATCGAGGACTATATCAGGATGTTGCGCGATAAAGAGTTCGCCAAGGAGTACGAACAGAAATACAATGACATAGACGTTCTGCTCATCGATGATATCCAATTCTTATCCAAAAAGGAACAGTCGCAGCTGGAATTCTTTAAGATCTTCGAGCGGATGCATAACGAGAATAAACAGATCGTCCTCACCAGTGACCGGCCGACCTTTGAGTTGAAAGATATCATGGACCGGCTCACGTCACGCTTCGAATGGGGAACCCAAGTGGATATAAAGGAACCCGACATTGAAACGCGTATTAATATACTAAGGAAAAAATTAGCGTCAGAGAAGATCGAACATGAGGAAGTGTCCGACGATGTGTTGGAGTATATCGCGATGAATTTTACCGGCAACGTTCGAATTCTCGAAGGCGCATTGAAACGCGTCCTTTTTTATGCGACAATGATGAATAAGGAAATCACCTTGGAACTCACGAAAGAGGCGTTGAAAGAAGTCATACCGAAAATCAAAAGCCTTACCGATAAGGATTCACGGGAGATTCAAAAAGCGGTTGCCGAGTATTACAACATCAGCATTGAGAGCTTATTGTCCAAGTCGCGGAAAGCGGATTACGTCCTTCCCCGGCAGATTGCGATGTACCTGACACGGGAATTGTTGAAGTATTCGTTCCCTCGAATCGGCGATGAGTTTGGAGGAAGAGATCACACGACGGTCATGTATGCCGTCCAAAAGGTCGAAAAGCTTCGCATCATCGATAATCAAGTCGAGCATGACATTAAGGCATTACTAGATAAGCTAAAATAAGCCTGTGGACAACCTGCGACGTTTTCCCACATTTTTCAACCCTGCCCGTGAAAAAGAACATCACCTATAGGTCGAACAATGTCGGAATATCCACTTATCCACAACCTATCTAATAACAATTAACTCTTAGAGAAATTAATGAATAAAAATGCAAAATACAGTTGGGAGGTAAGCCAATGCGTTTTAAAATTTTAAATCAAGTTTTCTTTAATGCTATTGACAACGTCAGCCGCGCTTTATCAACCAAAACCCCCATGCCCATTTTAAAAGCGATTAAAACGGACGTTACAAAAGAAGGCATTTTCTTAACGGCAAGCAATGCAAATATTACGATTAAGCAATTCGTGGCAAAAGAAGTGGATGGGCAAAAAATCATGGAGATTGAAGAAACAGGAAGTGCTGCCATCCCAGGCCGCCTCCTACTTGAGGTGTTAAGAAAAGCTCATAGCGAATATGTTGAGTTAGCCCTTTATGAAGAGAAAATGGTGAAAATAACGTTCGGAAACTCCGAATTTACACTGAATTGTTATGATGTGCGGGAATATCCTAACATCAGCCTCATCAGCAGTACCGACCCGATTCGGATAAAAGCCAAGGAATTGGCTCAGCTTATCAATCAGACCGTCATCTCGGTATCCACGAATGAATCCCGTCCCATTCTAACGGGGGTCAATCTTTGGGTTGAAAATAACGAACTCATTTGCGTAGCAACCGACAGCTATCGCCTATCCCGCAAGGTTGTCACTTTGAGTGAGCCGAGAACTGAGCCGATTAACATTATTGTGCCTGGCAAGAGCTTACAAGAACTCTCACGTATCCTTGTGGATTTTGATGAGGAGGTTGCTATCCACTTAAGCCCAAACATGATCGCCTTTGAGTTCGATCATCTTATCTTCCAATCCCGCCTAATCAGTGGCAAATATCCGGATACCAACCGCTTAATTCCACAGAATTTCGGTTTGGAATTAACCATGGACCGGCAAGAACTGATCGATGTCATCGATCGGGTAAGCCTTCTTTCCCGAGAAGGTGCGACCAATATTATCAAGTTCGATATTTACGAGGATAAGACGATCGTGTCTTTAGAGTCCCCAGAAATCGGGAAGGTCACTGAAGAGATCGTACCAAAACATCAGAGCGGCTCGCTCATTCGCATCGGCTTTAATTCAAAGTATCTTCTTGATGCACTAAGAGTTCTCGAAGATGATGAGGTGACTTTGAAATTTACTGGCGAAGTTCGGCCCTTCGTCATTGTAACCAAAGATGTAACGGTGACCCAACTCATCTTACCTGTACGAATTGAATAGAATATTAGCGGAATCCCCTTATAGCGTTTGTATCGAATAAAAAAAGGAAACACCCGTTTCCTTTTTTTATTGAAGAAGCAAAGGATTAATCTACTAAAATGATCCCTTTTATGATATAATTATTAAGATAATACAGGATGTCAAGGTGGTCTTCATGGAACAAAAGGTGGTCATTCACACGGAATATATTACCTTGGGTCAGCTATTAAAACGTGAGAATATTGTACCGACTGGTGGGATGGTAAAGGCCTTCCTATCAGAATACCAGGTGCGTGTCAATTCCGTTCCAGAGCATCGACGGGGGAAAAAGTTATACCCGAATGATGTCGTCGAAATCGAGGGAATTGGCACCTTTCGGATCGTGCGCGATGGAAATTAAACGGCTTCAGCTGGTCAACTTTCGCAATTATCGCCAGCAAATCATAACTTTTAATAAAAAGATAAACATTTTTATCGGTAATAATGCCCAAGGGAAAACGAGCCTTTTAGAAAGCCTATATGTCCTTTCCATCAGCAAGTCCCATAAGACCAATCGGGACAAAGAAATGGTCAAATTTCACGAGCCCTTTGCGAAAATCAGTGCTACCCTAGAGATCGATGGCGATCTCCACGAGTTGGAATTCATCATTTCCGATCAAGGGAAGAAAGCGGTCATTAACGGTGTTGAGAAACCAAGAATTAGCGATTACATTGGTTTTTTTAATGTGGTAATGTTTGCGCCGGAAGATTTAGACATTGTAAAGGGGGATCCCCAACAACGGCGCAAATTTTTGGATATTGAGATCGGCCAAACGTCACGGCTGTACGTCTATGAGCTTGCCCAGTATAATCGGTTATTGCGGCAACGGAACGAATACTTGAAACAGTACGTACCGGGCTCGTTTTTTAACTGGGATTACCTTGATGTCCTGAACCAACAACTTGCGAAATACGGAGCGCGTATTCATGCCAAACGCTTAATGTTTATCGAAAAACTCAATCGCTACGCTTCCATACTCCATCATCAAATTTCCAATCATCAAGAGACCCTTGACATTCACTATGAGTCATCCTATCAAGGGAACGTATCGGAAGCGGATATCTATGCCCTTTATAAATCGAATGTCCAAGAAGATCTCCGTCGCGGTGTCACGACGCTTGGCATTCACCGTGATGATCTCATTTTTTATGTAAACGGAATCGATGTCAGCCGTTTTGGTTCCCAGGGGCAACAACGAACGGCTGCTCTTGCGGTGAAGCTCTCACTCATCGATTTCATTAAAGACGCAACCGGACACTACCCGATCGTTCTCCTTGATGATGTCCTTTCCGAATTGGATGATACGCGTCAAAGTCAGCTCTTAGATTGTATACAGGATCGCGTGCAAACCTTTGTCACCACCACCAATATTGCAGGGGTGAAGCACGAGATAATTAAGCATGCTGATCTGTTTCATATTTCTCAAGGTCAAATTACACGAATAGAAGAAGGTGTCGTAGATGGCAAATAGGCTTGTTCAATCAAAGTATACGTCGGAAGATATTCAAATTTTAGAAGGCCTCGAGGCGGTTCGAAAACGCCCGGGCATGTACATCGGATCAACTGGAGAAGTGGGGCTGAACCACCTCGTCTGGGAGATTATCGATAATAGTGTAGACGAAGCCCTTGCAGGCTTTTGTGATACCATTGAAGTCAAGATTTTAAGGGATAACGTGATCAGTGTAAAGGATAATGGCCGAGGAATTCCCGTCGATATTCACCCGCGAACGAACAAGCCAGCAGTCGAGACCATCCTAACCGTTCTTCATGCTGGCGGAAAGTTTGGCGGCGGAAGCTATAAGGTGTCTGGCGGATTGCACGGCGTTGGCTTGTCGGTCGTCAACGCCCTTTCCGAACGGCTAAAGGTCATCGTTTACCGTGATGGAAAGATTTTTGAGCAGCGGTATGCCCGGGGGGTTCCCCAAACCGAACTCACGGTAATTGGCGAAACCGATCAGACGGGAACGACCATCATCTTTAAGCCCGATCCCCTTATCTTTACGGAAACGACGACCTACGACTATTTCACGATCCGGGATAAGGTCCGGCAAATCGCCTTTCTGACAAAGGGGCTTCAAATTAGTATTGAGGATCTTCGGGAAGAGCCTCATAAAAAGGAAGTCTTTAAATACGATGGCGGTATCAAAGAATATGTAGAATATTTGAATAAGGGCAGGGAAGTGCTCCATCCGGATATTATCTATGTCGACGAAGAACGGACCGTTGAAATTGACGGCAACCAAACGGTCAGTATCGCTTTGGAAATCGCGATGCAGTATACGAAGGACTTTTCGGAGCGTACCTATTTCTTTACCAACAATATTTATAACGAAAACGGCGGGACTCACGAGACAGGTTTCAGAAGCGCTCTAACCCGAACCATAAACCGCTATGCGAAAGAAAAGGATTTGTTGAAAAATGATATGACCCTGGCAAGTGAAGATGTAAGGGAAGGATTGACGGCTGTCATCTCTTGCAAACATTCCAACCCCCAATTCGAGGGTCAAACGAAAGGCAAACTGGGCAACCCGGAAGTCCGTCGGGTAATCGATAATGTTCTTTCTCAAGCTTTAGAGAAGTATCTGTTAGAAAACCCCCAGCAGGCACGGGCCATTGTTGAGAAGTGCATTCAAGCCGCTAATGCGCGGGAAGCGGCTCGCCGAGCTCGGGATCTCACGCGCCGTAAAACGCCTCTCGACTCCATCGGCTTTGCTTCGAAATTGGCCGACTGCCGAAGCAAGGATCCTGCCAAGTCGGAACTCTTTATTGTTGAGGGGGATTCTGCTGGAGGCAGTGCCAAGCAAGGGCGGGATAGCGAGTTTCAGGCCATTTTGCCTTTAAGGGGAAAGGTATTAAACGTAGAAAAAGCAAATATAAACCGTATCTTGAATAATCGGGAGATCGCTACCCTCATTCAAGCGATCGGAACGGGCATTCATAACGAGTTTAATATCGAGAATGCACGGTACCATAAAATCATCATTATGACTGATGCGGATGTAGACGGAGCTCATATCCGGACGTTACTCCTTACGTTTTTCTTCCGTTTCATGCGTCCTTTAATCGAGCATGGGTATGTTTATTTTGCCCAACCGCCTCTGTACAAGGTGAGTTACAATCGGAATGAGCATTACGTCTACTCGGATGCGCAACTCAATCAATTATTGTCGAGCCTCCCTGAAGGGGTGAAGCCCACGATCCAACGGTACAAAGGGCTTGGGGAAATGAATCCTGAACAGCTTTGGGAGACGACGATGAATCCTAAAAACCGAACATTAGTTCGCGTACAAATTGAGGATGCCTATGAGGCGGACCGTGTCTTTGAACGCCTGATGGGTGAAGATGTCGAACCACGCCGTGAATTTATACAAGCGAATGCCCGTTTTGTCCAAAATCTTGACATTTGACGGTGCGCGTAACGAAGGAGTGAAATCATGGCGAATGAATGGATAAATGCACAGGATGAGAAGATTAAAGAAGTCAGTATTAGCCGAGAAATGAAGACATCATTTCTCGACTATGCAATGAGTGTCATCGTATCCCGGGCTTTGCCTGACGTACGGGATGGGTTAAAACCGGTGCAACGCCGCATCCTTTATTCTATGTTTGAACTCGGCATGCATCCTGATAAGCCGTATAAGAAAAGTGCGCGGATTGTCGGGGAAGTTATGGGGAAGTATCATCCCCATGGCGATTCGGCGATCTACGATGCGATGGTGCGGATGGCGCAGGACTTTAACTTCCGCTATTTGTTAATTGACGGCCATGGCAACTACGGTTCTATCGATGGCGATGGTGCCGCTGCCATGCGTTATACGGAAGCGCGGTTGTCTAAGCTTGCAATGGAGCTTTTACGGGATATTAATAAGGATACGGTAGATTTTCGGCCGAATTATGATGAGTCGGAACAGGAGCCTAAGGTCTTACCGGCGCGGTTTCCTAATCTCCTTGTCAATGGGGCCATGGGGATTGCGGTGGGGATGGCAACGAACATCCCACCGCATAATTTAGGCGAGGTTATTGATGGGTTGCTCGCACTTGCCCAAAATCCCGATATTTCAATTACCGAATTGATGGACTATATCCCCGCGCCCGATTTTCCTACCGGTGCCCTTATTTTAGGAAAGAGCGGTATCAGGCGCGCCTATGAATTCGGTCGAGGGACGATTGTCCTGCGGGCGAAATATGAGATTGAATCGAATGGGAATAAAACGGCGATCGTCATTACGGAAATTCCCTATCAGGTCAATAAGACCCGCCTCATCGAGCGGATTGCTGCCCTTGTTAAGGAGAAAAAGATCGATGGGATTACCGACCTTAGAGATGAATCCAACCGGGAAGGTATTCGCATTGTGATCGAGGTTCGGCGTGACGTTTCTCCTGAAGTCTTAATGAATAACCTCTTTAAGCAGACCCAACTCCAGATTACTTTTAGTATCAACTTCTTAGCCCTTGTCCATGACGTACCCAAGGTCCTTAACTTAAAAGAAATGCTCACTTATTACTTGGATCACCAAAAAGAGGTCGTTGTTCGACGGACGAAGTACGATTTGGAGAAGGCAGAAGCACGGGCCCATGTATTAGAAGGCTTGCGGATTGCCCTTGACCACATTGACCGCATCATCCATCTGGTGCGTAACTCGGAGGATGAGCCAGCAGCCGTGCAAGCCCTTCGAGATGAGTTTAATTTATCCGAAACGCAAGCCAAAGCGATTGTCGATATGCGTATCCGGCGCTTAACGGGATTAGAACGGGATAAAATAGAGAATGAGTACCAGACGCTGCTTGCGCAAATCGAAGAATATAAGGCCATCCTTGCGAGTGACGAACGGGTATTGGCAATCGTCTGTACGGAATTGGAGGAGATTAAACAAAAGTATACCGATGGACGCCGAACGGAAGTTGTCTTGACGGAGGAATACGACATCGATGATGAAGATTTGATTCCGGAACAAGATATTATCATCACGGTAACTAAAAAAGGATACATTAAACGCCTGCCGATCGACACGTACAAAACGCAAAATCGGGGCGGAGTCGGCGTACGGGGAATGGCCACCTATGATGATGACTTCGTCGAACACATGGTATATACCTCAACCCACCATACCCTGCTTGTGTTTACAAACCTTGGTAAAGTCTACAAGATTAAAGGTTATAATATTCCCCAATACCATCGGAACGCGAGGGGGATGCCCATCGTTAACCTTATCGATTTTGAACCCAATGAACAGATCAATGGAATTCTGGCAATCCGGGAGTTTAACCCCAATTTGTATCTCTTTTTTGCGACGAAGCAAGGCATCGTCAAGCGTACCGAATTAAGCCAGTATGAAAACATTCGTTCCAATGGGTTAAAAGCATTAAATATTAATTCGGATGATGAACTATTAGCCGTTCGATTGACGGATGGAAACCGTGAAATCATGTTGGGGACCTCCGATGGGAAACTCGTCCGTTTTAAAGAAGACGATGTTCGACCCATGGGCCGCAACGCAACCGGCGTCAAAGGGGTGACGTTAGATCCGAACGAGAAAGTAGTCGGTATGGATGTCATCCCGGACGAAAATGCTTATGTCCTTTCCATTAGCGAGTATGGTTACGGGAAGCTGACACCAGTAAGCGAGTACCGCTTGGTCAAGCGAGGCGGAAAGGGTGTCAAGACGCTCCATGTGACGGAGAAAAATGGGCCATTGGTACTTGTACGGACGGTAATGAAAGAGGAGAACGACCTGATGATTGTCACGAACAAAGGAATGGTCATCCGTCTTCCGATTTCTCAAATATCAATATTAGGCCGTTCAGCTCAAGGCGTACGTCTCATTCATTTGAAAGAAGATCAAACGGTCGTTAGCGCGACAATTGTTCCGAAAGAATCTTGTGAAGAGAACGGCCTTGAATCGCTTGATGAAACCTTGGAGTGATGGTAAAGGAGGTTAACCAATGAGAAAAGTTGATGCGGATCGTATAGCGAAAGTGATGGCTCAGCTTGAGAAGGGCGGCGTCATTATGGATGTGGTGAACGCCGAACAGGCAAAGATTGCGGAGGCTGCCGGCGCCATTGCCGTAATGGCTTTGGAACGTGTCCCTGCTGATATTCGTAAAGAGGGCGGCGTAGCCCGAATGGCTAACCCACGGGTGATAGAAGAGGTTATGAATGCCGTCTCGATACCCGTTATGGCCAAATGTCGGATTGGACATTTTGTCGAAGCAAGGCTCCTTGAGGCCATGGGTGTTGATGTCATTGATGAGTCTGAAGTGCTGACCCCTGCGGATGATGTGAACCACATTAATAAGCGAGAATTTACGGTTCCTTTTGTCTGTGGGGCAAGGGACCTTGGTGAGGCCGCGCGCCGGATTGGCGAAGGTGCGGCCATGATACGAACGAAAGGAGAAGCCGGGACTGGGAATATCGTTGAAGCGGTCCGCCATATGCGGAGAGTGAATGCACAAATACGCCAGGTAATTGCCATGAGTGAAGACGAGCTCATGGTATATGCCAAGGAAATCAAGGCTCCTTATGATGTATTATTGGCTATTCGTGAACATGGCCGTTTACCCGTCCTTAACTATGCGGCCGGCGGAGTGGCGACCCCAGCAGATGCGGCTCTCATGATGCACCTTGGTGCGGATGGAGTATTCGTCGGTTCAGGCATATTCAAATCGGAAAATCCTGAAAAATATGCCCGGGCTATTGTTGAGGCCACTGCCAATTATGAGGACTACGAACGGATCGTGGCTTTAACTCGGGAACTTGGAGAGCCGATGCCTGGACTGGATATTGCTCAGTTATCGGAGCACGAGCGGTTGGCTAATCGTAGTGAATAGTCAATCATATATAGAACAATCAAGGGCTGTAGGACTCAAAACCTGAACAGCCCTTTTTATTGCTAATGTTTAAAGGAGGGGTGTAATTGTTCCACGTGGAACAAAGAGTAATGGTTTTAAAATGTAATAACACATATATTAAGATAAAGATTCTGGCATGCAATTGAAAAGTACAGCTACTAAGACAGAAACGTTTTGTACGTAATTTACTAGTGAAGTAAAAACGAGTTGTCGATTTATATGAAAGATGAAATACTATTTATGTCTACCACCAGTACCGTGAGAGATTGTCCGAAAAATTAATTTCAATGATAACCGGTTAAATAATTAGATGAAAAATATTGCATGAGTATCGATATATATTTCGGCTCTTTGTCAAATAGCGTGAGTAACAAATTAACATCCATCATTCTGATTAAAGGCCGATTTTGCTTCTACGTCAAGCTGAAGCAATTTTTTATCTGCCCTTTCCCATGTAGCATCATGATCCGATGTTTTAAATGCAGAAGAGAACGATATCTATACGATACCCGTTTCATCAGCTTAATCTTGTTGATGATGCCTACTTATAACCCATTAGTGTATCCCCATTCCAGCATGTTCGTGAGATAAGGCAGATGCTTTTTCATCGTCCTTTTTGCCGTTTTCATATCGCTTGAAATTAGGGATGGTCCTCTTCACAAGTGGCTAGCGTCCATTTGAGTCGCTTCCTATCAATGCTTTTCATCGCATAGAGGAGAGCCTGATAGACTTCATACGTATCAAACCGTTTAGGACTGCAATCAACGAAGCCGTTGACCATTGCCCATTCACTTATAAGCTTCCGATAATATGGAAACCACCGGTAGTTCTGATCGTCTCATTCTAATCGAGGCTTCCAAAAGAGATTCCAGTACCTTTTAAGCTTCGTATAGTGAAACTCATCCGCATTCATGACTTTAAACCGTGTTTTATCGAAAGGTCATACGTTCAGATGGATAGCGTGGAATCGATCGGTAACAATGGCAGCCTTGGGAATCATCTCTTGTATCAGCTGGAGGTAAGGGAAATACCTATCAATGACAATCGATCGGACCGGGTTGCGTACAGAAAGGGGATAGCGGCTAAAATAGTCTTTGAGGGTACGTAACGCCGATCCTCCACGATGTCGACGATGTCAAAAGTTTCCGCATCACAGAAGAGAAGGACATCGCCGCTTGGGCTGATTTATCCGATTTAAACTCATCAAAAAATAGGTGTTTGGGAAGATAGTGATCGTTTGGCCGTTTTCATTAAATGGGCTAAGGAGTATTTGATTGACGGAGCTAGTGGATACGGAATCTTTTTGGATAGTCTTTTTCAGGTTGAACCTCACGGGACGCTTCGCTTAAGATAGCCATCTTAACAGGGCGCGAGATTAGCCATACCGATTAACCAATGAGTTCTTCAAGGTAAAGCTTCTTCCACGGTGTCGGTACGGATACCGTTGTTTTGATCAAATACATGCCACATTGATAACAGGCATGGGGTTGATAGGCAACTGTCCTGTAGTAGACTTTCGCTTTCACCCTTTTTTACCTCTTCCAAAGAAAATCATAAAAGGTGATCTTTTCATCTTTAATATTGAGTTCAAACTACATATCATGATCGTGGGACATCCTCCACAGCCTTACATTATAGTTAGTACTTTTCTTGTATCCGGTGTGAAGGAAGCATCTTGTCTTCTTTAACAAATCAGGTGTGAGCGAATCAAGTCACCCACACCAAATTAATAATACCATTATTTCTTGAGTTCATTATATTTATGCAGAGTGTACCGAGTCATTTTCCGGTGGTTATGATTTCTACATCTTACACCCTACATGATGAAAATGTCAATATAGAAAAGATTCATGCTTGCTATTTGTATTACTCTGTTGATTTGATTGGTTTTAAAGCTATTTTACTGATAAATCTTTTGTATATTTATTACA
>DATCJW010000069.1:0-2758 GCA_036562595.1 Haloplasmataceae bacterium | reverse complement strand
CCTCGCTGTCGTCCATCGGCATCATGTCGCTCAGCTATTCGGACGACGGGAAATTGTACGTTGACGAGAACAAGTTGCGACAGGCGATCGAAACCGACTTTGAGGCCGTGAAGAAACTTTTCCAGCAGACCGGTGCCACCGAAACGCAGATGGGGATTGCCGTTCGCTTGTACGACGAAGTGAGCAAGACGATGACGGAAATTACGAAGAAGGCGGGCAGTGATCCCAATTTGCTTGACACGAGCTTGCTGGGGTGGAAATTGCGGGATCTGGAGGCGCGGATCGACGCGTGGGAAATGAAGCTGATCGAGATCGAGAACAAGTACTATCAGAAGTTCACGCTCATGGAACAAGCCATCAACCGTTTCAACATGCAGGCAGGTTTTCTCATGCAATTTACGGGAGGTGCGCAACGTTAATGCGTCAACAACTTGTTCAGACCTATCAGCAGCAAGCCGTGCAAACAGCTACTCCTGCACAATTGTTGCTGATGTTGTATGATGGTGCCATTCGTTTTACTAAGCAAGCCATTCAGGCGCTCCAGGAAAATAACATTGAATCAGCCCATCACGCCATTTTGCGGGTTCAGGACATTGTGCGTGAGTGGATGGTGACGCTGGATCAGTCGGCGCCCATAGCCAAGCAGCTTATGCCACTGTATGATTATTTCCTGCGCTTGCTCATCCAGGCGAACGTGAAAAAAGACCCGACTCCCTTAAAGGAACTGTTAGGCTATCTCGAGGACTTACACGATGCTTGGGCCCAGGCGGCCAAAAAGGTGGCTGGACAATTGGCCGATGTGAAGGGCGGTTTGGAATGATGGTGGAATCCCAACCCTATCAGAAGCGCGCTTGTTCATCGTCCGAATGGCGAGAGGCGTTTTTTCTTCAACTTGAGGCGGTTTTAGATCTGACCTGTGCGTTTTTGGATGCCGCCAACGAAGAGGAGCAAGTGAGCATGGCGGTTCGACTAGTCGCTGTGCGGGAAGAGTTAGTCCAATTGTTGCAGCAGGCGGAAAATGACGCCGTAAATGATCCGTATATCCGTAAATGCGTTCAGGAAGTAGTTTCCTTTGATAATCAAATAAAAGAAAGAATGGAGGTACTGCGTGATCAATTGGGTAAACGCATAAGAACGTTGTGGCAACACAAACGGCAACGAACTGCCTATGCGGGAAAGGGATTTGTGGATGCCTATTTCTTCGACCGAAAACGATGAGCGTTAACAAGAATATCGAGGAGGATGTCAATGCGATTCAGAAAATGGTTACTGGTCGATGGGGTAAGTCAGTATGGGGTATTAAACGATTTTACCGCTTCTGTTGCGGCTTCTCTTGAGGAGTTAGGGTTTGAAGCAAAGATGGTTCCTGGTCTCGTTAATACTCTTGCTACTCTTGTTCAAGAAGAAAAACCAGACGTTCTTTTTGCGTTTAATGGGATGCAGAATGTTTGGGAAGATGGAGTCGATCTCTTTGATCGATTAGAAGTGTTGTCGGTTGCTTGGCTGGTAGATGATCCTCGCTATCACATGGGGCGTTTTTTAAATCCTGCCTCGCGGTATCTTCGACTGGTATGTATCGATCGCGCTCATGTTAACTGGCTCAAGGATAAGCAGGGACTTACTGCTCTTTTTCTCCCCCATGCGGGAGATGCTCGGTATTTGACGAGTGTGGATCGGAATCGACCCATCGATGTATTTTTTGCGGGGACATTTACCACTCCAATAAACATCCAAAAAGAGGCACAACAGAAGATGTCTAAAACCATATATTTACTTTTTTGTGATTTGATAGACATATACCAGTATGGTATTGATTTTGAAGAAACTTTGACAGCAATATTAAATGCTCGTTTTATTCACGGGATAAATGAGAGTGAGTTTCGAGTTTTACGAGATTTTCTATGGATGTGGGTTGATCGGTATCTACGTAATGCTCAACGAGAAAAGATGCTAAAGAGTTTGCCAAAAAATGCACGGATTGTGGTTTCGGGCAAGGGCGAATGGGAAGCAGTTTTGGCTGACTTTCCTGACGTAGTTATCTTACCGCCACTTTCCTTTCCTGATTTAATTAGTTTAATGCAGCAGAGCAAGGTGGTGGTAAATCTAAGTTCCTTTCATACTGATGGCAGTCACGAACGAATCTATTATGCGTTAATTGCGGGAGCAGCGGTAATTACCAATCCTTCTCCATTTCTTCGTGAGGTATTCAAAGATGGCGAACATGTAGTCTATTACGATCCTGAAGCTCCTATGTTAGATGAAATAATATGCTCTTTAAATGAAACCTATCGTTTATTGATGGCAGAGCAAGGGCAAAGATTTGTATTGGCGAACCATACTTGGAAGCATCGTCTAGGAAGTTTAATAGAATGGTTAAAATGTGTTCATAATTGAATGTGACGTCCGATAGTATGGTGTAAAAACGGGTGGCCGGAAAGAAGGAAGGGCCATCCATCCCCTGTGGACCCAATAGCAACATCCAGGGAGGGATGGAAATGGCCCATCTTCAGATTACCATTGACCAGGAGCAGGTGAAAAGCCTGTTGCAAGAAGACATTGAGCTGGCAAAGTTGGTGGAGGCCGTCCTCAATTAAATTCATGAGGAGGAGGTGACAGAGTATCTCGGTGCAAAAACCTACGAACGGACGGATACGCGTCGCAGATATCGAAATGGACACCGTCCTCGCCTGCTTCATACCCGTGTGGGGACGCTAGAACTCTTAGTGCCCCGTGTTCGACAGGGGAACTTTCGGACCGA
>DATCJW010000061.1:0-4310 GCA_036562595.1 Haloplasmataceae bacterium | reverse complement strand
AGGCCCTTTCCATCCTCCGGTTCCCTTACTAATTCCTGCAGGCTTCGTCTTGAGAGCCCCCTTTCCTTCATGAGCGCGATCGCCTCTTCAAACCATTGTTTTTTCCTCATCATGTTCCTCCTCTTGCTTGTTTTGAAAGGATGGATGAAACACATGCTTTATAATTGTTCCCACCCTTTCCAAAAAATCCCATACCACTTATGTTTCTTTTTATTCTAACATAAATCGACGGAAACGGATAGTCTTATTTTCAGATCGGTAAAAACCGATAGTAAAGAAAAAGGCTCAGCGAGCCTTTTACTCCTCCTTGCGTGTCGTTTCCCGTTCCACCAACGTCACGGGGATGACCAAGTGGTATTGTTCCACATCTTCGCCCTTCATCAGCCGATGCAACAGCGTGATGGCGGCTTCTCCGATGTCGAACATATTTTGGCTGATCGTCGTCAGTTTGGGATAGATGTAACGGGCAATTTCCTGGTCATCGTAACCGATGACTTGAACGTCTTCAGGAATCCGCTTGCCCATGTCAAGCAGTTCGGCGATGACCGCACTGGCAATCAGGTCGCTATCGCAAAATACGCCGTCGATGTCGGGATGGCTTCGCAGATAGTCGCGGATCCGGTGTACTTCGGGATCGATAAAGGCAAGATCCACCTCATCACACGTTAAACCCGCTTCCTTCAGCCCCTCATTAAATCCTTGTGCCCGCTGTTGAACGGTATGGAGGATACTGGGACCACGGAAGTGAACGATGCGCCGGCTCCCCGTCCTCACCAGTTTTTGGGCAGCCAAATAGCCGCCGTTGACGTTATCGCTGAAGACCGAGGGGATCTGGTCCGCAATGAAGCGGTCGATGGAGACAAGTGGAATATCGAGTTCCAAATATTTATCAATCAAATTACTATTCGATCCCGTAATCAACCCGTCGAAGTTGTAACGTACGAATTGTTTGAGATACACTTCTTCCCGCTCCGGGTCCTCATGGGTGTTACAGATCATCACTTTATACCCATTTTGAAAGGCAAACTCCTCAATCCCCTCCAACACTTCATAATAGAAGGAATTATTGAGATGCGGGAGGATAACCCCAATGGTATGGGACGTCTTTTTAAAAAGAGAGCGCGCAAACTCATTCGGAATATAGTTTAACTCTTCAATCGCTTTCAACACCAGTTGCCGGGTTTCCTCATTGACATACCCTTTATTGTTGATGACGCGTGAAACCGTAGCCACGGAAACGTTCGCCCGTTTCGCCACATCCTTAATATTGGCCATCGAAACACCTCAACTTTCCATCTCTCCTTCTTTCATCAAGACTTTTTAGGGCTGACCTGTGTTCTATCATAATTGTATCACTTATCATTTAATCATGACAAGCATTTTTGCCCCTTCCCCAGTTGCTTCGAACCTCAATATGTAAGGGGTTACATTCTCGAAAAAGGAAAGAATAAATGATAGAATGTGATTATGGATAAGAATCAAAAGGAGTGGAACGCATGGCCAAAAATACCCCTTTATCCTTACGAAACCTCACGATCTACCAGGTGTATGTGAGAAACCACAGTGAAACCGGAGACTTCCATGGCCTGATAAAAGATTTGGACCGCATCCAAGCATTGGGAGTGGACGTCCTCTACCTTATTCCCATCCATCCCGTCGGACAGGTCAATCGAAAGGGAACGTTGGGGTCGGTCTATTCCATCGCGGACTATCGCGCCATTAACCCCGAATACGGCACCATGGAAGACTTTAAGCGCCTCATCGCCGAAACCCATCAGAGGGGCATGAAGCTCATGATCGATATCGTCTTTAACCATACCTCCCATGCCTCCAAGCTTTATCAAGAACATCCCGAGTGGTTCTACCACCGCGACGGGAAACCCACGAATCGGGTCGGCGATTGGTACGACATCATTGACTTGGATTTCTCCCACCGCCCCTTATGGGACTATCTCCTCGAAACCCTCGAGTTCTATGTCGAACTGGGGGTGGATGGCTATCGCTGTGACGTCGCCCCGCTCGTCCCCCTCGACTTCTGGCTAGAGGCGAGAGAACGGATCAATCGCATCAACCCGAACTTCATCTGGTTGAGCGAAAGCGTCCACAAATCATTCATCAAATACATCAGGGACCTTGGGTTTGAAGCCCATAGCGATGGGGAGATGTATCAAGCCTTTGACATCCTTTATGACTATGATATTTTCGATTACCTCCACCACTACTTAAAAGGCGAAGTGAGCCTTCAAACCTATCTTACTGAAATATATAATCAAGAGATGATTTACCCCAGTAACTATGTCAAACTACGAAACCTTGAAAATCATGACCAGCCACGAATCGCCTCCTTTGTAAGCAGCCGGCGCATCTTAAACCATCTTCATGGGTTTCTCTTTTTCCAAAAAGGGGCGGCCATGATCTATGCCGGTCAGGAATGTTTCAACACCCATCGCCCCAGCCTATTTGACCGCGATCCCGTCGATTGGTCTAACCTCGATTCCGATCACTGCGTGCCGTTGCTGCAGCGACTCATCCAAATCAAGAAAGACCCGATTATGGCAACGGGAATTTTCAACATCGTCAACGTCCCCCACGACCACCTCGCGGTCATGACCTATGAGAATCAGGAAAAGATCCGTTATGGCTTCTTCCACTTTAAAGACGAAGATGTCACCCTGACACTCGATCTTCCCAAAGGAACCTATTCCAACCTTGTAGATGGTTCAACCATTCAGATCGAGGATTCGATTACCGTTAAAGAAACGCCGATCATCATTGACGTGATGAAGTGATCTTTCCCATCATGTTCCTCTTTTATCACTCAAAAAAGGGCTGAAGATAACGCTCAAGGCGAATCTTCAGCCCTCTTATTCTATCATTGGCACTTTCTGCTTCGTGAGGCTACGATGCTTGCCAAAATCCCTAAACGGTTAAAGGAACGTGACGATGAGTTCCAATTGCCCCATAAGGGTTAGGGATTGGCAAGCCGAGGTCACGATAAAGAAATGTCCCTTTTGAATCGGTATGCCATTCACCGAACCTTGGCCAGCCAATACCGTCATCAATAAGAATGAGTTTGGCTGGTGCGAATAAGTTCCCGCAATGTCCCACTTCTCAACGGTAAAAAACGGCGACTTGATGTAACGGGTAAAAACGTGCGGGGCACGGTCGGTTCGTTCAATGGTTAGGACCGGATCGCGGTGCGGGACTGTTAAGACCTCCATCGCCTCCTGCAAATGAAGGGGGCGCTTTTTCCCCTCATCGTCAACCCTGTCGTAGTCGTAGACCCGATAGGTCGTATCGGACGATTGCTGGACTTCTAAAACGAGCGTGTCGGCACATAAGGCATGGAGCGTTCCCGTGGGAACATAGAAGAAATCGCCAGGGTGAATCTCCACCTTTCGCAGTAGCCGGTCCCACTCATGGTTTTCGATCATGGCGCTTAATTCCGCTTTTGTCTTGGCATGATGGCCGTAAATCAATGTGGTTCCAGGCTTACAGTCAATGATATACCAACACTCGGTTTTTCCTAAATCGTTCGCGTGTTCTAAGGCATACGAATCATCGGGATGGACTTGGACGCTTAAATCCGTTCGGGCATCTAAGATTTTGACGAGCAAGGGAAAGCGCGGGTACGGACAATGGCCGAATAGCTCGCGATGGCGGTCATAGACCTCGCTTAACGTCCAACCTTTAAAGACACCATTGGCAATTTCACAGTCGCCATGGGGATGCGCCGCGATCCCCCAACACTCTCCCGTACGATCGCTCGGAATCGAATAGCCAAATACACGTTCCAACTGGTTTCCACCCCAGATCCGCTCTTTAAAGAGGGGGTTTAAGATGAGAATCTCTTGCATCGGATCATCCCTCGATAAATGGTTTGATGCATTGTTGGACGATGGTATAGCCCTTTGGCGTCAAATGAAGGCCGTCTCGCGTATAATCTGGTTGCAACTGCCCGGTCTCATCCTTCAAATGACGGTTAATATCCAAATACACAATCCCCAGCTCGGCGGCCACTTGCTGAAGCAACCCATTCGTATAGTCGATGACGTTATTGGCGCGGGCTTTCATGGCTTCTGGAGTAATCTCAGAAAAGACAGGGCTAATGGTCGGATAAATGGATTCTAAAACAAGCGTGCTTTGGGGAAGCCGATCCACAATTTCCCTGCAGATTTCGCGAATATTGCCCGCTATGCGTTTAGGAGTCGTATCGAGCAAGGCCAAATCATTGGTACCGATAAGAAGAAAGATGGTTTTGGGTTTCAGTTGAAACACACTTTCTTCCAAGCGTTTCAACAACCCTTCGG
>DATCJW010000047.1:0-14739 GCA_036562595.1 Haloplasmataceae bacterium | reverse complement strand
GATGATAACTTTGCGACCATCGTGAAGGCCGTAAAAGAAGGTCGCACTATCTTTGCCAACATTAAGAAAGCCGTTAAGTTTTTAATCAGCTGTAATATTGGTGAAGTGATTACCATTCTTCTCGGTGCGATGATTGGACCCATCCTCTACGGCCTGGCCGTGACACCACTGACAGCCGTCCAACTGCTTTGGGCAAATCTTGTAACAGACTCCCTCATCGCGATCGCCATTGCCATGGAAAAGTCCGAACCCGATATTATGACAAAACGGCCAAAAAAAGAGACGCTCCTTGATTTTGAAGCAATTCTCGTCATTTTATTTCAAGGGCTGCTTATTGGATTCTTGTCCTTCACCGCTTTTCATTTTGGTTACCGTATGGGAACGGATCACGCCTCCTCTTTGCTGTACGGCCAAACCATGGCTTTCATGACACTTTCCATTGCGGAGCTGTTCCATGCTTTTAACGTCCGATCCGAACAGTATTCAATTTTTGAAATCGGCCTTTTTTCCAATCCCTATGTTATCGTCGCCTTCATTATCAGTTTGGCTCTACAACTCAGTACCCTCATTCATCCCTTTACGCGCCGGCTCTTTCGAGTTACCCCATTAAAATCCCAACAGTTTGTCATCGTCTTTATCCTTTCAATTGTTCCCATCTTTGTGGTCGAAATCGCTAAACTATTCGGCAAGAAACCTGCTGAACAAACTAAGGGTATCTCCCTTCACCAAACACCCATAAATAAGTAAAAACGGCTTTTACCACAGCCGTTTTTATCATGTTTGCACAAGAGTGGCGACGGTAGCCAACTGATCGCCGTACTTATGAAAGAAGCGTTTTAACGCTTCACAATATTGATATTTTCCATCAATACGATACCGATAGCACCCATTCCGGCATAAATGAAAGTAGGGACACACCTTACAATCCTCTAGAAGCGGTGTGCTCCGATCAATGAACCGTTGGAGCAGTTGCTTTTTATTGATTTCGCCCAGTGTCGTGTCATGTATGTTCCCGAGTACATATTGCTCCGTAACGTAAAAATCACAGGGATAGACGTCGCCGTTTGCCTCAATGACCTGTTGGTTGGTGCAACGGCCGCGACTAAAGCACGGAAGAATCTGTTCATGTCCTAATAGTTTATGCACCATCATGTCAAAAGTACGAATCGAGATATACTCTCCCTTATGTAAATCTTCATACCAAAGTTCAAAACACGTGCTTAAGAAATAATAATAATCTTCATTAGACAGCGAATAGCTATCCCTTCCCCGCTGCATAAAATTTCGGTCTAACGCCTCAATAAACTGGATGTGAGTAAAACCTTGTTCCTTAAAGAATTGGTATACCTGTCGGATGTTTCGAGCCACTTGCTTTGTAAGAACCGTTAATATATTAAACGCTACACCTTCCCGATTAAGGATATCGATCCCTCGCATCACTTCATCGAACGTTGGACGATGCCGATAGGTAAGCCGATAGCGATTATGGATCGCCTTGGGTCCGTCAAGTGAGACGCCGACCAAAGCATTATGGTTTTTAAAAAGCTTTGCCCACTCCTCGTCAATTAACATCCCGTTCGTTTGAACGGAATACTGCGTCGGAATATTTTGGACGTTGTACTGCTCGACGAGTGAAAAAAAGTGATAGAAGAAATCGATCCCCCGTAACAGGGGTTCACCACCTTGAAAGGCAAAGGTTACCTCTTCTTCCGTCTCTTCATAAGCACGCCGTACGATTGCTTCTAAAGTCGAAAATGACATGTGGCCATAATTGCGAATATTTCTGCGGCTGGCAATATCTTTATAGAAACAATATTTACAATCGATATTGCACGATTCGCTCACTGGCTTAATGAGAAACTGGCTGGCGCGCATCCTCTCACATCCATTCTGCCTACTTTTTTATCTTCTGAAATTCGAGACGCCGCAAGCCTTCTTGAATCCATTGGATCTTCATAAACTGTTCCCAAACGAATTCGTTTTGATAATTTTGAAACATAAGGAGTATGATGCCTTTGTCGATCCCAATGACATCGGGACTAATCCAAGGTTTATCTCTCTCGAAATTATAGGCATCTTTATAGCCATATTTGCCTTTTAAACCTTCAATCGTTTCAAAATAGGCGATAACGTCTTTCACTTCCTTTTCAAGAAAGACGATCGATCCCAACGCACCGGCCGTTGCGATGGTTCCATCATTTTGATGTGCCGTGTCATCATTTCCCGACGGCGGAGCACCATATTTCCCACTGTAGCCATTCGGCCCATCGCAAGCCGTTAAGCCCCAAGAGTTAGGGCCAAAGGTTTTGAATTGATTGGCATGGTCAATCGCATATTGTCGATTAGCGATCGTTGCATGAACCGAATTTTCAAACCAATTAACCCCTTTTTTATCCACAATATATCGAAAATCAATCCAAGCATGTGAGAATTGGTACGTAAAGAGCGAGCCAAACCAGGAGTGAATGAAAGGCTCACCATCTCGATACGCACGTTTGCTGCGTATAAAGCTATAGTAGACGCTTGGATCCATTCGATGCGCTTCCTTTGGTGTGCCCGCCCCTAAAACGTACATGATGAGTTGTTCGGCATAAAAATCCCAATGGCCTTCAAAACCTTTCTCCGGCCTATAGGACATGTAGAACATCTTTCGTTTTGGGTCAACGAACCAATTCCAATCCGTTTTTTCGTAAATCTTTTGAGAAAGGGATTTCACCTCGCCTCCGAAGTACTCCCCGACGAATAGAACGCCCGCTAGCATTAACGCGGTATCAATCGATGAGACTTCCGAATTGGGGGCCCGTTCGCCGGTATAGAGGTTAAGAAAATGGTAGTAAAACCCGTTGTAATGCTTTAGCCTATCAATCGTCTTAAGCGTACCGAAGGCCCGCTCTTTTCCTACTTCATATGTAATCCATCCCTTTTCGATACCAATGGGTATGGCCGTTAGGCCAAACCCGACCGAAGCAATAGAGGCGAGGGATTCATTATGGGGATATCGGTCACGTATCAGGCCATAACCTGGCGATGTGGGATCAGTGTTCGCCTGTTCCCAGAAAAAACGGAAAGATGCCTCCATTTCCTGTTCGATGATCTCTTCGATGGGATCGTGGATTACGGGTTCGGTCATTTCGGAAGGCGTTGTGTCGAAAAGCCCAAAACAACCGGTTAACAGAAAGATGAAGACGATGTTGAAACCTAACACTGATATGCGAAACAACCATTTTTTCATATCCTATTCTCCTGCAATTCCAGATCGTTCAATGCCTTGGACAAACCAGCGTTGGAAGATAAAATAGATGAACAGAAGCGGAAGGATACTCACAAGCGTTCCCGCCATGTATATCGCTTCGTTTAATTGGTCTGTTCCTTCATCGGGCCGCATGTTTGGATCCGGGTTTTGATAGATTGAGCGAAAGGATTCCGCAAAACGGCTTAGCTGTATCGGTAACGTTTTGGCATTTTTGATGTAGAGGTTCGTCAAATACGTCTCGTTCCAATACCAGACAAAGGAAAAGAGGAAAACGACGATGATGGTAGGCACGACAAGAGGGAGAGAGATGCGAAGGAAAATGCGGAGAGGGCCAGCACCATCAATCTCCGCCGCCTCATCGAGGACACGAGGGACCATATTAAAGGATTGATAAAAGAGGAGAATGAAGATGGCGCTCCGCAGCCCTTGACCAAGACTTGCTGGCAAGGCGAAAGCGAGGACGCTATTGAGGATTGACAAGGGTTTATTAATGCCAATGAAGGACGCAATTTGCGTCAATTTGCGGCCAAGATTAACATAAAAGATATAGGTGGGTATCATTGTTACTTGAGGTGGAATGATGAAAGTTGCTACCACGAGGACGAGTAGGATATTTTTTCCCCGGAAATTAAAGCGGGAAAAACCATAACCAATGACTGCAGCCGCAGCCGTCTGCATCAGTGCAGGGATGGTTGAAAATTTAAGTGATTCCTTTAAAGCATTCCAGAAATCAACGGTGCGCAATGCCTGTTTAAAATTATCGACATACCACCCGCTTGGAATGAGACCGACGAAGGGGTCGCTCACGTCATCCGGGGATTGGAAACTCTTCAACGCCATCGCCACAAAAGGATATAGAAAGGCGAAGGCAACTACGATGATTAAGAGATAGATAAATACTTGTTGAATCAGCCCATCCCGTTCAGCCGTACCTAGCATCTTTTTCTTTAGTTTGATGCCGTAAGGATTCGTATTTAGGAAAGTTTCTTTATATTCGTAGCGAGTCGTGTTATAGACGAATCCTTCGGTATAGAAACTCGCTTTGGGTGCCTTCTTCCACCGGATGGTAAAAATGAGAAAGATGATTCCAACGGTAAGAAGTAAGGTAATGAAATAGATCCACGCTTGGGCTGAGGCATAGCCGTAGCCCTCGCCCTCCATGACACTTAACATTTTACCTTTAATTTCTTTTATCACGGCATTATCATCAAAGGTTGCCAGCATGATAAATGTATAGATTAAGTTGATCAAGATGGTAGGTTTCAAAGCAGGGAGCGTAATCTTCCAAAATTTTTCCCACCCTGATGCTCCGTCAATATCCGAGGCTTCATAAATCTCATGGGGAATCTTTTGCAAGACTGCTAAGAACACCAAGATTTGCACACCAGAGAACCAAAACATGTAGATCAATTGGCTAAACATTTTCACAATTTGCGAACCGAAACGTTGTCCAAAGGCTTCTGAAAGAATACGGATAATCTGAATGTTTTCAATACCAGGAATGACGAGAAGCCGTTTATTCACCAGTTCGCTAATTACAGGGCCAGAGGCCACCACAACGGGGAGGAAAAAGATGACGCGGAAGAAACCTCTGCCCTTTATGTTTTTGTTTAAAATCATAGCGAAGATCAAAGCGAAAACATTAATCACGATGATCATCAATATCGACTCACGCAAAAATTTTTGGAGGTGGATAAACATGACACGGTCTACCGCGAAAGCCCGGCGATAATTGTCCAGACCGATAAAGATCTCTTCTAGCCCAAAAGCCGTTATTCTTACTTTATGAAAACTTAAATATAAGGAGTGTACGATGGGATATAGAGTAAAAATGAGAAAGCCTAAAATCCAAGGGAGAATGAAGAGGTAACCATATACATTTTGACGGCCTTGAAAGGTTAAACTTTTTCTTTTCATCCCTTTCACCTACTTTCTAACGGCATAATCTAAGGCTTTAACGGTTATTCCCTTATAAGTAACGTCTTGCGTCGTATAGTTAATGATAATCTCCACGCCATTACGATAACTAACAACCACCACTCCTTCTTGTACGACTTCACGGCCGATGATGGCTTCACCGCGGACGAATTGTAATGCTTCATTGACGTAGTGATAGTTTTCTACGATGAAGTCCTCCAGGTTTCCAAAGTAAGACGCATAAAATTCATTTGAGAAGGTCTTTGACAACAAGTGGGACGGTTCATAGGTAATCAAGAAGGCTGGATTGGCACCATAATCAATGAGTCGCAAGACGTCCATCTGCATATTCGCAGAGAAATTAATGAATGAGGAGTAATACGGCACATAACCGCTTAAGACGATGGGAAGGAAAGGCACACTATCGGTGATAAATTGAAGGCGTTCATGTTGTAAAGGCATCATTAAATATTTGTTGGTATAGGGCAACATGACAAAATTGGGTCGATACATCGGTATCGGTTCGCCAATCAATTGATGGTATATTTCATACATTTCATGCCGCTTATGATTCTCATTTGAATAGAAAAGATACGATAGGCCGTCAAGAGCCATCCCACCATAGTCGGCAATCGTTTTCTTCGCCTTGGGAAACTCTTTTATAATCTGATCAATGTCGACATAAAAACGATAATATTCACCATTCCGTATCGGTTCGTAAGCGATCTGCCCATTAATCCGTTTCATCGTGCCCCGAGGCGGACGTGATTTACTCGAATGCATCGTCGTTGGGTTATAGTAGTAGCGGACATTAAGGTTCTTTAAATCTTCGGGATCACCAAGTTTTTTGTTAAACCGATAATTTCGATAGCTCGCTTCAACATAACCGCCACGATTGAATCCTCGCAACGTGTAGAAGATGTCCGTAATCCCTCTATTCTGTAAGATTTCGTTTATTTTTAAAAGCTGGTCCGTTGTCGTCATCTCGTAGTGTTTTTTGAAAAACAAGCCTTGTTCATAATCGCTTCCAAATACATCAAGATGGAGTTCAATCTGATCATTGAAAGGATAAGCCTTCAGGTATCCGTGTTTGATTAAGAAATCCTTATATTCATTCGCCATGCCAACGTAGTTGGCTTCTTCATTCGATAAAACCGTTAAATTGACGTCGATGTCATAGTCTTTAATTTGATCTTCAATGACTGGTAGGGATTTGTCCGACCCCGGAATCACCTTCATATACTGTTCCCGTAAATAGTACGTCACATAATACATGTGGTACTCCGTGCGATAGTCTGGGGGAAGATACGTAAACTCTGCATACTCTGCGCCTGAATGGATATTTAAGAAGAGGGCATTTTGATCAATGCCGTGGACAAATCCGTAAACAGGATAGTTTAAAGTTAAATCGAGCGTATTGGCGCTATAATATTGGTCTTGGGCATAAAATCGCACGCGATAAGGGAATCGTATATTCGCGTGATGGGTATAGCGGACAAGGGCGCCACTTCCAGAAGGAATAAAGAGATAACCCGGTATTTCATCCCGCTTCACAGCCCCTAAAAACGGGAAGAATGTGATCGATAGTAAACGGTTATGACCATATTCTTCGACGTTGGATGTGGTGAAATGAAATTGAATTTGATTGTCCCTTAGCGCTATTGAATATTGGAGACGGATTTTCGTTTCTCTTAAATCAACCGTAAAGCGGACTTGTTGCTGGGTTTCATCTACCGTATACTCTAAACGCCGAAACATTAAGGGCTCATCGACAAGTGATCTTGTAATACTGACGCCCTTATCGTTTAAGAACGTAAAGTAAAACGGTGATTGCATCCGGTTTAACCATACTAAGTTAAAATCGTCGTACTGATGGAGAAAGGGATCCGTGGTCCAAATAAAGCCCGTTTCTTTATTTAGAACGCGAATCGCAAATGTCTCACGATGGACATACAGAATAAGCTGTTCATTTTCCAATACTGGAGTATAATCCATCATATTTACGTCCCCTTGCTCGTAAGGACGCTTATCATCGGGTTGCGTAAAGAGGTTTGAATCCAATAAGGTCGTGTTGACATGTTGGGTGGGGTCATAGGGCTCATCAGAGAAATCATCTTCCTGTGCCAAGGCCTGAACCATGAAGACAACCGTGAGTAGAAGGAAGAATAAGATGGATGGATAGAGCCACTTTCTCATCGTAGTAACACCTCCTGGAGGATCCCTTTAAAGAAGGTCAGCAATTGCGATGCAAGAACGCTGATGACAAGATACAACATGACCAGGATAAAGACTGCAAACAGCGTGAGAACAACATTGACTATCAATTGGCCAGCGGTATAGTTGTTCAACTCTTTAAACATCAACAGGATATTGAAAATAACCCAACCGTTGATGATAAGATTTCCAAGAAAATAGACGAAGTATTCATTATAGGTTAAAACATTGGAAAGCAGATCAAGCGGAATTTTAAAGATGAAAATTGGAGCACAGGCATAGATCAAACCAATGAAGAGGTCACGGTAATAGGATTCACCGCTTTGGAGTGAGTTGGATAAGTGATTCCCTATTCCTAGTAGCAACAAAGGCAATGAATATTGTAAGATTTCATAGGCTAAAACAATATCCGATACGCTGCGGAATAAATAGCCACGGATATAGTAATTGCTCACGATATTCAGGATAATAAAAACGCCATATAATCCTAGAGCGGTGCGGATTCTTACCGCTTGTCGGAATTTGATGTCATAAACCACATCGAAAGGATGCCTTAACATATCCTTCATAAGATGAAGTTCCTGATACAATCGCGTTCTCTTTACCTGTCCAACCCATGCTTCAAAACGGTCATAGCCTTTGATCTGGTGTTTATAACGTTTAAAGGCATATAGAGCCGATAAGGCAATAAGGATAATGATGAGGGTTTTAAACAAATGGTTTGCGATCCAGCGGTCACGGACTTCCCAAAAAATTTCAGAATATCCGATTTTATCGTTGGCTATCCGATAGCTTTCTAAGGCCTTATCGATCTCACCTTTCCGAGCATAAGCTTTTCCTAAGCTCGAATGGGCAAGGGCAAACATGGCATTTTGCCGTACAACCTCTTCAAAAAGTTCTTCCGATCGATCGTATTGACTATTGTTGTGATATTCAATCGCTGTTAACACGAGATTCGCAAATTCAGTTTTCGTAAAGACTTGCACGATTCCCGTGGTTTTATCGACAACCCATATATCGCCTTTTGAATCCACAGCGATGCCCGAAGGGTTACTAAATTGACCGGCTTTTAAACTATCGGATTTTTTGGTTCCGAACATGAAAATCAAATTTCCATTCGGATCGAGAACGGAAATGACGCCGAGTGATTTCTCGTTTGAACTGACGACATAAATTAACCCCTTCTGGTCTACAAAGATATCCGTATATTTGGGTTCTGGAAGCAATCGTCCCGTTAAGACGTTATTTCCTTCAATATTTAATTTTTTGATGGGGGTTACCGTTTCATCTTGAATGATGGTATAAATAATATTCTTGTGGTCGATCGCAAAGTTATAGCTTGCTTTCGGTTTAAGATCCGCATACTTTTCAAGCTGTTCCTTGCTCATAATCATCCGGCGAAAAAGCAAGCCAAAGCTCAGCTTGACTTGGTTAACTCCGAAGTAGCCTAAAAAGTTCCCCTCTTTATTTAACTGTATGATTCCATTCGTCCCGCTTTCTGAAATGATGTAGACATCTTTATTTGGGCCAACCAACACCTTACGCGGTCGGTAAGGAGCATTTTCCCCAAAGAACGGTTCATCTGGTCGGTGATACGTTTTTACTAGCGTTCCATCCGGCTTAAACCAATAGACCACGTTATGTTGCGCATCGGCGACATAGATGTCGTATTCCTTGTCGACAAACACCCCAGTAGGTTGACCCAGAATGCCTTCTCCTATGGTACGGGATTCTCTCGTTTTCGGATTATAGATAAATATCCTCCCGTTTCCCGTATCGGCAATATAGACGACGTCTTGGTCATCGATGTAAATATCGTCTGGTGAATTAAACCCGCGGTTCAAAATAAAGGTACTCTCGTAAGCTGTTGCCGTATGGACAAGTTCGCCACGCAGTCCAATCGAGTAGGTATTATAAGGAACATCCGCAATCTGGGCTTCAACCTTGGACATAGGCTGACACAGGAAAAAGAGGGCGGTGATGAGGGATAAGCTTAGAAAGAGTAGGGTTTTGTTTCTCATCGTCATCACCTGCTTCTATTTAATTCCAGAATGAGCCATCGTATCCATGACTTGAGATTGCAAGATGATAAAGATAACAAGATTCGGAATGAACATGATGAGGGAAGCAGCTGCGCTGATTCCTGCACCCGCCACCGTATTCGATTGGCTCAACAGTGTACTGAGATAAAAGGCGAACGTCTGTTTGGATTCTGTATTGACATATAGCGAAGAGGTCTCCACATTTCCCCACACCGCTTGAAAAGAAAGGATCGCTACAGTTGCGAGGGCCGGCTTAATTAAGGGGAGGATGATTTTTGAAAAGATGTAAAAATCCCCTGCGCCGTCAACCTTTGCCGCTTCAATCAACTCATTTGGCACTTGATCAACGAACTGTTTGATTAGGAATAAACCGACGGGAATGGCAATCAAGGGGAAGATATGTCCCCACATCGTATCTACGATACCAATCCGACTAATGATTAAAAAGCGGGGAATGACCACGGCTGTGGCGACAAACATTAGCGCGGTTTGGTTAATTTGAAAGAGTGCGTTTTTGCCTTTAAACTGTTTTTTTGACAAAACGTAGGCAGCCATTGCCCCGAACAAAACCGAGAAGAAAACAACAGCAACGGTTACGATGATGCTGTTAAGCAAAAACTTCAAGATGGGTAATCCAGTGCCCGTCACACGGAAAAGATCGCGGAAGTTATCCCATGTTGGGTTGGCCGCGAAAAAGCGTGGCGGGAATACAAATAGTTCATCCATCGGCTTAAAAGCAGTCGTAAGGATGTAAACAATGGGTAAGCCCATAAAGATACAAACCGGTACCAGTATGAGATAAAACTTAATTTGTGAGCGATGGAATCGTTTGGGATTGAAGTTAATCGCTTGCATAGAATGCCCCCTTACATGTCCTTCGTGGATAATATTTTCGAGAAGAGTTTCGAAAACATCAGGATGAGCAGCATGAGGATAACGGAAAGCGCAGCGGCCATCCCGAGCTCAGAACGGAGAATGCCGTAGTCTTCAATGTGGTTAAGGATCAATTGCCCCGCATTTTGTGGTGTCGGATTCGCTCCGGATAGCTGAACCCCGATGGCGCCAGCAGAAAACGTTCCGACGATACTCATCACGGCACTAAATAGCATCTGCTCCTTGATTGATGGGATCGTGATGTATATCATCTCTTGGAAACGATTGCGCATCCCATCGATATAGGCCGCTTCATAAAGTTCACGATTGACGCTTAATAGACCAGCCAGAATGGCAAGGAACCCAACCCCCATCGAGCTCCAGAGGGAGACGATGATCATGATCCACATGAGGTGATTGGGGGATTGTAGCCATTGGATCGGTTCGGCAATGAGACCCAGATTCAGCAAAATGCTATTGAGATATCCGCCTTCATCACCAGCAAAGATGACGCGCCACATCACGGCCATCGCAATCCCCGAAGTCATCGAGGGAGAATAAATAATTAGGGCCATAATCGTTCGTGGCCGTTTTGGTATTTGGGAAAGCATCCAAGCGAGCAAGAAGGACAGGATATAGCCGCCTGGCCCGACGATGAACGAAAATAGCAAGGTATTCGGCAACACATCTTTCATAAAGGCGTCATCTTGGGTAAGCAGGTATATGTAGTTATCTAAACCGACGAACTCGGGCTTTTCTATTCCATTAAAGTACGTCAAACTTAACAGTATCGCCATTAACGTCGGCACCAGTATGAAAATTGAAAAGGTTATAACGTAGGGCGCGAGAAAGAGGACGTTCGTCTTATTCCCACGGTCAAACCAGTCAATAAACTGGGACTTTAAACGGCTCAATACCTCTCGCACTTGATCCCAAGCCGACTTAATTCTTGTCATCACGATTCACCTCTTTCGACTGCCCAAGCTTTTGCCATTCGCGAACCATTTCAATAGTGGGCATTTCATAAGGTTTCAGCACATTTCCTGCCTTATCGAGATAATCGAATTCGGCATATTTCCGAGCGAGTTCTCGGTCAATCTTGACAACCGCATCATCGATGGCGATGCGTACGGGTACGGAGTCAAAGACGACCCGGTTCCAAATATTTGACAATTCTCTTTCAATGATATAGCTTCCCGGCGTCTTTGGAACTTCGTGGATATGTCCCCATTGTTCAATGATCACGTCGATATGGCCTTGAGGGATCGGCAACATCTTAAAGGCTTCAATATTCGCCGAATTCCACAAAAACTCACGCCCATAAATGAGTTGAAGATTATAGGTGTATTCCCGTTGGACCTCGGTCGATAACCACCATTGCAAGAACTGCCATGCCTCTTCCTTTTTCTTGCTCTTTTCAAAGATGACAACCGATTGGGCGGTTCCCGTGTACTCGCGTTTAATCGATCCATCAATTTGTTTGACTCCTGGAGCAAGCTGAATATCCCATTTTCCTTTTAATTCGGGAGCAGCAAATAAAAGCTGTATATAGGTGGTGAAATTGGATACTCCGATGGGAATGAGGCCATTCCGAAAGCTATCGTAGAAGTTCGATGTTTGTAGCGGTAAGGAATACAACGTATAAAGGTCCGTCATAAGGGTAATCGCACGAACCGCTTCTTCGGTATCAATTGCCGTTTTAAAGCCATCTTCGGTGTACAATGATGCACTATGTTGGAAAATAAAGGGTGCAGTCGCTGCGTAAGGTTTCAGCGACGTATTGGCCGAAAGAGGAAGGTAGTAGTTCATGCCATACCGCTGCAATGTGGGGAGAATCTCAATAATCTCTTCATATGTTTCAGGAATGTCCAGACCCAGCATGTCAAAGATGTCATTCCGATAGAAGGTTACATAGAAATCCTGTGTTTCAGGCAGGCCATACACCTTGCCATCTTCAATCATGTGCAAAAGCGAGCCGGGCTGGAAGTTGTTAATGAGTTCATAAAAACCATCGAATTGCCGCAGATCTGCCGCAGCCCCGCGAATGCCTAAATCATAAGGAAGCCATCCGCTAATTCCGAGCGCTGCATCGGGCTGGGTGCCGGCTGCATTGGCCATAATCAGTTTCTGTTCATTCGGCATGACTGAGAACTTAACAGAAATCCCCGTTTTCGGGGTAAAATACTGATCCGTCATTTGTTGGAGTAAATCGATATAGAAACGAGAGCGATTCACCCAAATCTCAAGTGTATTCTCGTCTTTCTTTTCAGACTTCGTCATGACACGAATCCGTTGAAGACCTGCTAAGAATTTGATGAACGGATTGGCCTTCGGCTTTGGAAGGGAGACGTTTGGCGAGTGGATATAAACGGCATCCAGCCACAAAGGAGCTGCTATCAGTTCATTTACGACTTTCGACAGGGTTAGCGAGGCGGAATTGCTCCCTTGGGAAAGGAGATTCATTTTATTAGGAAGTTTGTTATAATTCTGCCGCAGCTCAACTAATTTAGAATGGGCATTCTTAATCCGATTGATCAATTCATTGGAACGGTTAGGGTTAGAATTAATGACCGATAGCTCATCAATAATCGTCTCTAAAGCAGTGATCCAGTGATCCAATTTGTCCTTTGCCTCGGGTAAATACTGATCTAATTGCCACTCACGGTGCTTATCCACCACACCGCCAGTAATCTTATTCAACTCTAAAGCGAGTTCATTAATCTCATAGACGATTTCATTAATCGTTTCATAAGCCGGTCCCACTAAGGATGTATCGACTTCAATAGACAGCGTATGGAGACCCTTCTCGAAATAGAAAAGGAAAGGCTCATCATGATTCCCTAAAGTCATGTTGACCCACTTTTTGGTATAGGGGAAAGGATAGTGTAACAGTTCCTGGAAGGGAATGTCGCCATCGATATAAATGCTGCGAAATACTTGGACATTGTTTTTCGCATTATTCTTATACTTTAAGGTAATGGCGTAATAGCCATCCTGTTCTACCATAAAGGCATAGACAAGCTTCTGTCCAGGTTCTTTGAAATAGCTCCCGACAACATTGATGTAATTCAATTCACTATCATAGGGAGATACATCCGGTGACTTCGTGTATTCGTAGCGAATCGCAATGTCATTTTTTAACGCAGCATGTTCCGCTTCGATTGGAATCCATTGATGGGTCGTGACATCTCCTGGATGTTGCTTAAGGTATTCTTGATAGGTTGGAAGATCCTCTTTGAGGGACAAATAGATATTACCTAAATAAAAATCGCCATTTGTTTTCCGAATGGTAATGGTATTCTTCCCTTTTTGCAGCGGAAAGGACAGTGGCTCGGTGTATAGCCTTAAGGGATCACGCAACTTGACGTGATTCCAGATCGGAACAATGGTTTGCCGCGGCAAGAGCTGATTATAGTACTGATCGAACCGTACCTCGTTGTTCTCATTAACCCAGAACGATTCAAGGGGTAAGTTCTCAAATCCTTCCGATGAGCCATTGACCGTGACGCTGATCGTATTATTGACGATGGTCTCATTTAAGGAACGATAGTCTATACCGATGAAATAGTCGGCCGTATGGTTGACCGACACGACAAAAGTCACTTCATTCTTTTCATTCCAGTCATAAACCGGATACGGATACTCGCAAACTTCATCCGTTGTCAGTTCCTTTGCGGGTAACACCTCATTGAGCGCAATCACCTGCTCCGCATCATGGCCACTTAATGGCAGGAGACAGGTGAGATCGGGATTTGACTCCATGCGATTAAGAGGCTCCTTCGCAATCTTAATGATTCGAGCGAGAAGGACGAATAGAATAAAAATGAGTAGGATGGACACAAGCAACCATTTCGTTACGTTTCGCAGATTCACTATTTTCACTCTCCCATTGTGAAATGAAGGCGGATGTGAAACGTTTCGATTCTTTATTTTATTATACAATACAATTGTAACCGTTTGCAAGCATTCGCGGTATCGAAATATATTTTAACGTTAAGAAAAGGATGAGGAAAAAAGAAAAATCCACCGAAGAATACTCTATATCATATCTAATTGTATGGGACAATGATTGATTAATCAAATGGATATTCATGCCTATTATTTTCATTTCGATTCCGACTTCACAGTGAAAAAGGGGTACTTCCAATAAGTACCCCTTCTATCGACAATGGAAAACCATTGATTTTCTGATTAATCTTCTAATCCCAGCAATTGTTCTAATTGTTTTTGTAATGCTTCGTTAATCTTATCTTCAAGGTCTTGAGTCATGTATTCGCTGTAATCGATTTTTCCTTGCGCTGCGTCCCATACAAGATCGCCAATGGATAGCGTTTTACCCTCTTCGGCGTCAGGACGGGAAATGGTCGCTTCAATTCCTGTATCGTAGTTCCAACGTGCTTGTGAGAATCCTGGTACGTATTTATTGCCTTCCATCAGAAC
>DATCJW010000041.1:0-6065 GCA_036562595.1 Haloplasmataceae bacterium | reverse complement strand
GAATGTGACAATATGAAGAAAGAAGCCTGGGAAAAGTTTATCGGATCCGGTAGCATCGATGACTACTTAAAGTATAAGGGGAAGCAGAAGGATTATCTTAACGAGATGGGAACCGAGGTTGTCATACGTTCGAAGGATAAGGGTGGGAAACGTGATCAAAACAATCGAAGGGATCGTTCTTAAGGCGACGGATTATCAAGAAAAAAGCAAAATCATCCAAGTTTTCTCTAGAGAGCATGGGCTGATGAGCATTTATCTCAGAGGGGCGAACGAGTATCGGCATAAAACCTACTCTTTAGCCCAAGTTTTGACCCATGCCTCTTTTTCTATTTATTATAAGGAACATGGTCTGTCCACCGGGTATAGCGGCGAGATTCTCAATGGATTTATGAATTTAAAACTTAATTTTGATAAGAACGTTTTTATCTTTCACCTTTTTGAACTCATTTTGAAAACAATCGAGAAGCACGAACCTTTTCCCACGCTCTTTGATCTTTTGTTAGAAATTATGTTGCTGGTCGATCGGACCGATGATCCTCTCACACAACACCTATTAACGCTTGCCTTTGAATTCAAATTGTTGTACTATTTAGGACTTGCGCCAGTCATCGATCGCTGTGTCGAGTGTGGACAAGCCAAGCACATCTCGACCTTTGATCCGAGTTTAGGCGGTTTTATCTGTCGTAACTGTCTTTCTGACCATACGAACATCCGTTTTTATTCGCTGGATACTTTGCAGGCCATCATCCAGCTTTATACGAAATCGCTCGATGTGGTGATAGAAGAAAACATTACGCCGCGTATGATTCAAGAATTACGGTGGATTATCGACGAGTACTACCGCTTCCATTTAGGGGTCACTACACACTCCAGAACGTATTTACCGCCCATCGGTAAGACGAAAAATCATTTGACATCATAAGATCAATTCGTTATAATTATATTGGTTATTTGTGTATATAAAACAATATATTGGATGGGCGTTGAAAGAAATGGGTAGTAAACAAAAAAGTGAGCCTAGAGCGGTAATAGCTTGCCCTATTGATGGATGGCGTTTTGGAGCCTTTATGACGCAACGAATGACCGCACGGTGGTGTGGTAAGAAGAGTGGAACCGCGAGTGAAAATTCTCGTCTCTACACTATTCTTTGAGTGTGGAAAGAGAATTTTTTTATCTTTATCCCAATCATTATAGATAGAAAGGAGTTAGCAACGGATAAAGCGGAAAAGAGGGACAAATGCCGGTCTCTTTCGTATACTGATAAGTGGGCTTTATCCTAAATCGAGATGAGTAACATAACGATGGAACAGATCGTCAATTTTGCGAAGGCACAAGGATTTGTGTACCAAGGATCCGAAATCTACGGCGGGTTATCGAACACGTGGGATTACGGCCCACTCGGCGTAGAACTGTACAACAACATTAAGAGACTGTGGTGGAAGAAGTTTATTCAAGAGTCGAAGTATAATGTCGGCATTGATGCCGCCATCCTTATGAATCCTCAAACTTGGGTAGCAAGCGGCCATGTGGGGTCCTTCAGCGATCCTTTGATGGATTGCCGCGAGTGTAAGACGCGACATCGAGCAGACCATCTCATCGAGCAGTTCACAAATAACGAGGTCATCCCCGCGGGCTGGAGCAATGAAGCATTAGAAAACTACATAAAAGAACATCAAATCCCTTGTCCGAATTGCGGGAAGAGTAATTTTACGGAAATCCGTCAATTCGAACTGATGTTAAAAACCCACCTTGGAGTGGTTCAAGATGATCAATCGGTAGTCTATCTTCGTCCGGAAACGGCACAAGGGATTTTTGTTAATTTTAAGAATGTTCAACGGACTACACGTAAAAAGATTCCTTTCGGAATCGGTCAGATTGGAAAAGCGTTTCGAAACGAAATAACACCTGGAAACTTCATTTTCCGTACACGAGAATTCGAACAGATGGAGCTTGAATTTTTCTGCGCCCCGGGTACAGATGGCGAGTGGTACGATTATTGGGTTAACTACTCACTTGAGTTTGTGAAAGCGTTAGGTGTCAATCCTGATAAACTTCGGATTCGGGAGCATGCCCCTGAGGAACTCAGCCATTATAGTAAACAAACTTGCGACATTGAGTACCACTTCCCCTTCGGATGGGGTGAGGTATGGGGGATTGCTAACCGGACGGATTATGATTTAACCCGGCATCAGGAGCATTCCGGCGTATCGATGGAATATCTTGATCCGGTAACGAATGAGAAGTATATCCCATATGTCATCGAGCCCTCCGTGGGTGTTGCTCGCCTGTTTCTTATGTTTCTATGCGATGCCTATGATGTAGAAACGCTTGAAAATGGAGACACACGCGATGTTTTACGTCTTCATCCGGCTCTAGCCCCTTATAAGGTAGCAGTTTTGCCGCTTGTGAAAAAACTTGAACCGAAGGCGGATGAGGTATACGATTTGCTTCGCAAGGAATTTATGACGGCATACGATGTGTCTGGTAACATCGGGCGGCGTTATCGTCGGCAAGATTCCATCGGAACCCCATTCTGTGTAACGATTGATTACGAAACTTTAGAGAACGAAACGGTAACCGTGCGCCATCGTGACACGATGGAACAAATCCGGCTTCCCATCATTAAGGTAGCCCAATATATTCACGAACGGATCCAGTTTTAAATCCACTGAAGGAGGTGAAACGGATGAGTGGTTTAAAGGCGTTAGTCGATGAAATCGTAAAGCATACCGATATCGTTGACGTGGTTAGTGAGTATGTCAGTTTAGAACGAAAAGGGCGTAATTATTTCGGGTTATGTCCCTTTCATGAAGAGAAAACGCCTTCCTTCTCCGTTTCGCCAGAAAAACAAATCTTTCACTGTTTTAGCTGTGGCGTGGGCGGGAATGTTGTCAAATTTATTGAGAATATCGAACATATTCCCTATCGTGAAGCGGTCCTACGCCTTGCGAATCGGCTTAACATCAATATTCGCCAGTATATTGGTCATAATAACAATCAGGATCAAATAAAATATTTTGAAATTAATCGCTTCGTAGCCGAATACTATCAGTTTGTCTTGACAAATACAAAGGAAGGGGAAGCGGCACGACACTACCTCTATGAACGGGGAATTGATGATGAACTGATTCAGCGGTTTCAGATTGGCCTTGCCCCGAATAGCCGAGATTCCCTTTATCAAGCCCTCAAGGCAAATGGGTTTACGGAATTGTTGATGCTAGAGGCGGGTCATGTTTCAAAACATGATGACCGTTATTATGATCGCTTTAAGAATCGGATCATGTTTCCGATTAAGGATGAAGAGGGAAATATCGTCGGTTTTAGTGGACGGTCATTTCTTCCGGACCATGAAGACAGCGCGAAGTACGTCAATACTCAAGAAACCCCTGTCTTTAAGAAAAGCCTTATTCTTTATAACCTTTCCGATGCCATACAAGCGATTCGGGAAAACCGTTCTGTCATCCTACATGAAGGCTTTATGGATGTAATTGCTAGTGTAAAGAGTGGCATTCATCACGCCGTTGCCACCATGGGGACGGCACTCACGCGAGAACACATCCTTCGCCTCAAGCGTTATACAAAGCACGTTGTCATTATCTACGATGGCGATGAGGCGGGAATCGAAGCGACAATGCGGGCTATGGAGTTGTTGCGACAAGAGTATATGACGGTTTCTGTCGTTACTCTACCCGAAAAACTCGATCCTGATGATTTCGTTCAAAAGTATGGACCAATGGCCTATCGCGAGTATATCGAACAAAAACAAATCAGTGATAAAGAATATCTCTATCAACACTACTATAAGGAAGTGAATCCCAATCAGGTTCGCTCGGTAGAGCGTTTTAAACGGCGCGTGTTCCAACTCCTTTTGAATAGTTCACGTGTAGAACAGGAGCTGTTCCTACAAAAAATGCATCATGATTTAAGGATTAGCTTGGATACACTGAAGATCGACCTCGAGGGCTTTCAACGTTACCGACGAAATGCGGCGCGGAACCAGCGGCTGATTACCGATGCCGATCGCGGAAGCCAAGATCGTCTCGTAGCAACGGTGAACTACAAAACCCCCAATCCGTCAAAACATCAACGGGCAGAACGGGATATTCTCTTTCATATGATGAAGGATCGGAAGTATTCCTCACTCTTTAATCAAGATAAAGGAGTGGTCCTTCAAAACAAGTTATATCACGAGTTAAACCATTTTCTTTACGGCTATTACTCTTTATACGACACCTTCGATCGGACGACGTTCATTGAGTACATTAAACGGCAGGCATCTGAAGAGAAGCTTTCGGCCTATTTATCGTGTTTCGATGAGTTGTGGGATCAGTATAACCAAGTACTCATCGAAAATTATAACGACCAAACCTATGTGCAGTGTGTTAATGTCTTAAAGTCTTATATCATCCGTGATCATGTCAATAAGATGAATAAACTCCTGCAGTCCACGGTTGACGAAAAAGAGCGGATGCGGATCGCGGAATCGATAATGAATAATATTAAATTGATTAAGTCAAAATAAATTGAGGTGATATAAAATGGCTCGTGACTCCTATCAAAAAGTCCTTAACGAGTTAATCGATAAGGGGAAACGGCAAGGCTATTTATATAACGAAGAGGTGGTGGATCGGCTGTCCGATTTTATTGACGAGGACGATGCCGCCTTTGAGTATATTTTAGATCTCTTCCGCCAAGAAGAAATCGAACTTATCCATGAAGACATTGCGAATGATATCGAAGAGGAAGACGAACTCGACGATGAGGATTTTGAAGAGATCGAAGATCCGTATAAAGATATGGATATCGATCTTTCGGCTAATTATGTTGCCGATGATGTGACATTACCGACAAAGATTAAAATTAATGACCCCGTGCGAATGTATTTAAAAGAGATTGGAAAGGTGGAACTCCTTACTGCTGAAGAAGAGGTAAACCTGGCTAAACTCATTGAGTATGGGAAATATGCGAAGCAACAAGTCGAATCAGGAAATTATAAGGATGAGAAGGAAAAGCAAGATTATTTAGATGCAGTTGAGCGGGGCGAGATGGCGAAACAACGGTTAATCGAAGCGAATTTACGCCTTGTCGTTTCTATCGCCAAACGTCATGTCGGACGTGGGATGTTGTTTTTAGACCTCATTCAAGAAGGGAATATGGGCCTAATGAAGGCCGTTGATAAGTTCGATTATACGAAAGGCTTTAAGTTTTCCACCTACGCGACATGGTGGATTCGACAAGCCATTACCCGTGCCATTGCGGACCAAGCACGGACAATTCGGATCCCCGTCCATATGGTGGAAACCATTAATAAACTCGTGCGCTGTCAGCGGCAACTCATGCAGGAATTGGGTCGTGAGCCATCACCAGAAGAAATTGCTGCGAAAATGGAAACCACACCTGAAAAAGTGCGCGAAATCATCAAAATTTCGCAAGAACCCATATCTCTTGAGTCGCCAGTAGGAGAAGAGGATGACTCCAACCTCGGGGACTTCATTCCCGATACCGATGCCATTTCACCCGACGAATATGCCTCAAATGAACTTTTAAAAGACGAATTACGGAATGTATTGGAAACTTTGACGGATCGCGAGGAGCGGGTCTTACGACTTCGTTTCGGCTTAGATGACGGACGGATGCGTACGTTAGAGGAAGTCGGAAAAGAGTTTGGCGTGACGCGCGAACGAATCCGCCAAATTGAGGCGAAAGCTCTCCGCAAGCTCCGCCATCCGTCTCGAAGCAAGAAACTACGGGATTTTATGGATGATTAAGATGGAGCGGATTGTACTTTCCAGTCGGTTACAAGCGATTGTAGACTATATTGCGCCCTATCGGCGCATTGCGGACATAGGGACAGACCATTGTTATGTCCCTATTTATTTAGCCCAAAATGGGTTCATCGATTTTGCGGTTGCAACGGACTTGAGGGATGGGCCCGTTCAGGAAGCAAGAAAAAATGTGGCCCGTTTTGGGGTTCATCATTGTGTTCACGTGCGAAAGGGAGATGGCCTTACACCGCTTCGTGAAAGCGACGGAATAGAAGTGGTCATTATTGCTGGGATGGGTGG
>DATCJW010000038.1:0-3462 GCA_036562595.1 Haloplasmataceae bacterium | reverse complement strand
ACTCTAACCCAAGCAAGGATACCCTTGCAGTTGAAGATTGCGCTGATCACCTCGTTAATCAGCTTCGGTGGTCTGAGCATCCATGCCCAGGTCCACAGCATTCTTGAAGACATCCATATCCCTTATAGGCCTTTTCTTTGTTATCGCCTGATGCAGATGGTTATCAGCGGCACCATCGCCTACGCTCTTTATGCCCTCATCAAGCCTAAGGAACGCCCAATTGAAACAGGCCACTGGTTGTACCAACTGCATCATGTGCATCTTCTTTTCATGATTGCCTTTCTTTTCATTCTTCTCATTACCTACCGCCTCGCACTGAAACAGGCTCGCCTAAACGGACGCCAATCGTTTACGAAAGGGTAACCCATTAAAAGGTTTTCGACAATCCGAAGAAGCTTGACATAAATGAACGATGGAGGGGTTGAGTGGAAATGAATAGACGCGCTATCCTTTTCATGACGCTACTCGGATCAATCAGCCTGATCGGATTCGTGTGGGGCCTTCACCACATTCATAACGCAGCGATGATTGCAATTAACCGTTACCATGAACTGAATAACCCAGAGGTCTATAGGGCTTTGTTTGAAAGTTCGCAAGATACCATCAAACATTTCATGAAGGTGACAATCTATCAAGGCTTCATCTATGTATTGATTAGCGTGTTCGGCCTTGGCTATAGCGTCCATCAGCTATATAAAGAACTGACAAAAAAGGCAAATTAAAAATGTTTCTCTCGTAGAGAAACATTTTTAATATTTAATGTTGAACTTATCGTAGAGCCGCTTTCTTACGACAGGTGGCACAAAAGGCGAAATATCTCCACCATAGCGGGCGATTTCCTTTACTACACTGCTTGAAAGGAAGGAGTATTCGGTTCGCGTCATGACGAATACCGTCTCGACACTAGGGTAGAGGATGTTATTGGTGGAAGCCATCTGCATTTCATATTCAAAGTCGGTAACCGCGCGAAGCCCCCGTAGAATGGCCGTCGCTTTTAATTCATGGGCAAATTGCGCCGTCAACTTATCACAGACGACCACTTCGACATTGTCAATCGCTTTAGTGACTTCCTCCAACATCTCCTTTCGCTCTTCAATCGTAAAAAATCCCTGCTTCTTCGAATTGATCGCAATTGCGATATACAGTTTGTCGAACAGCTTACTTCCTCGATAGATTAAGTCTAAGTGTCCATAAGTGACTGGATCGAAGGATCCAGGATACAAACCGATCCTACTCAATTGCCACACCTTCTTTTTGAAAAATGGTTAATTTGGTCGTTCCATAAACGTATTCTCGATATTTCACCAGGGTTAAATAACGATCCTCAAGAACAGTATCCTTTGCCGTTTCACAGACGACATGCCCATCATCCGTTAAGAGATCTAACGTACTAATTAGGGGTAAGAGATCACTGAAGGGCTGGGTTTGAAAAGGGGGATCAAGTAGAATGAGATCGAACCGATATCCTTTCTCTTTTAATAACGGTAAGACTTTCATCGCATCCCGTTTATAGATAACAGCACGTTCTTGAACACCCAACCGCGCGATGTTGGACTGAATGACCTGAATCGCAGGCCTATAGCGATCGACGAAAACAGCCTGATCAAATCCCCGACTTAAGGCTTCGAGCCCCAGATTCCCGCTTCCAGCGTAAAGGTCCAAAACCAAACCGCCTTGAAAAAATTGCCCCAACGCATTGAACAGGCTTTCCTTTACCTGATCCAAGGTGGGGCGGGTCTGGCTTGATTTTAGAGTTTCGATCCGATAGCCTCGAAATTCACCCGCAATGATCCGCATGGTCATCGCTTCCTTCGCTTTTCAAACATCCTAGGCGTTTGAATTAGAGATGCCGATCAACAAACTTACGAAGTGTTCGATAATCAACCGATCCCTCGATGTAGTCCTCTAGATCGGGTTCTCCATTTTTCACAAAATAGGTGGTTGGAGTACCGGGGAATTTAGAACGGTCAAGTTTAAATTTGAGGAAAAGGTCATCATAGAATTCTTGTATCTTTTTTTCCATTTCCTCTCGATCCTCAATCTGTAAGATTTCTTTCGGGATTAACGCATCGATATCGACGTATACCAGGTCGACGGGAGGTTTGTTATTGAGGTAGGTCTTAAGGGCGCCATTTCGATAATCTTTACAAGCCGGGCACCCCGAATTGCCGATAACGAGCAGGAACGTGTCCCCTTTTTCAAACTTTTTAACCACGGCTTCATAGCCCATAGATTTAACTTCCTTCTGCCGGAGAGTTGTAATGAACACTATGCCGAGCGAAAGGATAAGAATCCCCACGAGTACATAGATGATCTTTTTAATATCCATCACGAATCATCACCCTTTTGTTCAGTTTGTTTTTCTTCTTCTTTTTTTTCTTTAAAGTCTTCCATCTCCAAGAGGTCATCAATACTCATTTGTTCCATCCGCATCCGGTACGGCACACGCGCAGAGGGCACCACATCGACGGTATGCTTTAAATGGGCCTCCTGGTCATCAAAGAAGATATCGGCACCAAAAGCCTTCAAGATCTCCTTTTTTCGAACTCCGCCGAGAAAGAACACCTCATCGATGTGTACACCCCATGCCTTTAAGGTTCGAATGACTCGTTCCTGAGCCGGCGCGCCCCGAGCGGTCACGAGTGCTGTACGAATCGGCATCTCGTTTTCTGGAAATTCCTTTTGTATACGGGAAATGGTTTTCAAAAAATTGGCGAACGGTCCTTCTGGCAACGGTTTTTTGGCGTTCATTTTCTCATGTTGCGCAAAAGCGGCTAAGCCTTCCTTCTGGTAGATCCGTTCCGATTCATCGGTAAAGAGCACAGCATCCCCGTCAAAAGCGATACGAATTTCTTTTAATTCGTCGGTTTCATACGAATGATTCGTAGCATAAATGAGCCCTGCGGCTATGTTCGAATTGATGGCATCCTGAACATCCTCTTCATTCGTTGACAGGAAAAGGTCAACATTAAAAGCCTCGACGTAAGGCTTGATCGGTCGGCCGCTGGTAAAAGCCGCCCGTGAAATATCAAGGTTATAGTATTCGATAGAATTGAAGATGCGCATACTAATATCGGCGCTATTTCGGCTCATGATGATAATTTCTACGAACCGTTTCCCTGGTATGAGTGTATTCAATCGCAAAAGCGACTTAATCAACCGAAAGCCGGCTCCAGGTTTTAATATGTCGTTTTCATGTTCCTCTTGATATTTCTTATAGGCTTCTAGACCTTGATTTTCGAAAATCCGTTGCTCTTTCGTTAGATCGAATAATGCCGTTGAGGATACACCGACAACAAGCAAATTCGACAAATCATAGGCCATCGTATCACCTCACAATAGAAGGACACGTTATCTTAAATATTATACACGATGTTTGATTGGTTTTCTATAGGCTATCCAGCCTTTACCCATTTTTTTGAATTTTTTTTTAAAAAAAATGAATAAAGCTAGCTGCATCAT
>DATCJW010000026.1:0-4653 GCA_036562595.1 Haloplasmataceae bacterium | reverse complement strand
GAGTATGATGAGCGAAAACTATATTCGACAAATCATCAAACGGACGGATAATGAATTATATCTCGGCGTAGTCGGCCCCGTCCGTTCTGGCAAGTCGACGTTCATCCGTCGGTTCATCGAAAATCTAGTGTTACCACACCTTACCGATGAAGAAACCTACCGTCGCGTGGTTGACGATCTGCCACAAACATCCCATGGCCGTCAGATCATGACGACGGAGCCAAAATTCGTTCCGAACCATGCGATTCGCTTGGTTCTCGATGATCTTGACGTGAGCGTTCGGCTCATCGACTGCGTCGGTTTTGTCATCCCAGGTAGTGTCGGCTATGACGATGAGAATGGCCCCCGAATGGTCCGTACGCCGTGGTTTGAAGAGGCGATTCCCTTTACGGATGCAGCAGCAATTGGTACGAAAAAGGTCATCAAGGACCACTCGACCATTGGTATCGTCATGACGACGGATGGCAGTATATCGGATTTCAGCCGTGAGGACTATGTAGAGGCCGAAGAAAAGACGGTTGCGGAGTTGAAGGAAATTGATAAGCCTTTCATCGTTATTTTAAACAGCCGTCATCCGGAGCTTGAAGAAACTGTTCAATTGGCGAATGAGCTCAAGAAGAAGTATGGTGTTCCGGTACTGCCATTGGATGTGGACCGACTGGATGAAAATGGACTTAATGATGTACTTAAAGAGGCCCTTTATGAGTTCAAGATCAGGGAACTGAACATTCGGGTCCCAAACTGGTTCAGTGTGTTGAAAGAAGATCACCCCGTCAAAGCGGACTTTAACGCCATGCTGGATCGCCTAAGCGATGAATATCAAAAGATACGTGACGTCCATCAAATCGTCGAAGGTCTAAAAGCCAACGACTACATACATGATTGCGAACTGACCGGCCTCTATCCCGATGAAGGGGCATGTGAAATCACCGTCACGTGCAAAGAGGAACTGTATAATCAGATCATCGAAGATATTGTTGGGCATCCCATTGACGATCGCGGCGACTTTATCCGCCTTTTGCAGGATTATGCGGAGGCGAAACGGGCATATGACCAATACAGTTCGGCTCTTCAAATGGTGAAACAGGTAGGTTATGGCATTGCGACGCCAACAACGGAAGACATGACGTTGGAGAAACCCGAACTGATTAAGTCCGGTTCCCGTTATGGTGTAAGATTAAAAGCCGTTGCTCCTTCCATTCATATGATTCGTGTCGATATCACGTCAAGCTTTGAGCCGATTATTGGGACGAAGGAACAGAGTGAAGCGCTTATCGATTACATCATGGACGGATATGAGGAGCATCCGAGTGGTATCTGGCAGAAGGAAATCTTCGGCCGAACCCTTGATGAAGTCGTCATTGACGGAATTCGAGCCAAGCTATTTGTCCTACCTGACCGGGCAAAGGAAAAACTACGCGAAACGTTAGAGAAAGTCATCAATCAAGGAAGCGGTGGACTCATTGCCATTATCCTTTAGTCACTGATAGAGCGGAATGAATAGAAAAAGAAGAAAAAAAGAAAGCTAAATGAATCGTTGTATAAAATAGTAAAAAATATTAAAAATAGTATTGATATATCTTGTATATTGCAGAAAATTATGATATATTAACAGAGTCATTAGATAAAAGGAGGCGTAGTTATGAATAAGTCACAATTAATCGGCGTAGTCGCTGAAAAACTAGACATGAAGAAAAAAGATGTTGAGCTGGTTCTCGATACCGTCATCAACACCATTTACGAAACGTTACAAAATGACGATAAGGTGACCATTTCCGGGTTCGGTACGTTTTCAACAAAATACCGTCGTGAGCGGAATGGTGTTAATCCCAAAACGGGTGAAAAGATTATCGTTTCTGCGGCAACTTTACCACACTTTAAAGCTGGGAAAACCTTTAAAGAAGTTGTGGCAAAAGAGTAGCATGAAAAAAGGACTGGTAACACGGTTACAGTCCTTTTCTTTTTGCCTTTTTCAGCCCATCGTTCTGTGATAAAATAAATGAAGACAAGTGCGAGGAGCTGAAGCGTATGCGCTATCTATCCAGTGGCCATTCCCATGGGGAAGCCATCACCGTCATCCTCGAGGGGGTCCCGAGCAATCTTCCCCTTGATCCCGACGATATCAATCATGAACTTCGACGGAGGCAAAGAGGGTTCGGCCGTGGGGAGAGGATGGCAATTGAACACGATACGGTAAAGATTACCGGTGGTGTGCTTTTTGGAAAGACGACCGGCGGTCCCATTACGCTCATCATCGAAAATAAAGACTATCGAAATCACGAGAAGTATATGCATCCCTTTGACTACGATCTTTCGAATTATGAGCCGATTAAGGTGCCTCGTCCAGGTCATGCGGACCTTGTAGGGGCGTTAAAATATAACGTTCGCGATATGCGGATTATCTTTGAACGGGCTTCCGCACGAGAGACCGTGAGCCGCGTGGCTGTTGGAGCGATCTGCCAATTGATTCTCAAAGCATTGGGTATTCACATCCGCTCCTTTGTTCGCAATATTGCCGGTATCGTCGTGACCGATGAGGAGGTCGATTGGTCTTATGTGGAAGTCTCACCCGTCCGCATGCCTCATGCTGAAAAAACGCAAATGGCCTTACGTAAGATTGATGACGTGAAAAAACAACAAGATACCTGTGGCGGCATCATCCACGTTGAAGCCCTGAACGTCCCGGCTGGTTTAGGGAGTTTCATCCAATGGGATTTAAAACTTGATGCCAAGATTGCCATGGCTTTTCTCTCAATCCAAGGATGTAAGGGCGTGGCATTTGGCGACGGTTTTCAATTGGCGGACCGTTTAGGAAGCGAGGTCCATGACGGGATTACTTATGATCAAGGTTTTTCCCGAACGAGCAACCATTATGGTGGATTTGAAGGGGGCATGACCAATGGCATGCCCATCGTTGTAGAAGCAGTCTTCAAGCCGATTCCCACGCTTATGCGACCGCTTTCGTCCGTCCACATCGAGACTAAGGAAGTCGTTCCTTCCCATATCGAACGCAGCGACGTGTGTATTGTTCCTAGTGCCAGTGTTATCGGCGAACATACGCTCGCCTATGTGTTGGCGCAAGAAATTTTGACCTCTTTTCCATCAGCCTCGATGGAACAATTGAAGCATTATGTTGAAACCTATCGCCAATACTTAAAGGAGTATTAGTATGTATACGTTAACCATGCCTTCTACTGCGGGGACGTATCCTGTCCATATCGGAGAAGGAGCCATCGCTCTACTTTCAGCCTATCTCCCCCATCATGAGGTACTTATCGTTACCGATCAAAAGGTGAAAGCTTACCATCTCACCACGTTGATGAATCAACTTCAAAACAAGAATGTTTCGGTCTTTACGTTAAGCGAAGCCCCTGAACGGGATAAAACTTTAGACGGCTATCGCCGCCTTTTGGATTTTGCTTTGGCACGCCGTTTTTCTCGCCAAGGGTGTGTCCTTGCTTTTGGGGGAGGAGCCGTTGGCGACTTCGCCGGTTTTTTTGCAGCTACCTATATGCGCGGTGTGGATTACCTTCAACTCCCCACGACTCTTCTGGCTCACGATAGCAGTGTAGGGGGAAAAGTCGCCCTAAATCATGGGAATGTCAAAAATGTGGTGGGACACATCTATTTCCCCAAGGCAGTCCTGTATGACCTCACGTTCCTGTCGACTTTGCCGAAAGAAGAGTGGGATTCAGGGTTGGGAGAACTGATTAAACATGATCTGTTGAATGATGGGACGTTAATAAATGATCTATCGGCGTGCCCATCTCCGCTAACGATAGTGACTCGACGGCTGCCAGACTACATCCGGCAGGCGATGGAAACGAAAGCCCGTTACGTCGGAACGGACTTTTATGATAAGCAACAAACCCGTAAGTTTTTAAATCTCGGCCATACTCTCGGTCACGCCATTGAATCAGCCTATGGCGTCCGCCATGGACTTGCTGTTCTATATGGCCTTTGTTTCGATGTGTATCTAAAGCGACCGGAATTGGCAAAAGAGTATTTTCAACTTTTTCGGACATGTGGTTTCTTTAATGATATGCCGGCGTTAGACGGTGAAACATTACGTCTTATGATGGTACATGATAAGAAGAACCAAAGCCCCGAGACCCTTCATTTTATCAGTCTCATCGGTATAGGGCAACCTTGCTCCGTGTTTCTCACCCATGATGAATTCCTCTCTCGTTTCCAATCCTTTCAAAATGAGGTGGCAACGAACCATGGCTTTACGCGGTGAGATACGGGTACTCGGTGACAAGTCCATTACCCATCGAGCGCTTATTTTAGCGAGCATGGCTCAAGGAGAAAGTCGGATTATCCGACCATTAAAGAGCGAAGATACCCTGCGTACCTTGCATATCCTTGAAGCGTTAGGCACACATTTTGTGTGGGAAGGCGAAGACCTTATCGTTCAACCTGCCCTTTACCACCCTTCTTTGATGCCATTAGATTGCGGAAATTCGGGAACGACCGCCAGACTTCTCATGGGCCTTCTTTGTGCTCAACCGTTTCAGTCAACCTTAATTGGGGACCCGTCTTTAATGGAGCGTCCAATGAATCGGGTGGCAGAACCCTTACGAACGCTTGGAGCACGAATCGTATTGACCGCTTCTGACCATTTACCCGCCCAAATCCTGCCCAGTTCCCTTA
>DATCJW010000025.1:0-8766 GCA_036562595.1 Haloplasmataceae bacterium | reverse complement strand
GAGTATGGCTATATCATTGTTAATGAGAAGATGGAGACCAGTGTTCCTGGAATCTTCGCTGCTGGGGATGTCATCCAGAAGGAGTTGCGGCAGATTGTCACCGCGACGAACGATGGGGCAATCGCGGCACAAAGTGCTTATAAGTATATCGAAGCGCTCGGTAAGTGAGGGAATGAAAACCTTCTACGGCTAGGTAGAAGGTTTTTTCTATTTAACGATGGATATCCGCCCTCGACGGCCTGCCCCTTTTCCCTCTAGTAAATGCGTGATATAATAAAGGTAATTTCGAAAGAAGTGGTGATACCTTGGAACAAACGGCTCCCAAACTGCTCCTAGTCACAGGGATGAGTGGGGCGGGAAAATCCGTCGCCCTTAACTGTCTTGAGGATCTCGGCTACTATTGCATTGACAACATGCCGCCGAGCCTTTTAAAACACATCCGGCTGTTATCCGAAGAGGAGAATCTACAATATAATAATATTAAGCACTTTGCGGTTGTGGTGGATAGCCGTAGCCTCGACTTCAAAGGCATTATCCATGCCATCCATGAACTGAAGGCACTAGAGGATTTTGAAGTCGAAGTCTTATTTTTAGATTGTAATGATGAGGTGCTTACCAAACGGTATAAAGAAACCCGACGGGTGCATCCCCTCCAAATGAAAGGGTCCATTTTAGAAGGGATCGTGTTTGAGCGTCAGGCTTTAAAAGATGTCAAAGAAATGGCGGACTACATCATCGATACTTCCTACATTAACGTTAACCAACTTAAACGCGAGGTTTTCAAACGGTTTTCACGAGATATCCCGCGGTATGACATCCACATCATGTCCTTTGGCTTTAAACATGGCACGCCGATGGACTGCGATTTCATTTTCGACGTCCGCTTTTTGCCCAATCCCTTTTATGAGGAGGATCTGCGGCCTTTGACTGGGGAGGATCAAGCCGTTTATGATTACGTCATTGGCCGCAAGGAAGCTCAGGAGTTCGTTCGCCAAGTGGTGGACCTCATGCATTTTGTCATACCGAAGTTTGAAGAAATTGCCAAGAAACAGATCTTAATTGGAATTGGGTGTTCCGGTGGGCAACATCGTTCCATCGCTATCGCGCTAAAAATTAGCGAAGAGTTATCCAAAACCTACCGTTGCAACGTTTGGCATCGGGATATCGATAAGATCAATCGATGAAAAGGGGGAATTAACTTGAGAAAAGATCATGAGCCGAATATTGTATTAATCGGTGGGGGAACGGGGTTATCCTATGTTCTAAAGGGATTAAAAAAATACCCGGTTAATATCACAGCGATTGTGACTGTCGGAGACAATGGCGGCAGTAGCGGGAAAATCCGTAGCTCTATCCATATCGTCCCTCCTGGTGACATTCGGAAAGTTCTTGTCGCCTTAAGTGAAGCCGAGCCATTACTCAACCAACTCTTGAACTTTCGATTCGATCAAGACGATCACCTATTTGCGAACCACACGGTTGGGAACATTATTCTGACGGCACTTTACTATATCAATGACGGGGACTATATCCGCGCGATTAAACAGCTCGGCAAAGTCCTTAACGTCCGCGGAAAAGTATTGCCTGTAGCGACTGAACCGGTCACGTTGGTGGCAAAAATGTGCGACGGCTCGGTGGTGATCGGTGAAAGCGAGATTACGAAAGATCCGAATCGCATTGAAGAGATTACATTACTTGAAAAGGATCGCATCACGACGTATGATGAGGTATTAGAAGCGATAGCAGGTGCCGATCTCATCGTCTTTGGCCCAGGCAGCCTGTATACGTCCATTATTCCCAATGTCCTTATCCCCCAGGTTCGGGAAGCCATCCTTGCTTCAAAAGCGGAAAAAGTTTATGTTTGCAATGTGATGACCGAACCCGGTGAGACCGATCATTTTACTGTTAGCGATCACGTCCTCACCTTGGAGAAATATTTAGCGCCAGGGGTTATTGATACCATATTTGCGAACGATGGCTATGACGTAGCGGAAGAGGTGATGGCTTCCTACCGCAAGACAGGCGCGGAACTCGTACGTATTGACCTAGACCAACTCGCGAAGCTCGGAAAAGAACTAATCACATCGCGCTTTATCTATGTTAACGAGAAAAACCATATTCGGCATAATAGCTTAAAGATTGCGGCGTATATCGTCATGAAACTATTGGATCAATTTGAATAACGCGTTCCTCAAGGAGGTGATCGGATGAGTTTTGCATCCGAGACCAAGAAAGAACTCGTGTCGCTTCCGGTAAGCGATTGTTGCGCGCGAGCCGAACTCTCTGCGCTAATGCACTTAAATGGGCATCTCACCCTATCCGCTCAAGGCATGCGTCTCGAGTTTTTAACGCAAAATGCGGCAATTGCCAGGCGTTTTGTCAAGTTGTTACGGCAGTTGTATGATGTCAAGCTGGAAGTGCTGACACGCCGTTTGATGCGTTTAAATAAGAATAATGTCTATATCGTTCGGGTGATTCAGTATACCCATATGATCGCTACAGACTTACAACTGTTAAACGAAAGCGGTATTAATACGCATATTGCCCCAGAACTCATTCAGAAACCTTGTTGTAAGCGGGCCTATTTGCGCGGGGCCTTTTTGGCAACGGGGTCGGTTAACAATCCCGAAACCTCTGCTTATCATTTAGAAATTACAACGTTAAAAAAAACCTTGGCCGAGGATATCCAGCATTTGATGAATGCGTTTGATTTAAACGCGCGTATCCTGGAACGTAAGAAAGGGTATATTATCTATTTGAAAGAATCCGAAAAAATAGTGGACTTCTTACGGGTTATTCAGGCCAACAATGCGGTCTTGGATTATGAAGATATTCGAATTATTCGCGACATGCGGAATAGCGTGAATCGGATACGGAACTGTGAGATTGCCAACCTCAATCGGAGTTGGGATGCGGCAAACCAGCAACTTGAGAATATCGATCTGATCGAAAAAACGTATGGTTTGGAAGCCCTGTCGGATAAAGAGTTGGCGGTAGCGAAATTGCGAAGGAAATACCCTGAGGCGACGCTCACCGAATTAAGCGAGTACTATCAAGAGGAATACCATCAACCGATTTCCAAATCGGGAATCAATCATCGACTGCGTAAAATTAACGCACTAGCTGAACAAATCCGTAAACAGTTGGAAGGTCAATGAAATATAAAAAACAGATGATTGGTTTACTCATCATCTGTTTTCTTGTTTTTATTCGATTGATCCTTGTAGAGTTCCGGAATATCAAGCAGTTCCTTTATTTCCACATCAAGGGTATTGGCAATCTTGTATATGCTTTGGAGGGTGACATTTTTTTCTGCTCGTTCAATTTGGCCGATATAGGTACGATGCAAGCCGCACTGCAGACCGAGCTCTTCCTGAGTTAGGCCTTTCATGATGCGCAGCTGCCGCACACGCTCGCCAAAAAGCCGGTTGATGCGTTGGATGTCTGTATTATACTTTTTCTTGTCTTTTTTACTCATGGTCAATCCCCTCATAGAGTAAATTACAAAACTGCCATAAAGAAGTCTACAGACTAAAGGTAGCAATTTTTGTTCCTATAATAGGTTTTGGTATGGAAGGATGGTGGTGGCATGATTAAAGGGATTGGTATTGACCTGGTCGAAATGAGTCGTATCCAACGAATCAAACAGCGTTCCCAGTTCATTCAACGGATCCTATCGAAAGAGGAACAGGAACTTTACGCTTCGTTGACCCATCCTCAGCGTCAGCTTGAATTTCTAGCCGGTCGTTTTGCGGTAAAGGAAGCCTACAGCAAAGCGTTGGGTACGGGCATCGGCCCGATTGGTTTTAAGGATATCGTCGTATTAAACGACGTGAAGGGGAAACCCTATATTAAGGGCGTTGACCGCTGTCATGTCTCGTTATCCCACAGCGAGCATTACTGTGTCGCCGTTGTCATTCTTGAAGAGGAATAGGAATAAAAGAAAAAAGTCTCCATAATGAGACTTTTTTAATTCAAGTAAAGGTTAGTCTTCGTTTGGAGCAAATAGTAAGCCGATATTGATTAAACCGGCTATGCCCACAATGGTGTAGATGGTGCGTTCAATCCATGTGCCATCGCCGAATAGGGTTGCGACAAGATTAAAATTAAAAAGGCCGATGAGTCCCCAGTTAATGGCACCGATGATGGTCACAACTAAGGCGATTTTTTGTAGCACTGATACACTCATATAAGCGCCTCCTCTATCAATTTTCATTCCTATTATGAACCTGAGGAAGTTTTTTATGCATCGATACATAAATTAACATTATTTCTCATATCATGAAGTGAAAAAATTGAAGAAGGAGGCCATTATGAAACGATTTTATGCGGTCATATCCGTCTTGTTTCTCGCCATCGTTCTCGCCGCCTGCCGTGAACATGGGGTTGATGACGTTAAAGCCGCACTAGGGGAACTCGTTGACAAGCTAACGGGTTATGAAGTAGACGCCGTGATGACCATATCTGAAAATGAGAAGCGTTATGTTTTTGATGTCAACGTGAAATACTATAAAAAAGACCAATTGGATCTGTATAAAGTAACCTTAAAAAACCGTGACAGCAATAATTTGCAAGTCATCTTGAAAAACGAGGAAGGCGTCTTTATTCTAAACCCAACGCTTAATAAAAGTTTTAAATTTCAAAGCGATTGGCCGTTAAACAGTTCTCAGCCCTATCTCCTCCAATCCATCGTTAAAGACGTGGTAAACGACAAAAATGCGGCTATTGTGAAACAAGATAACACCTATGTCATTGAAACGAAAGTGGATTACTTAAAGTCAAAAGAACTCGTCAAACAAAAGATTACCATTGACGCGAAGACGCTCCATCCGAAAGAATTGTCCGTTTATGACGCTACGAATAAAGAACGGATTCACGTTCTTTTTGGTACGATTAATTTAAAACCAAAGTTTAAAGAAACCGAATTTTATGTTGAAGCAACCATGCAGACGATTAAAGAGGAACATCAAGACATCCCTGTTCTGGCACCTGAGCGGCCGACCTTCGTTCCTACGTATACTATTCAAGGGACGACTGTCGTGGAACCTGTCTACGAAGGCGATGAACAAACCATCGTCACGATTACAGGGACACGTCACATCACGATCGTTCAACGGGATGCTAGCTATGCCGAAGAAATGGCCATTGAAGTGATGTATGGCGATCTTGTCATTTTGAAGGATGGCGCAGCCTTAGCGACGAATACCATGATTACTTGGTATAAGGATGGGGCTATGATCTCTGTCATTGCTGACCGCATTGATGACGACATCATTCGCCTTGCGAACTCTTTACAGGATGTCGAGACACAAAAATAGCCGAATCGCATGGCGGAAAAGCGAAAATTCGGAGATTTTGGAGTGTAAAAACTTATTTCATCTGTGAGTATATCTCTTAACAAAGCGAAAATGGTGTGTTATAATGCTAGTGTAATGTACAGAAATGTACATTACAGCAAGTTATTTTGCACCCCCATATACCCTTTTCATAATAACCCCTAATATCGGATCGTGGGTAACCACGATCCAACTTGTTTTTATAGGTTAGCGAAAGCTAACTTTTTTTAGGCCATGACCTACTATAGCGTATGATTCGATAAGGGATTAGGTGATGATTTCCGAAAAAATTAATTTTCAAGAACTTTATAATGTGATAAAATACGTTTGATTAATAAATCGTAAGCTAGATGAATAAACCGGGAGGAACAATGACTGCTTTTAATCAGGAACTGATCCAAACCATCGCGTCACAGCTTGAAGTGACCCCTAGACAAGTAGAACAGGTGTTGACGCTATTGGCGGAAGGGAATACTGTGCCGTTCATCGCCCGTTATCGGAAGGAACAGACCGGCGCGCTTGATGAGGAGAAGATTCGAGCAATCCATAAGGAATATGAATATCAGAAGCAGCTCCAGGAACGGAAAGAGGATGTCCTCCGTCTCATTGCGGAAAAGGGTAAATTAACTTTAGAATTAAAAGAGAAAATTTTAAAAGCGGAAAAGTTAGCTGAAGTAGAAGACCTGTATCGCCCTTATCGCGAAAAACGGAAAACGAGAGCCACAGAAGCCATCCGCAAAGGGCTTGAACCGCTGGCTTCATACCTCCTTTCCTTCCCCAAAGAAGCGTCAATCCTCGATGAGGCAGCCAAGTATGTCAATGCAGAACATGAGGTCTATACTATAGAAGATGCCCTTCAAGGGGCAAAAGATATCATCGCTGAAATGGTGTCGGATGATCCGGATGTCCGCCAATACGTGAAGCGGATGTTTATCGAAGAAGGGGTTTGGACGTCGAAAATACGGGATGGGGCTCACGATGAAAGGAAAGTGTATTTAAATTATTACGATTATTGCGAGCCGGTCCGCTCTATCGTTTCTCACCGCATTCTGGCGATGAATCGCGGTGAGAAGGAGAAAGTCTTGCGAATAACGATTGAAGAGCCAGTCGATCAGATTATTGAATGGCTTCACAAGCGTTACATCCAATGTGCCGAATCGCCAGCGACCGTCTATGTGATAGAGGCAATTGAAGACGGATATAAACGGTTAATCAAACCCTCGGTTGAGCGAGAGATTCGGTCGGAACTAAAAGAAACTGCGGAAGAACAGGCAATCCAAGTCTTTGCGGCCAACTTGCGGCAACTTCTTCTTCAACCACCGATGAAAGGGCAAGTCGTCCTTGGTGTTGACCCGGCCTATCGGACGGGGTGCAAACTGGCAGTAGTGGACGAAACGGGAAAACTCCTTCACATTGACGTCATCTATCCCCATGAAAAGTACAAAGGGGAAGTGGTCCAGCCCGAACGCATTCAAGAAGCGAAAGGAATAGTGAAACAAATTGTAGAACAGTATGGCGTTCGCCTCATTGCGATCGGAAACGGAACTGCATCACGGGAGACAGAAAGTTTTATTGCCGATGTCATCCGAGAGTTTAGACTTGATGTTCATTATGTGATTGTAAACGAAGCAGGAGCTTCCGTCTATTCTGCGAGTGAATTGGCGAAAGAAGAATTTCCTAATTTGAATGTTGAAGAGCGGTCGGCCATCTCCATTGCCCGGCGGCTCCAAGACCCGCTATCCGAATTGGTGAAGATTGATCCTAAATCGATAGGGGTAGGGCAATATCAGCATGATGTGAACCAGACGAAATTGTCTGAATCCCTTGACTTTGTCGTTGAGACGACGGTAAACCGAGTGGGTGTAAATCTCAACAGCGCCTCAGAAACACTTTTGAAATACGTGTCTGGCTGCAATACACGGGTGGCTAAAAATATCGTCGCCTATCGCAATGCGAATGGAAAGTTTACCAATCGCAAGCAACTTTTAAATGTGCCTCACTTGGGACCAAAGGTATATGAACAGGCGGTTGGTTTTTTACGGATTCTGGATGGCGATGAACCACTCGATCGAACGGAAATACATCCGGAAAACTACGATAATGCGCGGAAAATACTGGACGTACTAGGTTTTACCACGAATGATCTCGGCACCGAACGGTTACAAGAAGCCATCCAAACTTGCGATCGCACGCATTTGATGCATATCACGGGACTGGGTGAGCATACTTTAAATGATATTTTAAACGCTTTTGTTTCCCCGTTACGCGATCCCCGTGATGAGTTTCCCCAACCCTTACTGAAAAAAGGGGTATTGGATTTGGAAGACTTGGAAATCGGGATGGAGCTCCAAGGGACCGTTCGGAATGTTGTCGATTTTGGTGCCTTCGTCGATTGTGGCGTAACGGAAGACGGGCTCATCCATATTTCTCGTATGAGCCGTCAGTATGTCAAACACCCGCTCGATATCTTACAGGTTGGGGATATCGTGACGGTGTATGTAGAAAGCATTGATCTTGAACGCCGGCGCCTCGGTTTAAGCCTTATTCCGCCTCACCCCCAAAAGTAAAAAAAGTAAAGGGGTGCCTTGACAAATCAAAGGGCTTGTTGTATTATAAAATGGCGTTATGGAGTAGTACTCAAGAGGCTGAAGAGGCGCCCCTGCTAAGGGCGTAGGTCGGATTATACCGGCGCGAGGGTTCAAATCCCTCCTACTCCGCCATTTTTTATGCCGACTTAGCTCAATCGGTAGAGCAACTGACTTGTAATCAGTAGGTTGCGGGTTCAAGTCCTGCAGTCGGCACCATACTGGGGAGGGATAGCGAAGTGGCTAAACGCGGCAGACTGTAAATCTGCTCCCTGTTGGGTTCGGCGGTTCTAATCCGTCTCCCTCCACCATGAATTGGGCTATAGCCAAGCGGTAAGGCAACGGACTTTGACTCCGTGATCGCTGGTTCGAATCCAGCTAGCCCAGCCATTTGCAGGTGTAGTTTAATGGCAAAACATCTGCTTGCCAAGCAGAAGATGGGGGTTCGATTCCCCTCACTTGCTCCAGACTTTTTTAAATTTCCGCAATTGCGGGATTGGCGGAATTGGCAGACGCGCTAGACCCAGGATCTAGTGACTTTGTCGTAAGGGTTCAAGTCCCTTATCCCGCATTATTGATGGAAATGAGAGGACTCATTTCCTTTTTTTGTCTCTTCGCGTTTGCGGAAATTTGGAGGATAAAGAAATGATGGAAACCTGTTGACTTTAGGATTTATTCGGTGTTATAATACAAAACGTTACACGGCTTGATCTTTGAAAACTAAACAGAACGCGACCTTTGAGTGGAAAGAGAAAGGAATAAACTGGAGAGTTTGATCCTGGCTCAGGACGAACGCTGGCGGCATGCCTAATACATGCAAGTCGAGCGGGCACCGTAGGGTGCCA
>DATCJW010000023.1:0-19827 GCA_036562595.1 Haloplasmataceae bacterium | reverse complement strand
CTTCTTCTTCCATTATCCAAACAATAGTAGGGTTTGACTATGTCATAGATAAAGCTAAAATCAAAGGTCCGATCAATTTTTCTTAATAGATGATGGGGTGGAACCAATTCCTCCATGGTACATAAAATGATGGCATCATTTTTATCCGTATTTCTCGTCAACATCCTTATCAACTCCTTCCTCGATTATATCAAATATAAGAAGTTAAATATACTTATTTATAGACCATAGAGTTATATTTTTCAAAATAAAAAGGCCATTGACAATGATACTTTGTCAACAGCCTGAAAGCCCTAGCAAACGCTAGGGCTTTTTATATAGGAAAAGTCCATCCCAAATAAGTGAGGAGGGTAAGGATAGATAAGATGCTAGAGAGAATCGTGGCGAGGTGGTTTAAGGCGTATACGCCCACGATCTCTTGACCGCTTCTACAGGCGCTATGAGTTATTCTTGTGCCACCAATCGAAAAGATGAGGCCAATGAAAGCGAGAAATGGAAAAATAAAGAGACTGAAGAATGAAAAGATAAACGATAGGATACCAAAAGCGAGTGCTGTTTTATGATGAATCGACAAAATCTCTTGTACGAGTGGACGGTTTTGCGTTGTACTTGGAGTGGGAGGGTGAATTTTTATTTGAATTCGTTGGCTTTCGTATCGTTTGTCTGGCAACGCCATTTCCCCTTTCTATTTTACGATATGCGGGGAAATGGCAAAGATGCTAGAGATTGAGGAGACTCAACACTTCGACCATCTCTTTAAACCACATGGGATACTTTAAGCGGATGGTCCGATCATGCAGGAAGGATTGGGCGATTGTGATACCTTCAAACAGCGCGGTTGTAGGTGCAGTTGCTTTTACGAGAAAGAGTATTTCCTCGTCTTCATTGGATAGAGGCTGGATGAATTCCACCACGAGATAGTTACAAATCGCATTCATGCGCATATAGAGATTGGGCGAAATAGCGATGGGGGCCGCATAGACCCGTTGTTCCTTGTGATCGTACATGTAGTTTTCAGTATTTGTGTATTGATAGAGTAAACGAAAGAGGGTATAAATCCGTCTTGATAAGGAAAAGACATCGAGTAGCTCCTTATTCCTCATGATGAGAAGGTTTTGTGGATGTTTGGAATCGATTTGAAGGGTCAGGCCTTCAGAGAGTTGGATGGGTTCGGTGTAGATGAGTTTGTCATTCATTTATATTCCCTTCCCGTCGCTAAATCCATCGTATGAGGCAGAAATCAACGGTTATAAAGACATGCTGAGATCGTAGATCGATGACGTGGTTTTGTGCTTGGGTTGTAAAATGTTTTGCCATCGTCTGTTTATATTGTATCTCGGTTTTTCTATTCTATACGGCATTTGGGATTGGCTTCCAAAATAAAAAAACTTCCCAAAGGAAAGTTTTTGTTAGCGATTGAATGTGTTCTTGTAGTTGTCAATCGATGTTTGAATGATCGAAAGGGCTGCTTCTCGGCCTTCAATCTCATTAACCACCGTCTGTTTTCCTTCTAACGCTTTATATACTTCAAAGAAATGCCGTATCTCTTCAAAGGTATGTGTCGGGAGTTCCGAAATATCGCGATAGACGTTCATGGACGGATCGTCCGATGCAATCGCAATAATCTTTTCGTCCACATCATTGGAGTCGATCATCTTGATCACCCCGATCGGATAGGCTTTTACGAGCGTGAGGGGGATGATGTGCTCTTGACAGAGGACGAGCACGTCTAAGGGATCATCGTCGTCCGCAAGCGTTCGGGGGATAAATCCATAGTTTGCGGGATAGTGGGTCGATGTATAGAGTACGCGATCAAGGACAAGCATCCCGGTCTCTTTATCCAATTCATATTTCATTTTACTGCCTTTGGATATTTCGATGACAGCGATGAATTCTTCGGGCTTAATGCGTTTTTCGTCAATATCATGCCAAATATTCATGATTTACATCTCCTATACATGGTAATAATGGATAGGACGCGTTACGATTTAAGTTTAACCTAAAACGGGAGATTTGTAAATTGTTTCATGGATGAATACGTATACAAAGGGGATAATTTTCAATCTATAGTGTTAAGTTCCGATCGCTTTTTTATTAGTCTTCACCGTCTTTAACGCTCTATGAATAAGAAATGATCAAGGCGCGGTTTTCTAACCATGGATTGGCTAGATCACCACGCCTTTGATTCGATGTTCAATTGATGTTTTATTTCAACCCCAAAGAAACTTGGTATACAAAGTCATCCCAGAGGGCAGGTTCATTCAACATGATGGTTGGACACCATTTGCCTGTGGCATCATAGTGTCTTTTTAGTCGGGTTATATCCAATCCAAGATAGTTCATCAGGTTGATGGTGAGTTGGATCGCGTTTTGTCGGGCTTGGAAGTAGTCCCCATCCGCATTGACGGCGATTTCTATACCGATGGAATTGAAGTTGTTTATGTCGCTATAGCCTGGACGATCGCCGACATGCCAAGCGGCTTGATCTAAAGCCAGCATTTGATAGATCTCCTCGTGATCCACCACAAAATGGGTCGAGGCTTGGGCTTTGGGATTGGTGCTCCAATACCGATAGTGAGCATTTGCATTCGCCCCAACGTTATAATTGTTCGTTTCGTGGATGACGATGTAGATCGGTTGGATGGTAACCCCCTTCGAGTAGTTGATCTCAAGCTGCCGGATATGAAGAGGGACACGGCGATTGGCGACTTGAATATAGGACTCCTCTTGCGCCGTCCAGTGATAATAACCGTTCCAATAGACGGCTGGCTCAGGTAAGGTTTCCCATCCACCAACCGATTCTTCCTCTTGTCCCTGCGGTTTTTCCTCTTGGAAGGCGGTTGATGGGGTTGTCGTTTCGATTTGGCTGATGGGTTCTTCATAAGCGACCCTTATTTCTGATTGAACCAGCAAGAGGGCCAGTATAAGCCATACGCTTCCAATGTACCATTTCTTCATCCTACTCCTCCTTTCCCATGACGCATTGTACCATAGCGATCTTGCGGAATAAACCGTAAACTTTTGGAAAAATCCTTGGTGACGAGTACCTTTTTCCGTGCATATAATAGGATAATAAATTGACATTCCCATTAGTACTTTATTGGTAATTTGTGAGAGATTTGATTATAATATAGATTGGTTATGTTGGGGACCTTAACTGTAAAATTGGTTATTCAGAAAGGAAGATGACTGTGATTGTCAATCGTATTGATGAGTTAATCGGGAATACCCCGGTTGTCCGTCTTAACGGATTAGATGAAAACACCGCAGAGGTATACGTGAAACTTGAATTCTTTAACCCAGGTGGGTCAGTGAAGGATCGGATTGCTAGACAGATGATTGAAGATGCGGAGGCCCGAGGAGAACTGAAACCTGGGGACACCATTGTGGAACCAACCAGTGGCAATACCGGTATTGGGGTCGCGATGGTTGCCGCAGCCAAAGGCTATCGCTGCATTCTTACGATGCCGGAAACCATGAGCATTGAAAGACGCAAGATCTTAGCGGCCTATGGTGCGGAGCTGATCTTAACTGAAGGGTCCAAAGGCATGAGGGGGGCGATCGAAAAGGCGAATGAGCTCGTGGAAAAATACGGGTACTATATGTTGAAGCAGTTTGATAACCCGAGCAATGTCAAGGCCCACGAGTTAACGACGGCCCAAGAAATATTGAAGGATTTCCCGGACGGAGTGGATGCTTTCGTCGCTGGTATCGGTACGGGCGGCACCATCACCGGTGTCGGTAACATTTTAAAACCGAAGTTTCCGTTGATGAAGTTTATTGCCGTTGAGCCGAAGGATTCCGCTGTTTTAAGCGGCCATCCTGCGGGCCCGCATAAGATTCAAGGCATCGGTGCGGGATTCATTCCGAGTATTCTTGACACTTCCATCTATGATGAGGTGCGGACGGTAACGACGGAAGACGCCTTTACGACCGCCCGAAAACTGGCTAAGGAACAAGGCCTCTTCCTGGGCATTTCTTCCGGTGCGGCGATTAAGATTGCTTTGGATATTGCCCGTGAATTGGGGCCTGGCAAGAAGGTGCTCGTTATCGCCCCCGATAATGGGGAACGTTATCTCTCTACACCACTTTATGACGTCGAGGCGTAAGATGAAGCGCAAGGGACCATCGTTTTTTGACTCCATTAAAGCCCGCGATCCAGCCGCTAAGAATATTATCTATATCCTCCTCTTTTATCCGGGCGTTCATGCGGTCTTCTTTTATCGCATTGCCCATTTCTTCTATCGGATCAAGCTCCGATTTTTGGCCTTCTTCATCATGTTTGTGGTCCGCATCCTTTATAATATCGATATTCATCCAGCAGCAACCATTGGCAAACGCCTGTTTATCGATCATGGCTCGGGTGTTGTCATTGGTGAGACGGTCGTCATTGGCGATGACGTGACGATTTACCAAGGGGTCACGCTTGGAGGAACCGGTAAAGAACGCGGGAAACGCCATCCGACGATTTTAGACCACGCCATGATAGGGGCAGGGGCGAAAGTATTGGGGCCAGTGACCGTTGGCCGGTACGCCAAAATTGGCGCGAATGCGGTTGTCATTAAAGATGTGCCCGATGGTGCTACAGCTGTGGGTATTCCGGCGCGCGTCATCCTGCCTCAGGAAAAACAAGCGGTTCCTACTTCAAATCAAACATCGACAGCATAAAAAGGAACCCCTTTCGATGGTCGTTCGCTGCGACGATCGAAAGGGGGTTATTTTTATTTATTCTTAATATTCGCTGATAGACACTAGGAATGATCATTTTTCTTTGTTTCGGCCGGATTATTGTCCATGAGCTCCTCCCAGTCGTACCGGATAAGATCTCGTTTAGCGGGTCCATCAAGATAAGTCCCATCAAAATGGAATCGGGACCCATGGCACATGCAGTCGTAAGTCTTTTCGGCGGTATTAAAGCGAAGGGTACATCGCATATGGGGACAGGCCATGTCACACAGATGGAGGGTTCCCGTTTCATCTCGATACAGGCCTATCGTCTTGCCCTTCACTTTAACCGTCCGCTGCTGACCGCTATCGGGAATGGCAAGGGTTTTTTTCTTTAGCACTTTGCTTTTGAGGAAGGCGTAGGGTTGACTGATATTATAGGCAAAAAAGGTTTTTGTAAGCATTCGGCTAAAGCGGGTTGGCGCATACAGGGATTCATAGTCGCTTGATCCTTTAATGATCAAATCCTTGAGTAAGAGAGAAGCAAGAACGCCTTTCGTCATCCCCCACTTCCCGTAGCCTGTTGCCAGATAAATGTGGAGCGTTTTTTTGTGAATGCGGCCTATCGGGGGGACCTGATCACTCGAAAGGTAGTCCATAGTGGAGAAACGAAAGTATTCATTCGTAGGATTGAAGTACTCATCGGCGTATTCCCGTAGCGCTTCAAAGTGACGGTTCCGGTTGCGCGTTTCTCTTGCCGAATGGCTTTCTCCCGCGACAAGAAGGATGTTCTGATTACGATAGATGGCAGGCCTTAATGAGCGGACGGGTGTTTCGGCACTAATGATGAGGTGGTCGGGAAGGATTTTTGCATCGAGCGCAAGGCAATAGGAAAAATGGGGCATGAGCTTCGTAAAGTAAAATTCGAGGGCACGATGACACGGATAATGGGAGGCGATGATGACGTCTTCCGCTTGAATCATGACCCCATTTTGAAGGGTCGCTTCGACGTAGTGAGGCAATTGTTGCACGCGGACCACACGGCTTTTTTCGTAAATTTGACCTTGGTGTTTCTCAATCTCGTGTAGGAGGCCGTTTAGATATTTGGCTACGTTGAAAGCGTATTGATCCGGAAAGGTTATGGTGAGGTTTACCTCATAGGGGAGAGGCAAATGAGAAGATAGTTTTGCCGGAATGCCGATACGTTCTGCAGATAAAAATTCATTCTCGATGTCACGAATGTAGGACGTGTCGTTGGTGTAGACACTGGCAGGGGCGGCAATCAGGTCGGCCTCAATGTGATAAGTTTTAATATTGGTAAGAACGTGTTTTAAGGCTAGGCGGTTGCTTTCATAATAACACTTGGCCATTTCCAATCCCAAGCGCTTTTCCAAGGCGTGGTAGATGAGCCCGTGCTGGACCGTCAGTTTTGCCGTTGTATAGCCGGTTGTACCATGAAGGAGTCGATTCGCTTCAACAAGAACCACCCGTTTTCCAGTCTTGATAAGCTCATGGGCACAACTGATTCCTGTCAACCCCCCACCAATTACCAACACGTCTGTTTTTATCCGCTCCGTCAAGGGCGGGTAAGCCTTTTGTTCAATGCTTTCTAACCATAATGACGGATTCATATCGATCACCTATAGTTAGTATGAAACCAAATTGGATAAATATGTAAAATAAAAAAATCCATGGTTGACATGGATTAACAATCGTTGGATGTGAAATTATTTACGCTTTGAATCAAAAACCGGTTTTGATCAAAGGTAAGCGTCGCTATACTTCCATTGAATAAACGGGTATGGTAGTTATACCTGTTGGGATCGATGGATTTAAGGGCAGCCTTGATGACGTGAGAGTGGCAGACGACGAGAAGGGTTTGGTTGGGATGTTGTCTTCCGAGATTGGCCAAGGCATGCATGACACGGGTTTCTAACGCCGTATCGCTTTCCATATCCTCCACTTTCCCATTTATTGCCATTTCATAGTAGGGTTTGATCGGCTTCCCATCGGCCGATCCGAAATCCCGTTCTCGCAAGGCGGGTATGGTTTGAATGGGGGCATTGTAACCTAATCCTTGGGCAATGATTTGGGCAGTTTCCAGGGCTCGGATTAAGGGGGACGAAAAGATCCCATGGATAGCTTTCCCCTTTAGCTTTTTCATCGTCGCCTCCGCCTGTCTTCTTCCGGTCTGGTTTAAAGGGATATCATGGCGCCCTTGAATGATGCCCTTGCGGTTCCACTCGGTTTCGCCGTGGCGTACGAGTATAATATTGGTCATGTCATCACCTCGTGTATTTCTCGACCATTATAACATAGAAGCAAACGGAGCTCAATGCGAATGAGGAATGGTAGCGCTTCATAAAAAATGAAATAATCCTGTGAATCAGGCCTGGGATGTGTTATAATAAACTGATATCGATATGATACAATATCAATGAATCCATGCGAGGTGTTTTGTATGCGAATGGTTGACCTTATTATAAAAAAACGTCAAAACGAAGCTTTAACCAAAGAAGAAATTGAGTTTATCATTCAAGGATTTACCGAAGGAACGATTCCGGACTATCAAATGTCAGCCTTTGCGATGGCCGTCTGCTTTAACGGAATGACGGTAGAGGAACGGTTCTATTTCACGAAAGCGATGGTTGAGAGTGGCGATATTCTTGATCTCTCCTCAATCGACGGAATTACCGTCGATAAACACTCTACCGGTGGCGTGGGGGATACGACGACGTTAGCCCTGGGTCCTCTTGTGGCTTCCTGCGGGGTGAAGTTAGCGAAAATGAGCGGTCGTGGGCTAGGCCATACAGGAGGGACCCTTGATAAACTCGAGTCGATACCCGGTTTTCAAATCGAACTCTCTGAAGAGCAGTTCATCGACCAGGTCAATCGGATCGGTATTGCCATTATCGGTCAAACGAAAGACCTTGTGCCTGCAGATAAAAAACTTTATGCCCTACGGGATGTTACAGGCACGGTGGAATCGATTCCTCTCATTGCCTCATCCATTATTAGTAAAAAGCTTGCGGCGGGCGCACAGACGATTGTCCTGGATGTCAAAGTCGGAAGCGGGGCTTTTATGAAGGACTTAAACAGCGCCCGAGAACTTGCCCAAGCGATGGTCGACATTGGGAAAGCCTTTGGACGGAACATATCCGCGGTCATTACCAATATGGATGAACCATTAGGTCGAGCGGTGGGGAACAGCATTGAAGTCATTGAAGCCATCGAAACGTTGAAAGGCAATGGACCGAATGACTTTACCGAACTGGTTCTCAATTTAGGCGCCCACATCCTCGTAAACGCGAAAGTGGAATCGGATTTCAACCAGGCCATTGAAATGCTTAAGGCAAAGATCGCTAGCGGTGAAGCATTAGAGAAAATGCGGGAGCTTATAGCCGCTCAGGGTGGCGATCCGCGCGTCGTTGACGATTATTCCCTTCTCCCGCAGGCGAAATACCGTTACGAGGTGACGGCCAATGCCGAAGGATATATTAAGTCTATCGATGCCCTAAAGGTGGGGAACTATGCCATGCTGCTTGGTGCAGGACGGAAGACAAAGGATGATGTGATCGACCTTGCCGTGGGTGTCATGATTAATCGGAAAGTGGGCGATCAGGTCAAAACGGATACTGTAATAGGTGAAATCCATAGCAACACGCCACTTGATGAGGAACGCATCGAAGCTTTCAGACAACTGTTTACGATTACCGATCAAAAGGTGGAGAAGAAACCGCTCATTATCGATACAATTTCTTAAATGACAAGATAGATTGGAGAGGCCTACGTTCGCATTCGCGTAGGCCTTATCGTTTGGAAAAAGATCATAAAGTAGAATATTTTAAAAGTGTAAGAACGTTTCCAAAAAATAGGCGGATTGGGCTTGACGGCAACGAAACCGTAAACTTTCGACAAATTTATAAAATTTCGATAATTTTTTTGCGAAATTAGCCATAATAGAAACGAGGTGAGCATGATGAAAAGAGTAATTTTGCTAGCTTCGTTTCTACTAATTTTTGTTGGTATCCTCTTAGGACGGATAACCTTCGTCGAAGCGGAACCAAAGGATCAGCCATCCATTCAACTGTTGACCGATGCCAAATCGGGCATACTAATGGAATTTGAAACGGGGGAAGTATTGTTTGAATATAATGCCCATGAAAAGCGATCTCCCGCCAGCATGACGAAGATTATGTCGATCCTCCTGATTACCGAGGCGATTGTAAACGGCAAACTGAAGTGGGATGACATCATTACCGTCAGTGAAAACGCGGCAAGTTATGGAGGTTCCCAGATCTTCTTAGCGGAAAATGAGACGATGAGCGTCGAAGATCTGTATAAGGGAATGGTTATCGCCTCGGGCAATGACGCCACCGTCGCTCTAGCCGAAGCGGTGGCAGGGAGTGAAGAACATTTCGTTCAACTCATGAATGAACGGGCGAAAGAACTCGGACTACAAAACACCGCCTTTAAAGACCCGAATGGTTTAACCGAACTTGAAGATGGACATTACTCTACTGCCTATGATATGGCCGTCCTAAGCCGACATCTTTTGAAGCAATATGGGGATATTGTCTTGAAGTACTCCAGTATTTATGAGGATTACTTGCGGAAAGGCACGGACCGGGAATTTTGGCTTGTCAATACGAATAAATTGGTCCGCCATGTCCCGGGGGTGGACGGGTTGAAAACAGGGTGGACACGGAAGAGCGGTTACAATTTGACGGCAACCATGAAAAAAGACGGCATGCGCCTCATCTCTGTCGTCATGGGCAATAGTAAACCGACGGCTCGAAACGCCGATACGATGCGTCTCTTCAACTACGGATTTTCGATGTATCAGGTCAACGAATTCCTTCGAGCCGGACAGGTTGTCGACACGCTGGATAGCATCTATCTGCGTCCCCGTCGGGTTGAGGTCATCACGAAAGAAGCGGTCCATTTCGTGACGAAAAAAGGCCAACCCTTAGGAGACTATACGACCACTTTCACCTACCGTTTGCCGAAAGGGAAGGTCAATTCTGGTGACGTGATTGGGAAACTCACTGTCCTTGATCGCGGCAAAGTAGTGGCTGAAGTGGAGCTTACGGTAAACGAAACCGTCCAGCCGGTGGGGTTATTAAAACTATTGGGCCGCACCATGAAACGGACCTTACTAGGTGAATAAATCGGAAGCCATCTTCGGATGGCTTCTTTTTATTTTTAGGGAATGTTGGCGAATGAGCTTTTCCCGAAAAACAATAACAAAATGACAAAAAGTATCCGAAAATAGCAACCATCGTTTCCATTTGACAATGTCCTCGTTTATGAAAAAGCCGAGGTTTTGTCTAAAACGTATATTTCCGCAGATGGATGTGCTAGAGTCAAGTTGAAGGAGAACGAAATTTAGTCAGGAAGGTGTCGGTATGAGCCTGTCAGTCCATCTCTTCATTAAAAAGGACACGCTGTTCATTCGCTTAAAGGGAGAACTCGATCACCATACTTCCATTGAACTACGCGAACGGATCAACATCTTAATGGAGGAGTATGCGATCACCAATATTGTATTTAACATGAAAGAACTCGAGTTTATGGATAGTAGCGGAATAGGGGTCATCTTAGGCCGTTATAACCAAGTGAAGAGGTTAGGGGGAGTCATTGTGCTCTGCCATCTGACGGCGACCATCGAGCGGATCGTACGCTTATCCGGTTTATATAAAATTGTTGTCATTACGAAAGATGAGGAACAAGCGGAAAATTATTTGGGAGTGGCGTAGTATGAGAAAGTTTGAGAACTATTGTGAAGTCGTCTTCGATGCCAGAAGTGAAAACGAATCCTTTGCCCGGATTGTCGTAGCGGGTTTTGTGGTCCACCTCGATCCACGATTGGAGGAATTGAATGAACTGAAGACAGCGGTGAGCGAGGCAGTCACTAATGCGATTATCCATGCCTATGACAATAAAGGAGGCACAATCAAGATGACGATCGGGATTTCAAAGGGTGAGGGATGGCCAGAGGTCACGGTAACGATTACGGACTACGGGAAAGGCATACCGGATGTACAAAAGGCACGGGAAATCTTCTATACTACCCGTTCGGATGAGGAGCGTTCCGGCATGGGCTTTACGCTGATGGAGGCCTTTAGCGACGAACTATACGTCCATTCCGAACCAAAGAAGGGAACGACGGTCACCATCATCAAGCGTTTCCCCATTGGAAAGATCGACGATGAATGAAGCAAAGCTCACCCCCGAACAAACCGCCTTGGTTGAAGAAAACTACCGACTTGTCTGGTCGATTGTCAACCGGTTTCGCTACCACCAGAGCGAAAAGGACGACCTTTTTCAAAGCGGATGTGTCGGTCTCATCATGGCGGCGAAAAAGTTCGATCCTACCCGTGGCTTTGCCTTTTCGACCTTTGCGGTGCCTTATATCCTTGGTGAGATTCGGCAGTATCTTCAAAATCGCAATCCGATTAAATTGAGCAAACAGGCCTTAAAAATCAGCCGGCGGATTCGCGAATACTTGGAGCGGCATCAACGGCTCTCGATCAAAGAACTCGCCAAACGGTTAAAGTTGGATTATGAGGAGGTCGTATTAGGCTATCACCTAATGGAGTCTTGGCAACCGCTATCTTTAGAGTATACCATTGATGACCATCTCACCGTAGGGGACTACGTGTTGAAAGACAACAGCGACGTGCTGGAATCCGAACAAATCATCCTCTCCGAGTGGATGAAGGGGATGTCGGAACTGGAAAGGAAGGTATTTTACTACCGCTTTCGCTACGGCCTGACACAAAGTGAGATTGGAAAAAAACTGGGGATTTCCCAATCCAAGGTATCACGAATCGAAAAGCGGATTGTCGAAACGATTGCGAAGTATTATCGCTTATCTTCTTAGACGACGCCGGTCGTCTTTTTTATTGGCTTGATGACGCGGTAAACTTTTTGTGTGTTGAACCGTGTCGTTTTTTATAATTTTCTTATTTTTGTAAATATTATAGATAGAAGTCTGCGAAACGGAGGAACGCAAATGGACTATCAACATTACATCCAACGAAATCGCCATAAACCAAACTATATCCGCAACGGTTTCATCGCATTTGTCTGTGGCGGAATGATTGGCGTTATCGGCCAAGCGCTGATCGATCTTTACCGCTTTTGGGGCGCAGATAAGGATCAGGCGCAAAGCTTGATGATCGTCACCCTTATCCTTATCACCGCCCTTTTGACGGGGTTTGGGGTATGGGACTATTTTGGAGATTTTGCTGGTGCAGGGGCCTTCGTCCCGATTACAGGTTTTAGTAACGCGATGACGAGCGCCGCCTTAGAAGGAAAAAGCGAGGGCATTACGCTTGGTATTGCGGCCAACATGTTTAAACTCACGGGCAGCGTCATCGCTCTTGGCGTATCCAGTGCCTACATTATTGGCATCATCCGTTATCTGATCATGAGGTGGTTTGGATGAAAGGGACCTTCGTTTTAGATAACGGCGTGTTCGTCAAAAGCACGGGAACGGTAGTCGGGCCCTTCGAAAAGGAAGGGAATCTCATTGGGTACATGGATTTAAGCTATGACGATATCTATTGTGGCGAAAAGAGCTGGGAGAAAGCGGAGATGCGCCTTTATCAGGATGCGATCAACTTGGCTATGGAAAAGGCGCATATTACGGTCGACGACCTGGATGCCATCTTTGGTGGCGATCTGATTAATCAGAACGTCATCAGCCATTATGTTCTAAGGTACTATCCTGTTCCTTACCTTGGGATGTTCGGTGCGTGTTCTACGGCGATGGAGACCCTCTTAACGGCTTCCCTTCTCATTAATAGTGGGCAGATGAAACAAGCAATCGCCGTTACCTCTTCCCACAATAAGGCCGCAGAGCGGCAATACCGTTACCCCATTGAGTACGGAAACAAACGCCCCAAAACTGCAAGCTTTACGGTTACGGGTGCGGGTGCGATCTGCCTGTCTCAGGATGTATCCGACATCCGAGTCAAAAGCGTGACCATCGGGCGTGTAATCGACGCAAAAGAGAAAAACCCTTATGACATGGGAAGCGCAATGGCGCCTGCGGCTAGCGATACGATTATCCGCCATTTGAACGATCTTGGCGTAGGTATCGACTACTACGACATGATTGTCACCGGTGACCTGTCGGAGTACGGAACGAAGGTCTTGCGGGATATCATGCGCAGTCAGGGTTACAACATCGATGCGGTCCATGATGACTGCGGGCTTATGATTTACTCCCCGAAACAGAAAAAAACAGTAAACGCGGGCGGCAGCGGCTGTGCTTGCTGCGCTGTTGTGACTTATGGCTATCTCTTTCACCTCTTGAAAATGGGAGAAGTGAACCGTATTTTAGTCGTGGCGACGGGAGCTCTACATAATCCAACCATGATCATGCAGAAAGAAAGTATGCCGTGCATCGCTCATGCCGTCGCCTTTGAAAGGATGAATGTAAAATGATTTATGTAAATGCTTTCCTCTTTGCGGGTTTGGTCTGTCTCGTTGGACAGTTTCTTATCGATCGCTTCAAATTGACACCAGGTCATGTGACGAGTTGGTTTGTCGTCATCGGCGTTTTGCTGGACTCCTTCAGCATCTATGATAAAATTATCGAGTGGGCTGGTGGAGGTGCGCTCGTCCCCATTACTTCCTTCGGCCACTCCTTGCTACATGGCGCATTGGAAAAAGCGCAAGAATTAGGTTTTCTAGGCATTGGGATGGGGATCTTCGACTTGACCGCCGTCGGCATCACTTCAGCGATCATCTTCGCCTTTATTGTCGCCCTCATCTTTAAGCCAAGGGGGTAACCATGGCCTACGAAACGCCCCGTTACGTTTCACGAAAACTTGAGGAGAACTATGAATACATAAAAGAAAAGATTGGGATCGGGATTAGCTTCGACGTCGGCAAGCGCGATCTCCTCTTGGACGATACCCTCTGCCACATCTATTTTGTCACCGGCCTGTGTGATACGCGGTATATTCTTGAATTGATGAAGGAGCTGTTAGATCTTAATGAAACGGGTTATCTAGCGAAACAAAAGCGGAAAGCCTTTGAAATCATAAAAAACCATATCATCTTCCAACAGGTCACTGAAAAGGATAATCTTGACGAAATGATCACCAACATCCTTTCGGGCATGGTGGTGATCCTCGTCGATGGGGAGCCCAAAGGGTTCGTCATCGACCTCCGAAACTATCCGGGACGCAATCCGTCGGAACCCGAAACGGAAAAAGTTATTCGGGGAAGCCGTGATGGGTTTACCGAAAATATCATCATCAATACCGCCTTGATTCGGAGGCGGATCCGCGATCCTTACCTGCGTCACGAACTCATCCAAGTGGGGGAAAAATCCAAAACGGATGTTTGTATCACTTATATAGAAGGGGTCGCCGATCCCAAAATCGTTGAGGAAGTACGTAAAAAATTAAAATCAATCGACGTGGATGAACTCACGATGAGCGATAAGAAGTTGGAGGAATTCATCGTCGATCAAAAGTGGAATCCCTATCCCAAGGTTCGTTTTACGGAACGGCCTGACATTTTAACCGTCCACCTCTATCAAGGACTTGTCGGGATTATCGTTGACAATTCGCCTTCGGTCATCATCGTTCCCACCACTTTCTTTGAACAGATCCACCACGTGGAAGAATACCGCCATACGCCCATCGTAGGCTCTTTCCTCCGCCTTTTTCGGACCCTCGGAATTATTGGTTCCCTTTATCTTGTTCCCGTTTGGCTCCTTTTCGTTCTACAACCGAAGTACTTACCGGAACAACTTTCATACATCGGACCGAAGGAACTCGGTAATGTTCCCATCGTGGCACAAGTCCTTATTGCGGAAATCGGCATTGAATTCCTCCGGCTGGCATCGGTCCATACCCCTAACGCTTTAACGACTGCCATGGGGCTGGTAGCCGGAATCCTGATCGGGCAAGTGGCCATTGATGTCGGTTTATTTTCGCCGGAGATCGTCCTGTATGTCTCCATCTCATCCTTAGGATCGTATGCGACGCCTTCCTATGAATTATCTCTTGCCAATAAGATCTATAAGATTATCCTCATCGTTCTAACGGCTCTATGGGGCATCTATGGGCTTATCGGCGGATTTATCTTTAATACTATCTTTCTCGCCACACAAAAAAGCTTTGGACGCCCCTACCTTTATCCTTTGATACCCTTCAGTTTCAAGAACTTCTGGAGCATTTTCTTCCGAATTAACCAAAATCGCTCGCATCGCGAACCTGATAAGGATAAAATGAAATGAGGGCTGAAAGGTTTTTCTTCCAGCCCTTTATATTTTCAATCCCCTTTATTCAGAAGCACAGCATGATACCCATAATAAAAAAATCTTAGATAATCATCGATAGAGGATGATAAGGGAAATTCATGCCTTCGGCTGACTTTATGATGGTAGCGATTAAAGTCCTAAAGGCTATTATGGGCTTTTTTTAAAATTGACATTCGTCTCGGCGAAAGGGTAAAATGTGATTAATGATAGAGATGGTGATAGGATGGAATACATCGTAAAAATCGATGCGTTTGAAGGACCATTGGATCTCTTGTTGTATTTAATTAAAGAAATGAAGATTTCCATCGATGAAGTCAATATGACGGAAGTGACGAACCAATACTTAGACTATATCCATCAAATGGAAGAGTTGGACTTGGTCATTGCTAGCGAATACCTTGTGATGGCGGCCTATCTCGTCCATATTAAGAGCCGGCATTTATTGCCTCAGTACGAAATGAAGCCTGAAGGAACGGAGTATGAAGAAGATCCTGAGGAACAGCTCCGAGAACGGCTTAAGCTCTATAAAAAGTTTAAAGACATCGTCCCCCATCTTTATGCGCTTTATGAGGAGCGGTGTCAATATTTAGCGAAAATCCCAACCGATCTATCGAAAGAGATCCGGCTAGATTTGAAAGACTTACTCCAATACAAAGGTGATGTCTACGATCTGTTAAGTGCTTTTAACCGCGTTTTGCGACGCTATCAGCTCCATCGGCCGATCAAGACGACCATTGCTTCTCAAACGGTCACGGTTGAAGAGCGGATGAAAGAGCTTGAAGCTTACTTACAAATGCACCGCCAGACCACCTTTGACGCCTTGTATAAGCAATGGCCGACGCGGGAACACGTCGTCGTTACCTTCATGGCATTGTTGGAGTTAGCAAAGCAAAACGTTCTACGCGTGAAACAAGACCGTCTATTTGGAGAAATCTATATCCAGTACAACAAGAACGAGGAGGAATCCGATGAATAAGAAACTCTATGCGGCCTTGGAAGGGTTATTGTATCTTGCAGGAGAAGATGGGCTAACCTTAACCCAGATTGCCATCGCTTTAGAAGTGAGCGAAGACGACGCCAAGCTGATGGTCGAGGCTTTAAAGAATGAGTATGACCGTAATGGACGTGGCATAACAATTATTCATACGGCCAATGCGTATCGGATGACAACGAGCGAACGGTACTATGAGTTTTATAAACGGATCTATCAGGATCAATACCGAACGCGTCTTAGCAATGCGGCGATGGAAGTACTTGCAATCATCGCTTACAAACAACCCATAACCCGTGCGGAGATCGAACATATCCGCGGTACCAATAGCGACCACATCGTCCGCCGCTTACTCGCCATGTCTCTCATTAAAGAAGTAGGACGGTTGGATGCACCTGGCAAACCTGTTTTGTTGGGGACGACCGATGATTTTTTAGACTACTTCAATCTTGTGAGCCTCGATGAGTTACCGGAGTTGTTAGAGGATATTGATGAGGAAGAGACGAAGGAACAAGCGTTATTTACTTAGGCAGGAACCTCATTAGGCATACGTCAAACGATCGGAATACCGATCGTTTTTTTAATGGATTGGAAATGGTTCAATGGTTAGTGCCTCGAGATTGAAAGGATGAATGAGTAGATGGAGGACGAAATGAAAGAGGAGGAAGAAAAAAATCAATTGAAAACCGAGTGATGTGAATACAAAATAAAACAGATTTTGAAACCTCATGAAGTCATAAGATTCCTCCTCATTTCTATATGTATGTAGTGAAAAAACGTTTAGGAGAAAAATGTCGGCTTTTCAGAATGTTAGCCAGGTGTAGAGATTAGGTATAAGGTTTAAAAAAGAAATCATATAATGTTTTAGGTGATACCGATGAAGAAATTCCTATGGTTCGTAATCCTGATCGCCATTCTCTTCGTCTTAAATCCAAAAGTGACGTTGGCCGAATCCCCCGTTGCCGTGAGTTGCCAAGCGTGTATCTTGATGGATGCGGAGTCCGGGCGGGTCTTATTTGAAAAAAATATTCACCGTCAGATGCGGATTGCCAGCATTACCAAAATTATGACCGCTCTTATCGCCATCGAGGAAGGGGTGTTAGACGAATACGTCACCATCTCAGAGGAGGCAACAAAACAGATCGGCTCTAGCTTATACGTTAAAGCAGGGGAACAGCTCAAATTGATTGACCTCATCTATGGGTTAATGTTGCGGAGCGGGAACGATGCCGCCTATGCCATTGCGGAACACATTGCCGGAGACTACGATACTTTCGTATTGTGGATGAACGAGCGAGCGAAACAGATCGGGATGTATAATACCGTTTTTGAAAATCCATCCGGGCTGGATGAAACGACATCTAATCTATCCACCGCCTATGACATGGCGAGGCTCATGCGGGTGGCCCTTCAAAATCCCATTTTTCAAACCATTAGTTCTTCGAAAACCCACCGTGCCACGTCTAAGGCTGGTCAAGTCTACGTGTTTCATAATAAGCATCGTCTTGTGAATTCGTATGACTACATCACGGGAGGAAAAACGGGGTACACAAAAAAGGCGGGTCGGACTCTCGTCACTTCGGCGAAGAAAAACGGTATGGAACTGATTGTAGTAACGCTCGATGATCCGAATGATTGGGCGGATCACCTCCGGTTGTTCGAATACGGATTTACTCACTTTAAACCCCGCTATCTGCTCGATCGGGGGATTCTCTATGTCAAGGAGCTTGATCGGCTCTTCTATCTTGATGAGGCTCTGCGAGTCCCGTTAAGTGAAGAAGAGGCCAAGCATGCGGAGCTTGTTATCGATCGGGTGAACGATGCCTACTACTTACGGCTCGTTCACGGGGAGACGATCCTCCTTTCTCGATCGTTAAAGGATTATAACCATTTACACGATGATCCGATAAAGAGTTGGAAGGACGTGTTTTGGTCTATTATAGGAGGGTACAATGATTAATAAAATTTGGCTTTTCCTGTTTCTCATCGGTTTTGCCTTTGCCTTCATCAACGGTAACGTGAAAGCTGTACATGAAGCCATTTTTACTGCTCCGAAAGAGGGGATTATGCTGATATTAAATCTAAGTGGTCTCTACATCCTTTGGAGCGGTATTCTGGAGATTGTAAAAGACTTGAAACTCATCGAAAAATTGGCGAAGAAAATCTATCCAATCACCCGTTTTTTGTTTCCTGAACTACCGAAGGACCATGCTGTCCATGGATACATCGCCTCAAATTTTATCAGCAACATGTTAGGTTTAGGAAGCGTGGCTACACCTTTAGGCATTCAGGCGATGAAAGCGATGCAAGAATTAAATCCCGATAAAAAGGTGGCCACTCGCTCCATGGTGACTTTTGTCGTCATCAACGCTTCCTCATTGACGTTACTCCCCACAACACTGATTAGCCTGCGTGAGATTAATGGAAGCAACTATTCCGTTGGCGTTCTTCCACTCGTCCTTATGGTATCGTTTTTTACGACTTGTTTTGCGATTCTTGTTGATCAATGGGTTGTTCGCCTGCGAAACAGGAGCGATCGGCCATGATGTCCTGGTCCTATTACATCATACCTACGCTCCTGTTTATCTTGTTTATCTATGCCCAAGTAAAAAAAATCAATGCTTTAGAGAGCTTTGTGCGTGGGTGCAGGGAGGGGTTAAAAGTCGTCTACGATATTTTGCCTTTCGTCATGAGTATGATTTTGGCAACAACTGTTTTTAAAAGCTCGGGCGTATTACAGGTATTAAACCGAATTATTCCAGACGAGAGGATAAATTTGGACTTAGTGAGCCTAATCCTCTTCAAACCGCTTTCCGGTATGGCCTCCCAAATCGTCCTGAATGACATTTTTAAAACCTATGGTCCCGATAGCCTGATCGGAATTCTGGCCTCCGTTTTATCAGGGAGCACGGATACGCTGTTTTATATTGCGACAGTATATTTCGGTGCGGTTGGCATCCAACAGGTGCGTCATAGTATAAAGGTGGGGTTATTGACCGAACTGTTTAGCATCCTGCTTGGCTTCATCGTGGTGGTCTTGACGTATGAATGGCTTTTTGTTTCTTCCTGATGAAATCGTATGATGAATAGAATACCTCATAAATGTATTATCGATTGCTGTTTGACAAAGGTTATTAGCGGCCTATCGTTGATAACCTTTTTATTATATTCATAGCTTTTAAAAAGTTTCAAAAGTCAAAAATTTTACTAAAATGTTTACATTTTAGTAAAACAAGTGTAAGATAATACTAGACGATCAATTTGGTGAGTCAAGTCCAAAATAGTGTGTAAATTGCCTCGGTTGTTAAACAGCAGCCAGCCAGACACCCAATAACAATAAGCGTTTATGCCGTGAAAGCTAATGAGTTCATGGCATGTTTGGCTGATAGACGGGCCTTATCCCTTCCTCAAAGCATAACACTCCAAAAATAGAGAGGGAACGGGACTAATGCGGGAAAACATGCCATGTGAGGTTCGTTGTCAACAGGCCCTGGATTAAATGCGCGTCTTATGCAGCAGTACCGGGCTTCATGTTTTTCTCATTCCGTATCTGGTAATAAAGCTGCATATCAAAGTATTTGCGCCCTGTCTGCCACCTTTCCTGTTCCATAAGCAGTGCACCCATCAGCCGGATAACTGATGCTGTATTGGGAAAGATCCGAATAACCCTCTCCCGACGGCGGATTTCCTGGTTAAGCCTTTCCACACTGTTTGTAGTGCGAAGCCGTTTCCGGTACTTAAGAGGCAGGGCAAGAACAGCGGTTATGTCATCAAATGCCTCATCCAGGATAGCTGTGGCTTTCGGTGCCTTTGCTTCATAGGTTTGGATAATCCGGTCTCTGATGCTGCGGGCACTTTCAAGATCAACGGCTTCATAAATCTG
>DATCJW010000014.1:0-20754 GCA_036562595.1 Haloplasmataceae bacterium | reverse complement strand
CTTCTTCTTCCATTATCCAAACAATAGTAGGGTTTGACTATGTCATAGATAAAGCTAAAATCAAAGGTCCGATCAATTTTTCTTAATAGATGATGGGGTGGAACCAATTCCTCCATGGTACATAAAATGATGGCATCATTTATCCGTATTTCTCGTCAACATCCTTATCAACTCCTTCCTCGATTATATCAAATATAAGAAGTTAAATATACTTATTTATGGACCATAGAGTTATATTTTTCAAAATAAAAAGGCCATTGACAATGATACTTTGTCAACAGCCTGAAAAGGAGCGATACGGTCCTTTTTTTTCTGCTGTTTATACTGTTTATTCTTTTAGCTTAAAATAGTTCACTTGTAAAATTTTGCGGTTGATCTCATAGATTAGATTGACGCGCTCGCTCATCCGTTCGACCTCTTCCCGCGTCATCGACCCCGCCTTCAAATGGCCATCCTTTACATAGTTTTGGCCATCAAACCAGGCGTAATCCTTAAACAGGACCAGTTCTTGATGGTGTCGATCAAAAACGTCATGACCGACATAGTAGGTATAGTTGATATCCAAGTTAAATAGGTTCGCAACCGTGGGCAATACATCGAAGGATGAGGTCAGGCGCTGGATGCTTTGCGGCTCCACCCCGCTACCCCATATGATTAGAGGCCCTTTCATCTTTAAATATCCTTCTTCCACTCCCCGATACTTCTCATAGGCTTTCTTATTAAGCGTGTAGGGATAGTGGTCGGTAGTAAAGATGATCACCGTATCCTCTAAAAGGCCTCGTTCTTCCAGTTCTTCCAGCAATTTTCCGACAAGAAGATCAACTTCAATTTGAGAGGCGATGTATTTTAAAATATCCTCATCCATCGCTTGGCCGTTAAAATGCGCTTTGACACGGGATAGGTGTGCCTTGACTGCGAGGTTAGTCGTCTCATAAGGGCTGTGGCCGCTCAGGGTGAGAACGAAGCTCATAAACGGCGTTTGGTCGGGCAGGATACGATCCTTTCCTTTCTCAAAGAAGAGCGAATCATAGCGAATATCCTCTTCAGATAAGCCCAATTCGTGCTGCCCATAGAGAGCATCGTAACCCAATCCTTTATAGACCAGGTGACGAGTATAAAACTCCTTATAATTATTGTGGAAGGCTTGGGCAAGGTAACCCTTCTTCTTAAAAAGCATCGGCAACGATTGGGAATAACTGTTGCCATTAAACATATAACAAGTAGGGCCATCCTTAATCGAGGGGATCAGCCCTGTGTTGTAAATGAACTCCGTATCGCATGTGGTCCGAGGATAGACCGGGACAAAGTGGTTATCAAAGGAAATTCCTTCCTTTTTTAGCCGCATAATGTTCGGTGTGAGCTGATCATCCAGCGCCATTTCATCAAAGGATTCGGCGACGATGAAGACCAGGTTCTTCCCTTCGAACAGGCCGGTATAGCCATTTCCTTCATGAAGTTTAGGATACTTGGCAAAGTACTCCTCAATCGCTTCATAATCCTTAGGATTGCCCCGTTCGGGGACCAATATATCAGCTATGTCACGAAGAAAAAAGTGTGCTACACCAAAGCGGTTAACGAAAGACGTATTATCAAATACACGGAAATAGAGATAGTGGTCCGATTGGTGCAGCCGAGCTGTTTTTCGCGGAATGGAGGCATTGATGTTGACGATGACCAAAAGGATGAGGGCAGGGGCGAAGGTTTGTTTCAGCCGGGACCATGTCAATTGGTAATGGAGAAGAGGGGGCTTTAGCTTGCGCTTTATGAAGAAGAATAGGAAAAGGGATAGAATCATACTGCTGAAATAGATGTAATGGAAGCCCGAAAACCGGATCATCCCCTCCGAACTCTCGACGCCTTCGCGCAGGGTAACCAGTTCTTTAAAGGAAAAGTAACGGTCAAAAATGCCAAAATAGATATCTTGCGCCACGTAATAGACGGGGAGGAGGATCAGAAGGCAAACGATGGTACCCAAACGGATGCGACGTGGAATGAGATACAGAATCGCAAGGAATAACGCGCAAATCCCAATTGTTGAAAAGAGCTTAAAGATATTGAAATGCGATTGAATACGGATAAAAAACAAACCATCATAGAAGGTAATGAGGAAGCTGAGAAGCAAATGGAACGAATAGGACTTAGCCCATTCGATCCATCCTAACTGTTTCGGCCAAATGTAGATTAAGAAGATGACTAGGCCTATCAACGCATTCGAGTAAATCGTCACCTTCTCGAAAGGATCAATGTTTAGCGTGGTATGTTGCGCTAAGAAAAATAAAAAAAGCCGAATACCGAACACGATGAGAGATAGAATAAATAGTCGGTTTGCCCATATCCGATATGCTTTTAGCCGGTTCCCCATAATATCCTCTCGCATGTTACGTACTTATGCATATTGTATTACACTTTTCCTGTTAAAACAAGTCAAAATGAAAGTCTTACGCCACGATTGGGTGAGTAAAAGCCATTTTTTGAATAAAAGAAAAGGCTAAACGTGACAACGATTAGTTTTCACGTTTAGCCTATAATAGGTTACGACAATATGTTTACGCTTCATCTTTTTTATTCGTTGCTTCTTCGCTCGTTTGCGGTTTTCGAATCGGTTTCATAGTGGGGAAAAGCAAGACATCTCGTATAGAACGTGCATCCGTTAACAACATGACGAGGCGATCGATTCCGATTCCTAAGCCTCCCGTTGGGGGTAAACCATATTCGAGGGCTTCGATATAGTCTTCATCCATTTCCGAAGCCTCTTCATTGCCAAGCTCTCGCTCTTTCAATTGCGCTTCAAACCGTTGCCGCTGGTCGATGGGATCGTTCAACTCGCTAAATGCATTGGCATATTCACCGCCGTAAATAAACAATTCAAAGCGATCGGTAAATCGTGGATCCTCTGCATTTCGTTTGGCCAAGGGAGAGATTTCCACAGGATGACCATAGATAAAAGTCGGTTGAATCAAATGATCCTCAACAAAGGCTTCAAAGAAGGCGTTAATGATATGGCCAACGCCGGTGAAATGGTCCTTTATTTCAACCCCATGTTTTTCAGCTAAGGCTTTTGCTTCTTCAAAACTTCTTTCTTGCCAGAAATCAACGCCCGTTATCTCTTTCACGGCATCCACCATATGGAGCCGGCGAAAACCACGCTGGAGACTGATTGGCGTACCTTCATAAGAAATTTCAGTCGTTCCTAAGATGGACTGCGCAAGATGGACGATTATATCTTCCGTCAGGTCCATCATGCCCTCCATATCGGAATAGGCCATATAAAGCTCCATGGCGGTAAATTCAGGATTGTGCATCGAGTCCATCCCTTCATTACGGAAAAGGCGGCCAATCTCATATACTTTTTCAAAACCACCAACGATAAGCCGTTTTAAATAGAGCTCCGGAGCGATACGTAAATACATGTCCAAATCTAATGCATTATGGTGAGTGATGAAAGGACGGGCAGCCGCACCACCAGCGATGGTATTTAAGATGGGGGTTTCGACTTCAATAAAGCCGCGTCCATTTAAGTAAGCGCGTAACTCCGCGATAATCTTGGATCGTAAAGTGAAACGTCTACGGCTTTCCTCATTCATAATGAGGTCCACATAACGGCGCCGGTAAATTTCTTCTTTATCGACAAGGCCATGGTATTTATCCGGTAATGGCCGTAACGCCTTGGTTAGGTGAGTATATTCATGTACCCACACCGTTAACTCACCGGTCCGTGTATAAAAGATTTTACCCGTTACGCCAATAATATCGCCGATATCCGCCTTTTTAAAGACTTCATAGGTATCTTCCCCTAGGGTGTCTTGCCGAACATAAATTTGGATCCGGCCGAATTGGTCTTGGATATGAGCGAAGCTTGCTTTTCCTTGGCCTCGTTTCGTCATGATGCGACCAGCCGTCTTCACCACGATCGTTTCCTGTTCGAGAGTCTCTGGATCCTTACCTTCCGCGATCGCCTTAATATCACGGGTCGTATGGGTACGGTCAAATCGTTGCCCAAAGGGAGCAATGCCTCGTTCTCGTAAAAAATGAAGTTTTTCCATCCGCACCTGCATCTGTTCGTTCAAGCTTGGCTGATTACTGTGGTCGCTCATGTTCGTCCTCCTCATTTTTTATTCCTACACACAATTTTACATTATATCAGACCATGTCCATGGTTTTCAACGCCATCACTCATTTTTATCCCTAAAGACGACCGTCGTACGCAAGAGCACATCATGAAGCGGCTTTCTTTTTATTAGTATGAAAAGAAGTTGGACCAATAATCCAATGCCGATATAAATACCTAAACCGATTGAAAGCCAGAATACCCGGTGGTTTATATGGTTCGCCACGTAGAAATATACGATAACCCCGGTGTAAGGATATAGATACTTTAGTACGATTTCTCGAAACAGCCAACGTCCAAAAGTCATGCGTCCATTCGTCGGAATGACTTGAAGCCCCGTCAAAAATTTCCCAAAACTCCCCTTCATACGAATGGGGAGCACTGCATATAAAAGGATGAAAAGAAGAAGGGATACGGACCAGAGAATGAGCTGGCGCTGCCAATTCGCCAAAGGAACCCGCTCATTTAAAAAGTTAACGCTTATAATAAGAAGCAACAATAGGATCAGCTGGATTATCACATCATATAGAAAAGCCAGGATACGGTTTAATAATAGTTTCATCAAAATCCCCCATTTACATTTCATTCAAATTCTTCAAGTAGTCATAGAGCACCTGCTTGACCTGGTCGGAATCCGTCAGTTCATGCGTCAGGCGCTTCACTTGGTTCGCATTCTTTAGTCCTTTCAAATACCACGGAATATGACTGCGCATTTCCAATACGGCTGTCCTTTCACCCTTTAGTTCTATGAGGTAATCCATATGTTCTATGGCCTTCATCACACGCTCTTCCGGAGTGGGATCAGGCAATTTCTCACCCGTTTCCAAATAGTGGACAATCTGGCGGATGATCCATGGGTTTCCCAATACGGCACGGCCGATCATCACGGCATCTACCCCCGTCTCATCCAACATCCGTTTCGCATCTTCGGGGGACTTCACATCGCCATTCCCGATAACGGGGATGGACTGAATCTCCTGTTTAACGGCCTTGATGATGTTCCAATCGGCCTTGCCTTGATACATCTGTTTTCGAGTGCGGCCGTGGATGGCGAGCGCCTTTGCCCCCGCCTTTTCAATCATCCGTGCGTTTTCAACCGCATAAATGGTGTGCTCGTCCCAACCTGCACGCATTTTTACGGTAACGGGCTTCTTGACGTTATCCACTACACGGGCGACAATTTCATAGACTTTTTGTGGGTTAAGCAGAAGCTTCGCTCCTGCATCGCCCTTCGTGACTTTAGGGACGGGGCACCCCATATTTATATCGATGATCATAGCGTTCGATTTTTGATCGATAATTTTGGCTCCTTCCACGATGGTATCGACATCGCCACCAAACACTTGCAAGCTTACGGGTTGCTCGCTTTCATCAACATAAAGCATCCGATAAGTCTTTTCATTATTATAGATGAGGGCCTTATCGCTAACCATCTCTGCATAGATTAATCCCGCCCCCATCTCCTTACAAATACGGCGAAAGGCGAAGTTGCCAATTCCTGCCATCGGCGCAATGACAACCTGATTTTCGATCTCTATATCATCAATGTACCATTTCATAGCATCACCTTATCTTATTTTACAATATTTTCAATCCCTTTAGCAACCAAGTTCGACAAGCAACCCCCTATCCCGCACTTCGTATTATGGGCTTTTGCGTCATCGCTTATTGTCTTTGATATGGATCAGGAGTAAAATTAGAGAAGAGGTGAAAACATGAAACCGATTATACTCGCCAGCCAATCGCCACGGCGCCAAGAACTCCTTCAACTCCTCGATCTCCCCTTTACTACCGTGACCTCTGAGGTGAACGAATCCTTCGATCAGGCGTTGCCTCCTTCAGAAATCGTGATGAGCCTTGCCAAACGGAAAGCGCAGGCGGTTTTCAACCACCATCCTGACGCCATTGTCATTGGTGCCGATACCATCGTCGTCCATAAAAATGAAATTTTAGGTAAGCCCAAAGATGCACAGGAAGCCTTTGCCATGTTGAAACGGCTTGCAAACGACACGCATACGGTACTTACAGGCGTCAGCATGATTTCAAAAGAAAAGGAAGTAACGTTTTATCGAAAGGCCGAAGTGCGTTTTTCTCCCCTTTCAGACGAAGAAATCGATGCCTACATCAAAAGTGGCGAACCGTTTGATAAGGCAGGGGCCTACGCTATACAGGGAAGGGCAGCCAAATTCATCGAATGGATCCATGGGGATTTCTATACGATTGTCGGTTTACCTGTAAACGCTTTGTATCACTATTTAAAGAAATTCCAATGATGAGCGAAAAGCTGATTCTCCCATTTGAAGAGTCAGCTTTTTTGTTGGTTTGTAATCGGTTCTTCAAGCGTTTTTAAAGATTAAAAAGTGGCTTAAAAGTTGCTTAAGCCACAAAATACCTTTTTCAATGAGCATTAGTTTTAGCTTCCTATTCTTGCGCCATATCCCGTATGGCGATTAGCTCCTCTTTCGTAAATCCATATTTCGAGCGGCAGAAATGACAAACGATCTCCGCTTTGCCATCTTCTTCGATCATCTCATTTAGCGTTTCCTTACCAAGGCTGGCAAGGCTTTTTCCAAAACGATCCTTACTACAGTCACAGAAAAATTGAACCGGTTGTTTCGAAAGAATATGATGATCATCACCTGCCAAAACTTCCACCATTTGTTCAGGGGTATAGCCTTTATCCACCATTTCGGATACGGGCATCATTTGCGACAATCTCTTTTCAATCGTGTTGATCGTTTCTTCTGTCGCACCAGGTAAGAGTTGAAGGATGAAACCGCCAGCTGCACGGACCCGGTTATCTGTTTCTACAAGGACACCTGCACCCACCGCACTAGGGATTTGTTCGGACTTAGCAAAATAGTAGGTAAAATCCTCACCCAGTTCTCCGCTTACTAACTCGATGGAGGAGGTATAGAAATCCTTTAGTCCCAGATCTTTGATGACCTGTATTTCACCTTTGGTTCCGACGGTTTGTGCCACATTCAGTTTTCCATCTGGGTATTGGTAATGGACTAGAGGATTGGCCACGTAACCGCGGACATTGCCGTTTGCTCTCGCGTCCACAAGAATTTCGCCAATCGGGCCATCGCCTTTAATTCGGATGGTGAGTCTTTGATCGTCCTTTAACATGGCTCCCATCATTGCCCCGATAATTAAAGTTCGGCCTAATGCCGCAGTAGCAGAGGGAAGCGTATGGTGGATCTCCTGTGCTTTCCCCACAAGCCCGGTGCCTCGAATCGTGTAGATACGGACGGTATCGTGAAAAGCCATTGCTCGTACAATGTAATCGTTCATTGTTATCACCTACACTTAAAATCGTTTCTATTTTATCATGAAAACGCATGGATAAACAATTTAGGCGTCACAAACACAAAAAGCCCAAAAGGGCTTTTATGTATCGATAACTATTCTAATGGTTTGAGCCAGTTGGTTTCTTCGGATGAGTTTTGATTGGATGACGATGTATTCTCGGCTTTTTCGGCTTTTTCGCGTTCCTCTTGGTCGCGTTTTTTCTTTTCTTCCCACCATTGCACTTTTCCGGTGGCTACCAATTCTTCGATGTCCTCCCGCGTCAAGGTTTCCATCTCCATCAATTGATTGGCAATGAGATGCAACAGATCGCTATTTTCTGTTAGAACCTGTTTGGCCCGCTCGTAACATTCATCGATGATCCGACGGACTTCAATATCAATCTCATGTGCGATTTGAGCGGAAAAGTTTCGTTCGGTTAAATAGTCACGCCCGAGGAAGACATTACCGGTATTTTTCTCGTATTGAATCGGACCAAGATTGCTCATGCCGTACTCGGTGACCATTGCTCGGGCAATTTTTGTCGCTTTTTCGAAATCATTATGGGCACCGGTCGTCATTTCGTTGAAGATGAGTTCCTCAGCGACGCGACCCCCGAGAAGGCCTGTAATCTGATCAAGAAGATCCTGTTTGGTGGCGACAAATTGCTCCTCTTCAGGAAGCATCAGCGCGTAACCACCGGCTTGCCCGCGAGGGACAATTGTCACCTTGTGGACAATGGCTGCATTTTCTAATTTTAACCCTATGACGGCGTGACCTGCCTCATGGTAGGCAATCATTTTCTTATCGCGTTCCGTGTATTTCCGGCTCTTCTTCGCAGGCCCCATTAGGACACGGTCCATCGCTTCGTCAATATCCTGCATCTCAATATACTTCCGGTTGTTACGAGCAGCCAGCAAGGCCGCTTCATTCAATAGGTTTTCGAGGTCCGCTCCACTAAAACCTGGCGTCCGTTTCGCAATCTCGGAAAAATGAACGTTCGGTGCAAAATGCTTATTGCGGGCATGGACTTTTAAAATGGCCTCGCGACCCTTGACATCCGGATAGTTTACGACAATCTGGCGATCGAATCGGCCAGGTCGTAGAAGCGCTGGATCGAGGACATCGGGTCGGTTGGTTGCGGCCATCACAATGACACCGGAATTTGGCTCGAACCCATCCATCTCCGCCAAAAGTTGGTTCAATGTCTGTTCGCGTTCATCGTGACCGCCACCCAGTCCGGCCCCACGTTGACGGCCAACGGCGTCAATCTCATCGATAAAAATGATACATGGCGCATTTTGTTTGGCCGTCTTAAACATATCCCGCACACGTGAAGCCCCGACCCCGACGAACATTTCAACAAAGTCTGACCCTGAAATCGAGTAAAACGGGACATTCGCTTCACCGGCACAAGCCCGAGCAAGTAAGGTTTTCCCTGTGCCTGGGGGCCCGGAAAGCAGAATGCCTTTCGGAATCCGCGCTCCAACCTCTTGGTATTTCTTCGGGTTTTTTAAGAAATCAACGATTTCAATGAGTTCTTCTTTCTCTTCCTCTTGTCCCGCCACGTCATCAAAAGTGACGTCTTTCGAGCGATTAAGCTTCGCCCGGCTACGAGCAAACTCAAAGGCCCGATTGCTGCTGCCAGTATTGCGGAAGAAGAAGTAGGCAAGAACACCCAACAAAATTAGCGGGATCAGATAGGAAAGGATAACCAGCCATCCGCCGAAAGCGTTTTTCGCTGGAACAACATTGACCTTGATTTCATGGCCGGCATTGTAGATCGCTTCTTGAAGGCGTTCATATTGTGGGGAAATGATCACCGTCCGATAGGTGACATAGTTATCCTCACCGCGCATTTCGATCCGGTAGACGTTATGGTTATAGTCACCGGTCTGCGGCGTAATGCGGATTTGCTTAATCTCGCCGGCTTCAATTTTCGCAATCGCCTCATTGTAACTTAGGTCAACGGTTTGTTCTGTTCCGCGCATAATGTATACGATGATTAAAAAGACGACCGTAATGGCTAACAGATAAACAAAATAGCCACCCCAGCCGCTATTTCGATTTCGTCTCACAGCACCAGCCATTCTATACCTCCTTTTTGGTTAATACCTCTTCTTTTATGACGCCGATATAGGGTAGATTCCGATAGTATTCTTCATAGTCTAACCCGTAGCCTAGTACGAACACTGGCGGAATCGTAAAACCGACGTAGTCCGGTTTTAGATCCACCTTCCGTCCAGCTGGCTTATCGAGCAATGTCACGACTTTAATGCTGTTGGGTTTTCGTAATGTCAGGAGTTGGATGACGGCATCTAACGTTCGTCCCGTATCCACAATATCCTCAGCAATTAAGATATCGACGCCTTCGATATTCGTATCTATATCTTTATTGATCTTTACTTGGCCGGTTGAAAAAGTTCCCCCATGGTAACTGGACACGTCCATGAAATCCACCCGAATAGGGATTGTAATATGGCGCATGAGATCGCTCATAAAGGGGATACATCCCTTTAGCAGCCCCAAAAGGAGAACGTTTTTTCCTTCATAATCCTTTGAGATCTGTTCGCCAAGTTCTTTACATTTCGCTTGGATTTGATCCGAATCAATCAGAATGCGATCAATGATTGAATGCATCAGGGTAACCTCCAACTAATTGACTTCAATCACAATATAGTGTTCATCATCATCTGAGGGCAGATCGACTGATTTTTCCAAACCGACAACCCATAGAATACGGTCTTCTTGATCCGTGACTACGGGCCATACATCACGTTGATATTTGGGTATTTTGGCATTGATAAAAATACGGTTTAGCTTCTTATGGCCCACTTTCGTCTTAATCCTGTCGCCCGGTTTGGGAGAACGGACGAATAAAGGCCACATAGAATTATTATAGCACAAAATCAACCGATTGCGATTTATTTTTAACTTTTCTTTTACTTTTTTCACCGTAAGAATGGTCCCATTGGGCAACTCATATTGTTTGAAAGCATCGAGAGCCATGAGATAGGGACGTATCTCCTTTTTCTTTCGAAACAAGAGGGTGTCGTAAGCCTTCACGGCCTCATAGCCTTGCCCTAAATCCATCGTGATATTCGGTTTTGGATTACGAAGATTGTCAATCAAGGCATTTTGTTTAATGAAGGACAGCTCCACTTCGTCAGTCAGCGCATTGATCGCTTTCGTCAATACCAGACGGACAATTGCCAGCGGTAGGCCTAATAACTCACGAACGGGAAGCGACAGGCTTTCTGGCGAACGAGTCACAAGGCGGTCAAAGTGGTCCGTAGCCATCTCGTCAAGAAAATACCCTACTTCCTCTAACTGTATTCGAAACTGTTCCATTTTCATCACGGCATCGGGTTGGATTTCTTTCAGTTTTGGAATAATCCAATGCCGTAACTTGTTTCGCGTATATTGGGTCGATGCATTCGATGGATCAAGCACATAGGGAACCGAATATTCATCGCAATAAGCAATAATCGTTTCTTTGGTAACACCTAATAAAGGCCGAATGATCGTCAATTCCTCCCCTACCGTTGTCTGCGCCTTCATGCCGCTATAGCCGATGAAGTTGGAACCCCGAAGCAGTTTAAAGAGCACCGTTTCCGCCTGATCGTCGAGATGGTGGGCCAACGCGATCTTATTAGCGCCCACTTCGCGCGCGTAACGTTTAAAAACCTCGTATCGGAATCGTCTCGCTTCATCCTGAAAGTTCTCCTCACCATTAAAGTAATAGTGGAATAACCGAAACGGGACGCCTGCCTGTTCACAAAAGCGTTGCACGAGGGCAGATTCCGCCTCATTCTCACCAGGCCGTGTATGATGGTTAACATGGGCGGCGTAAAGCGCAATGTCCTTTTGATTTCGATTCCGGTATTCCAATAGCGCATGAAGCAGCCCCATCGAATCCGGGCCGCCTGAGACAGCGACGACGATCCGATCCCCGTCCTGAATGAGACCGGTTAGGGCAATACGGTCATAAAGTTGATCATTCGACATCTATTTCTCACCAACATTATCTTACCATAAAATGAAAATATAATCTATTTTTAGACAACAGTCAGGGAAAGGCAATCGGTTAACTCCGAGTATGTGCCGAAACCTTCAGTCCCCTAAATCTTTTTCCATTATACCGCAATTTTATATGAAACACGATCCTCTTATGCCATAAAAAAGTTGATCCCCTATAGGATCAACTATTCCCACCTCATAAAGCTTCTTCTATTAGGTTATCCTGTTTTTCTACCTTTAACACGATAGCCGTCATATCATCCAAGATTTTACCATTATTCTCTTTTATAACCACCTGGATGATATCATGGGCCATCTGAATGGGGTGATATTTGGCGAGTTTCGTAAGGATGCTTTCAAATCGATGCAAATTGTTGAAACGATCGATCACACCATCGCTAACCATGACGATAAGGTCTCCGATCTCAAGCTCAACGGTTACTTTTTCAATCGTATCGGAAAAACCAATGGGCAAGTTGTCGTTTTCCACCCGAATGACCTTATTCCCCCGGATGATGAAACTCGGCGCTGAACCGATTTTATAGAAGTCAACGGTACGCTTATTCCGATTGATGACCACGTAGTCAAGGGTGGAGAAACGTTCTTTGTATTCTTTTAAGGATACGAGCGTATTGATGACCGAGACGGTCATCTCGTCATCAGCCCCCGTTTCCAACATTTTGTTCAATAGCTCGAGGGTTGTCTTGCTCTCGACATGAGCCGAATAGCCCGTTCCCATGCCATCGCATAAAGCAACGACCGTATTGCCTTTATAGTTCTCGCATTTTATAAAGTTGTCTCCACAGATCCGCTTTCCATCTTTTCCGATGTAGGAGGTTCCAAAGGTGATATCTATTTCCTTCTTTGATACAAGCCGAAATTTCTTATGATTGAATCGCGACTTCAACTCGATAAGATCGATGGTTTCTTCAAAAATGTCTTCGAACACGTCTTTTATGAAGCGCTTTTCGAAAGGATGTTTGGCGGAGACCCCGAGCTCTACGTTTATGTTGTTCTGTTTAATGCTGTTAATTTTGAGAAAGGTGATGTTCATTCCAAGCTTATTCAATCCTTCTTTAAAATAGAGGACCTTTTCATGATGGTTCGTGTAATGGCTGTTGAGTTCTAGCGCGTAGTTTTGGATGATTCGAGATAATCCTTCCAATTGCGATTGGTAAATGAGGCTTTCCGTCTTCGTGCTATTGAGAAGGTATTCCCCATTTAAAAAGATACCCGTATTGATGACATCAAAAGCATTCAAACAGTACATGTTAAACAGTTGCACGAACCGCTTTTTTTCCTCCGAAAGGATCGCATGGCCGTCTTTTAAAATTTGAGAAAAATAGTTATAGGTCTTAATGTAGTTCGTATTCAAGCATAACTCCCGCTTTAAACAATTTTTACAATGTTTATCAAAGAGTTCGTTAATCGCGTCATCGAGTTTCTGCAATTCCGAGTTCGTCTCAGTCGACTTATAGGCAAAAGTTTCAAAAATCTCCGCAAAGTTTAACAACCGGCGGGATATATCCTCTTTAAAGTTATCGAGCACCAGGTTCATTAAAGTACTTTCTTTATCCCGATGGATTAGGCAATCGGCATGTTTCAAGAGGAAGTCGCTAGAAAAATAAAATATTTTGATGGCCGTCGTGACGTTAAAGAGAACGAAGAGGAGATCCCCTGGGACCATCTCAACAAGAAACAGAATAGGGACCAGGAGATAGTAGGCGAAGGTTTTTGTATTGACATTAGGCTTTGGGATGATGGCGGATAAAATGCCAATAAAGGGTAAGATCTGAATGCCGTCATAAATGAGATTCGTATAAAGTAGGATGAGATAAAAGACGATCGAGAAAGCGAGTGTATAAATTGGGCTTGAGATCATTCCCAACACCATGATTGCCAAAACCGTAAGAAGAAAACCGACATTAAAAATGGCGATTTGTAACGTGTAGAGCCCTAAAAGGACATTAATGACAACCGCCAAAATGGCGATGACTTCTTCCGGGAAGAGAGCACGATTTCTCTCCTTATTATACATTCGAATCTCGAGAGCCCGATTATAAATCGAATGGTAAACGTAAGTATAGAGGCCGATGAAAAGGACAGCAAAAGGGTTTAAAGGCGTGAGATCGAGAAAGACATTCATGCCATAGCTGACAAGAGCGATAAAGAGGAGAAGGAACCGATCATGCAGGAGTTGCCGGTCGCTCGTAAAGGTAAGGAGAAAGAGGATGCCCAGGATAATCGATAGGGCAGATAAGGGATGAACGATCAGCACCCCGGTGGCGATCATCCCACTATAGGCGTAACCCCAGCGGCGGTTATATTTTATAACAAAAGCCAAAAGCGGCAAAATGAAGACAATTCCTAGCTCAAAGGAAGCGGTTAGGCTCACGCTCGATAATATGGCGATTAGGGCAATTTTCAGCCAGAGTGTACGGTCGAGAAGCTGGTGCTTGATTTGGTCAGATACATTAATCCGTTCGTTTAAGGCTTTTAATGAAAAACTCATAAAAAACCTCTCCTTCCCATTTAGACCTTATTATAACGAGCAGCACGTACAAAAAATGTCTAAATGTAGGAGAGGTTAATCATTTTCCCTTACCACAACACGAAAGCCTCGACGCCGCTTGAATAGAGTCCGGAAATAGCGCATTTTTGGCTTTGGCATCTTTCTTTTCACCCAATTTAACGGGCGCTCCGTTTTTTTCCCGAACCATTTGATTCCCCTGTGCAGTTGACGTCCCATCGCCTTAAACACCCGAATCAGATCCAAGATCGGTTCGACGATGAGAAAGGAGAATAGGCGTTGTAGGCATTGAAGCAACCAAAATGCCGCCTTTTCGATCCGTGGGAACCCTTCCTGACGCAATCCTTTGGCCATCCATTGGTAAAGGAGAAAACCAACGAAAAAGAGCAGGTAGCAGTAGAGGAAGATGGCACCATCGTTGACATGAAACAATACTCGAAAGACGATGGCCGATTGAATGAGAAAGAACAAAATTTGGAAGAGGCCTTTCGCTGCCTTTTTCAAGCGCTTCAATAGAAAGAGGTCAACCAAGTCATAGGTGACCCCAAGATAGAGGCCGATCAGCAGGCTATAAAGGAATATCGTGAATTGACGGTCGAGATCTACCATTATTTAAACAACTTGTTCAGGAACCCTTTAGGCGTTTCCTTTTCCTCTTGGTGATCGAAATACTCGATTTTCGTTACATACCCCGATATCGCGATCTCTCCACGATCAATATTGAGGTTGGTCATCTCCAGATCTTGCCCGCTGATCGTCATATAACCGAGAGACGTCTCAAGGACAAACTCCTCACTGTTGAGACTCTCAAGCTTCTTAATGCCGGAAATTTCCATCGACTTCCGATCCCGTATTAACATATGGTGGCTCTTTACATTTGTGCCTAAGTTTTTGTTCATGATATCTTTCGGGTTCACAAAAAAACCTCCTTTATCATCTCGTCCATTAATATATATTACTTGATACGGACGCTTATGATAAAAGGAGGAAGGATTATGCCCGATCTTCTGAAATCACTTCAAACATGGTGGAAGCTTCATCTTTCTTCGACGTCTCTTGCAATCTCACCACACGAACGGTTACCATTTTCTGGCCGAAATGGATGGTGATCACGTCGCCTACCTTAATGGTTGTACTCGGTTTCGCCACCCGGCCGTTGACAAAAACCCGTTCGCTTTCTACCACTTGTTTCGCCAGGGTCCGCCGTTTGATGAGCCGGGACACCTTCAAAAACTTATCCAGGCGCATCTTTAAGCTTCATCCCCGGGCTCAATGATATAATCATAACAATTAAATGGATCCTTAACATGGCGCAGGTGAACTTGTCCGACATAGACAAACCCCAGCTTTTTAAACAAGTTGTTCATGGCCGTATTCTTTACGTTGGTATCTACTTTCACGTAGTTTAATCCTTTATTTTTGGCGAAACGAATGGCGAATTCCACCAGCTTCGTCCCGAAGCCTTGCCGTTTCTTATCCCGCTTAATAGCAAAACGATGGATGACGAGGGCTGGCGCATCTAAACGCCAGTTGACGGTTTTATACGCTTCATCTTCCTCTTGGTTAAGGCAGATAAAGCCGGCGACTTTGTCTTCGCTTTCGATAATGTATAGATAATGGTTTTGAATGTCGTTTAGAAAATGTTCTTCCGTGGGATACAACTCATCCCATTGGTAATTGCCTTCCCGGTTCAGATCTTCAATCGTATCGTGGACAATTGCCATGATCTGATCGATATCTTCTTTCCGTGCAATACGTATCACAGTATTTCACATCTCCATTCATTTTACATTTGATATCATTTTTCGACACACCATTACTAGCATATCACAAAATCGAACCTTATACAAATAGAAATTTTTAAATTAATAAATAGATAATGGGTAAGAAAAGGGCAGGCAATAAGTCCACAACATCGATCTTTCTAATCTCTAAAATATTAAAACTTAAGCCGATGATCAGGATGTTGCCGATAATATTCATCAGTTCCCGCGTCTCCACAGGAAAGACATTTCCGAAGAAAGAGGCCAATAGGGTGATGGACATCTGGTAGGCAAAGACAGGGATAAAAGCAAAGAACACGCCAATACCGTAGGACGAAGCTAGGACGATACTCGTAATGCCATCGAGCATCGACTTCAAATAGAGCAGGGTCGGATCTTTGGCCATACCGTCCTGTATCGCCCCAAGGAGCGACATAGCACCAACACAAAAGATTAAAGAGGCTGAAATAAACCCTTGTGCGAACTGTTGATCCTGACCTCCAAACCGGTTTTCCACCCAAGCGTTAAACCGCTCAAGCCGATCCGAAAGGCGCAAAAAAGAGCCTAGAAGTGCCCCTAAAACGAGGAACACGAGCACTTCAAACAGATATCGGCTCTTGAGCGCCTGTTGTTCGACGAGATAAATGCCTTCCAAAGTGCCAACAATACCAATTAAGAAGGTCATGAGACCGATGGCCGTTTTTAAGGATTGTTGGTGATGATCCTTTAATATCCGCTTGAAGGAAAGGCCAATAAGGCTACTGGCCATGATGGTTATAGTGTTGATAATGGTGCCGAGGCCAATCATATTCATCCCTCGCCTTCATATGTCGAATCTTTGCGTCTAATGTATTATTTTAGTCGATTTCAACTGCCTTTTCCATCTTTTTTGAGTCGATTCAGTAAACAATCCGTCACAGATGTGCTACAATAAAAAACATAGAGTAGGCAAAGCGCGTTAAGTGCTACAGGATGGGACGTTGCCTGTAGACGAAAGGTTTATCCTGCGATGCTTTGCCGCGTCCGCTATAAAAAATAGTTTTATTTTTTATTGCGGACCTTCTCTAAATAAAATAATAAAGCAGGAGGTCCTTTGTGATGTCTAAACAAACCTTCATCGTTAGAAAAATGGCTCTCGCTGGTTTATTTACAAGCATGGGTGTTGTCCTTAAATTCTTAAGCATAACGACCGAAGGATTCCGCCTCTCCTTCTTTGACCTGATCATTATCTTTTCAGGGATTGTGCTTGGGCCCGCATACGGGCTATCCATCGGGTTTATGGTGGATATCATCGAGTATTTCCTAGCTGGACGGGGATTTCCATTCTCTTTTACCATCCTGTTCAGTACGATGCTAACCGGATTCATCCCTGGACTCATCTTTTACCGTTATCAAGTGGCGGAAAAGATTTCCTACCTACGGGTCATTCTTTCTGTGATTTTTGCGACGCTGATTGCGTATGGACTCAATACTTTCTACTTTTTTAACCTTTTTGGGGCAGGAGCGTTCAAAGACTTATGGCCGCGCACCATTGTCATGATAGCCAAGTGGCCGCTTTACTCCCTAGCCATTCCGGTTCTTTACCGGACCTATCTCAAATATTCCCCCTTAAACCATCCGTTTAAACCCCACCCTGTTGACCAAAAACGGTAAGGGATAGATACCCGGTGAGCCTGTTAGTTTCTATATCGTGTGATATGCGCTTCAAAAACAAAAGCTCGTGATATGCGTTATTCGCATTCCACGAGCTTTTTTACTAAGACAAGCATCGTTTGTTTATACGATGAATAGGCCAGGCGCCGATAAAGGATCCGTCTCAATAGTAGTTAGGCTGAACCTTAACTCGCAGGTTCTTCATTCGTTGTATTGGCAACCTCTTTTAAAGCAGCGACGAGGCCCGCTAGATTTTGAAGATCGGAAGGGATAATGAGCTTCGTGGCTTTGCCATCGGCGACTTTTTGTAATGCCTCATACGCTTTCAGTGTTAGGACTTCCTTCGTCGGCTCAGAACGGTTCAAAGCCATGATCCCTTGAGCAAGTGCCTCTTGTACCTTCCGAATCGCTTCCGCTTCCCCTTCAGCACGGCGAATGGCTGCTTCTTTGTCCCCCTCAGCGCGAAGGATTTGTGCTTCTTTTTCACCTTCCGCGCGTTTGATCGCAGACTCTCTTTCTCCCTCTGCAAGAAGAATAGCGGCACGGCGTTCTCTCTCCGCACGCATCTGTTTCTCCATCGCATCCTGAATGTCCCGTGGCGGAATGATGTTTTTGACCTCGACGCGTGTGACTTTAATGCCCCAAGGATCGGTTGCTTCGTCGAGGCTGGCGCGCATTTTCTCGTTAATGATGTCGCGTGAAGTCAGCGTTTCGTCCAGTTCCAGTTCGCCGATAATGTTCCGCAAAGTCGTTGCTGTAAGATTTTCAATTGCCATCAGGGGCTTGCTGATTTCATAGGTATAGAGCTTCGGATCGGTGACCCGGAAGTAGACCACCGTATCGATCTGCATCGTGACGTTGTCGCGCGTAATGACGGGCTGGGGCGCAAAATCCGCGACATGTTCCCTTAGGTCAACGACGTTACGTATCCGTTCAATGAGGGGCTTTTTATAATGGACCCCTGCTTCCCAGGTTGTCTGGTACGACCCAAGGCGTTCGACGACATAGGCTTTGGACTGGGGAACAATGCGAAAGCCACTGGCTAGTATGATGACGACAAGAAGCAGAAACAGGATGAAGACAACCAGTATAACCCCGCCTGGATTACCGCTTAAAAAAAGTAATACATTTTTCATATGTAATACCTCCTTATTCTATTTTTGTTCAATTTGCTTATTGACCCGTTGGACCACTAGTTTGACTCCGCTGATCTCGACAATTTCTACAATTTCGCCGACGTCAATGATTTCTTCCTGAAGCCCGACAGCGGTCCATGTCGTACCGCCAACACGAACCTCGCCATATTGGTAGGGTTCAATCCGCTTTGTGACCTTGACATGGCGGCCGATCAAGGCGTTGACATTCGTTTTAGCGGAACCCACCTTGAGCTTTTTCTTCGCAAAATCTCGGACCGTCACTAAGATAACGACCGAGACGACGATAAAGATCCCGACCTGCAGCAGTAAATGGCCCGGCAGGAAGAAGGAGGTCAACATTGCTGAGACCGCGCCTAAAGCGAACCAAATGCTGACAAGCTGCAACGTCTCTGCTTCTACGATAATGAAGATGACAATCAGAATAAGCCAAATGATAGCGGGTAACCAATCCGGGAAATTGGCTGGAAACATATTGATCACCTCTCCATGCCTATCTTTCATTATCCATTATAATAACATTCTGCTGGTATGACGAGGTTTTCGAATATTGAATAAAAAATGGCGATTCTATCTATGAAGAAACGAAAATATTCAAAAGGCGGTAACGCTCGATGAGATCGAGGGCTTTTTTATACTTTTTACGCGCTTTTAGATACCAATAATAGTCCTTTAATATTAATAAAATGAGAGGATAGGGATAATCGTATAGGCGGGGGGCGATGTCAAGCTCAAATACCCGATCCTTTTCTTTCGCCATATAGAAATCGGCCAGTTTGTTGTAATGGCGCTGAATGAGGGGAAACAGGGTGAAATCCCGGGCGATGTAGGCGAACAAAAAGTGATGGTCGTCTGTCTGGTGTTCTTTGGGAACGGTGATCAGGACATCCCTGGCACCAAGCCGGTCGCCATTTAACAGATGCATGATCACTAGCGCAATGATCAGTTTATTTTTGCGTTGCGGAACGGGGTAGGGATAGTGTTGGAGGTGTTCCAATGCCATGTAGATTTTCCCAATACTTTCATCATATTCTCCAGCTTTAGCGTATATGATGGAGTAGTAATAATCGATGAGCGCCCTAAGGAGCGGATCCTGTTTAAAGTGTTCGCCCGCTTCGGCTAAATACGCGCTGGCTTTCCGATCCTCATTGAGCCATATGGCGTTTTGCGCAAGATCCAAAAAGACGGAAGGATTATCCACTCGTTCCGATAACATATGTTCTAAGGCGAGTTCCAAATGGATTTGAGCTTTCTTAAAGTTTTTGTTTTGGCTATGGAAACGCCCTAAATACTGAAGCGTCAGGATCAACAGAGGATTCGGTAAAATATCAAGCGTCCCTTCAACCAAATCATAAAGCGCTCCCGCCTCATCATAGTCCTCGTGGAGGACGAGTAATACGAGTTCCAGCGCATAGGTATAGTGAAGATAGATGATGTTATCCGCAAAAAGGCCTTGGAAGTATTCGAGCTGCCGATAAGCGCGTTCATAATCGATGACTCGGTCCGAACGGTTCAGATCGAAAAGGAGATTATGGACAAATTCGTCAAAGAGGAAAGTATCCCTACCCTTTAACCGTTCATGGGATAGGTTCAATTTTTTAAGCAGTGCGCCATAAATCTCATGATCCCGAATCACTTCCCCATTTTCAATGCGGCTAAGTTGGGCCTGCGAACAGATGCCCTTAGCGAAATTCTTCTGGGTATATTCGCGACGGTCTTGAGACCGGCTACGGTATAAGGCTTGTCGATAATACTTTATCAATAGGCCAAGCTGTTTTTTCTCCTGTTCCGTCAACCGTCTCATACTTTCTCCCCCTTAAAGCGAGGTCTCCACAATGGTTACACTGATCGTCTCCATGATCTATGGCTTATTGTTAGGCATCGCCTTAAGTATCGATGCTTTCCTGTTTAGCGTCGTCTACGGCCTGACCATTGAACGCCGCAAAGAGGCAGCGGCCATCGGATTTTACGTCGGTCTGGGGCATCTCACTTTCTCGCTATTCGGATACCATTTTACCTCATTAATCCTCCAAAAGGTTTTCTCGCTTTCACGTTTTCAATCCCAGCTTCGCCAACTAGGCACTTTCATCCTCCTTTTATTAGGCCTATCCATGATGAATAAAAAAGAAGAAGTTGTCTTCACTCCTAAACGTTCGCTACTCCACAGCCTGCTTTTCGCCTTATCCGTCAGCCTCGATAGCCTTTTCGTCGGTATTGCCCTATCCACACACCCAA
>DATCJW010000114.1:0-3623 GCA_036562595.1 Haloplasmataceae bacterium | reverse complement strand
TCGACGATCTGGCGATAGAAAATAACGAGGTCGAAGTCGGAATCTATTTCAAAAAAACGGATGCACTTGCTGGGAATTATTGGGCGAACATCGATCACTTTATCCTTGAAGCCCTTTCATAAAAGAAATCGGTTATCGGCTAACGATTAATTTTAAAAATTTATAAATTAGGAGGTTTAAGTTTATGAAACGTATCTTTTCGTTGATAAGCCTGATGGCATTGGTGTTTATCCTTGCTGCTTGTAAAGGGGATTCCGATGTCATTGAATTGGTTGTCTGGGAGTCCACATTAGGACCCGATGAATTCATCCGTCAAGCAGGCAAAAAGTATAGTGAACTACACCCTAACATTAAGATTAAATATGTCAATGTTGAACTTGGGAATGCTGCCGGTCAGATTGCGCTAGATGGCCCGGCTGGCGTCGGGGCGGATCTCTTTGCAGCACCGCACGACAAGCTAGGGGAACTCGTCAATGGCGGACACATCTTGCCTACTGTTGATCCCGATGACGTCCGATCCCAAGTCCTCGAAGCAGCCGCCAATGCTTTAACCTATGATGGCGTCATGTACGGCTATCCCGTTGCGACAGAAACCTATGCTTTATTCTACAATAAGGACTATGTAAGTGATGACAAAGTCCCCAAAACATGGGCGGAGTTAAAAGAATTTGCTCGAAACTTTAATGTTAAAGACGTCCAACCCTTTGTCATGGATGTTGGCAATGGATATTATACGATTATCTTTACCACGGGTGGCGGAACCAACTTGTTGTTTGGGCCCGATGGAACGGATGTTGAAAATACCCGTATTAACAATGAGATCGCCGTCAATGGCATGAAGATCTTCCAAGGGTTAAGAGAAGTCATTGACATTCCGTCTGGCGATTTGTCAACTTCCGTGGCTGACGGTGCATTTGCCTCAGGAAAAGCCGCCATGCACATCTCCGGTCCATGGAACTTAAAGAACTTTACAGATGCTGGAATTAACTTTGGCGTGGCACCTCTGCCTGCACTAACGGAAGATGGCGAGCCTGCCTATTCCTTCTCGGGGATTCGTGCCATGTTCGTATCAGCCTATTCGAAGCATCCACAAGAAGCCGCAGATTTCGCGAAGTTCTTGATTAGCGAAGAAATGCAACGGTTACGCTACGAGATTACGCAAGCCTTGCCCGCTATCAGCATGGAAGTGGATAACCCCCATGTCCAAGGTTTCATACAACAACTGGAGCACTCGTTCCCCATGCCATCCATCCCGGCTATGAGCGGTTTCTGGGATTCAATGAATGCGGCGAGTGCCAACATTTGGGATGGTGCGGATATTAAAGAGGAACTCGATAAAGTCGATGCAGCGATAAAAGCCGCGGCACGGAAATAAAAGCCGATAGTACAGGTGTTCGGGGATGCTGAATCATCCCCTTTTTTCCCTTAGAAAGGAGGGTCTTATGTTAGACAAAGCAACCGAACGAAAAATACGAATGACCGCCATTTTGTTTATGGGATTGGCCCATATTCTCTATCTGAAAGAATACCTTAAAGGCCTCTTTTTTGCCGTCATCGAACTGGTTTTCATCATCTTTATTCCTAAAATAATTGTCAATTTGAAAAATCTCATCACGTTAGGCGAACCCAAACCTCATCTTCCGATTTTTGAACGGGATAACTCAACCTACATGTTGTTTGACGGTATTTTCACGATTATCCTCATCACTCTTTTCTTCGTCATGTATGTGGTTTCGGTCCGCAGCGCTTTACGTTCTTTTAAAGACTACGAGCGGACTGGAAAGACGAAAACTTTTTATGAATCCTTAAGTAACTTGGCCACAGGATCCTTTACTTTTACAGGGCTATTGCCGGCCATCATCCTTGTCCTTTTCTTCGTATTCATCCCGCTTGTTTTTACCGCATTAATCGCTTTTACCAACTATTCTGCCCCTGACCACATTACCCCTAATAATGTCGTCGACTGGGTCGGTTTAGAAAACTTTAAAGTTCTATTTAGCGGCCAAACCTTATGGACTCAGGCGCTTTTTCGTGTAGCGGTATGGACACTCGTTTGGGCATTTTTTGCCACTTTTACATGTTATTTTGGGGGTTTTATTATCGCTGTCATCCTAAAGGAGAGTAAAATAAAAATTGCGCCGATATTTCGCGCCATCTTCATCCTCCCGTATGCGATTCCCGCCGTTATCTCCATGCTTGTTTGGCAAAACCTTTTAAACGGCAGTTTTGGAATTATCAACCGCACTCTATCGCAATTGGGCCTGATCAAATCCAATATTCCGTGGCTGACGGATCCCACTTTAGCGAAGTTTACGGTTATCATCGTCAACCTATGGGCGGGTTATTCCTATTTCATGTTGCTGACGACGGGATCCATGACCGCGATTAACCGTGACCTATACGATGCAGCACGAATCGACGGTGCCAATCAACTGCAAGTATTTCGCCATATTACGCTGCCCCATGTCCTCTTCCAGACCATGCCCATTATCATCATGTCCTTCATGCATAACATCAACAATTTTGGTGCGATCTTCTTCCTTACCGGGGGCAATCCGGTCGTGATGGATACCCCAACGACAAGCGCTGGAGGGACGGACATTCTCATTACGTGGATTTACGACCTGACCGTTAACTTACAACAATACAACATGGCTGCCGTCATTGCCGTCATGATCTTTATCATTTTAGCTCCCTTTGCCATCATGAACTTCAGGCGCACCAGATCCTATCGGGAGAGTGATTTTTAATGCGAAAGCTAAATAGAATTATCGTCTATGGTTTTCTTACTCTTGTGGCCGTTGTTACCGTCTATCCCTTGTTGTATGTCTTTAGCGCAGCTTTTGCGCCTGGCCAAAGCATATCCGCTCTTCACATCATTCCTTTTGGCGATGGGATAACCTTCAAACATTTTAACTATCTTTTCAAGCAAACAAACTATCTGCATTGGTTTAAAAACACCTTCATCATCGCCGTTTCCACTTCTGCCTTAACGGTCATTATTGCCTCGCTTAGTGCTTACATTTTCTCTCGGTTCCGTTTTACGTTTAAAAAACCTATGATGCTGTCTTTCTTAATTCTTCAAATTTTCCCCTCAATGCTAGGGATGATTGCCATTTATGTTCTCCTGCTTCGGCTGAAGGCCCTTGATACCCTATGGGGGTTAATCCTCGTATATGTCGCAGGGAATATCCCTTATAATACGTGGCTAGTAAAGGGGTATATGGATACCATCCCGCGAAGCTTGGACGAGTCGGCACGTATCGACGGTGCCAGCCACTTGACCATCTTTCTTAAAGTGATCCTTCCCGTCGCATCCCCCATTATTGCCTTTTTGGCCATTGTGACTTTTGCGGCGCCGTGGATGGACTTCATTTTTCCTCAAATGGTTCTCCGTTCACCCGAGAAACAAACGCTCGCCTTGGGCCTGTTTGGTTTTATTACCGATAAAAAGAGTGAATTCGGTTCCTTTGCGGCGGGCTCCATTCTCGTGGCGGTGCCTTTCATCATCTTCTTCCTGTTAGCCCAAAAACAGATCATCCAAACCTTTAGCGGATCGGTGAAGGAATAAAATGGCGGACAGATTTCCCAAAGGTTGCTAGCTACTAAATAGCTAGTAACCT
>DATCJW010000104.1:0-17316 GCA_036562595.1 Haloplasmataceae bacterium | reverse complement strand
CGCAAATTCCCAGAAATCATCGAACTGAGTTAAGTCATAAGACGCATTACGAATTGCGAAATCAAATGGCATATAGGACGGTAGACCCAAGGCCACATCCGGTGCTTCATTGGCGGCAGCTGCGAGAATTAACTTATTGGGATCCGGCATGACCGAGATATTGACCTTAATGCCTGTTTTTGGAGTGAAATCGGATTCTACCATTTTTTGCATGATATCGACATAGGTAATGGGCTTATTGACCCATACGTCTACCACATCTTCGCTTACTCGTACATTGTATTTATCTGAGTTGAAGGAAGCAAAAAATGCACGAATGGATGCCCATGACTTTCGAAATACATTTACTTTTGGCTCATTAATTCGTTCTTTATTCGAAATAAAGAATCCATCTAACGCTAAAGGCTGTTCCCTTAGCATCGTAATGGAATCGCCCAACATTTGAGCCACAGATCCCGAACCTGTCGATAGATTTTCTAAATAGAGAGGGAGATCGTCAGGATCTTTCCGCAGTTTATTCAACATATAAAGAGCTTTCTGAATATATGCTAATGTGGAAGAAGCTTCTTTATTAATGGAATACTGCCGCAAGTTAGCAATGATATCCTTTAGAAGAATCTCATAGGATTCTAAGTACTTATCTGTTTCGGGTATATAGCGTGTGAAATCCCATGTTCGGTTTTTATCAATATCCCGTCCGGTAATCTTTATGATGTCAAGCGTAAACTTATTGAGGTGATCGAGAATCAGTTGTAAGTTACGAATACTTCTCGCCACTGGTTCTTGATCCGCACGAATGCTGAGTTGATGTTTACCAGCTGTCAGATAGAACTCATAGGGTTTCCCTTGAGGATCAGACAGCACTTCAAGTCTCCATTTGTTTCCTTTTGTTGTGGGGAACTCATAAGCCATCATTTCCCGGAAAGGAATTTCTCCGTCAATCCGAATCGTTCGAAAGACACTAAAGTCATTTTTCGTATTTTGGTAATAAAAAGCGAGCTTGTAATTTCCGGTTTCTGGAACCTCGAATTCATAAACTAACTCTTGGCCCGCATGCTTCCATGATTCACTCGTGATAATGTTGAGCACCTTATCAACCGCATTAAAGGGCGTTAGAGAGGGATCGCGCATATAGTCCATCCGAACGTAGGATGAATTCTTCTCTACATAAGAAATGGCGTTAACATAGGCTTCATAATCGTCCTTTAAAGCATAGTTTTTACGATATTGTTGATATGTAGGAATTTCTTTCGGCGCAATGAGTTTTAAGTTTCCGAGTTTAATAGGATTAGAAGTGACGTTTGTAATGTCGATCGTATTCGTCCCCGATTCGAAATAAAACAGAAGCGGCAAAACCGTATAATAGGTATTGTTATAGAAATAGTTTGTTAACCAACCCTCTACTTGAATCTGAGTCGGTAATGTCTCGTCGCCAAAACGGTCTTTCACAAAATTCTTCGTTTCATCTTTCCAGTGTTTTGGTAAGTTGATCACTTTGCTTTCATCAAAGGGATATTCACCATTAATTTTTAATGCTATGGTATAGTCTACTAGTGCTTCCTTGGCTGTTTGATAGTCAATCAAAAGATGATAAAGGCCCGTTCCATTGACCGTTACCGTATAGGTGGCACTTTCGTTTTGACCAAGCGTAATGGTATATGAACCATATTCCTTATCATAATCATAAGTTTTATCGCTACTAATTAAAGTGGCATCATGGTCTGTTAAAGAATAGTCGATTGTATAATTGTCAATGTAATCGAAATAGGTATAGCGACGCTGTCTATCGCTTAATGAATTGTTCAGCGTTTCAAAAGCTTGTTTGACCATCGTTTCAGTCAATTCGCCTTTAGGGGTATACGTGACTTTTCGCTCGCGAAAGACAAACCAGAGGATCGCGCCTAAACAAATCGTACCGAGGATGACATAACGTATGAGCTTTCGCATTAATCCTTCTCCTCCTTAAGCTGCTACAAGAAACGCATTCACGGCTTATAAATTTATAGCACTGAATCCGAGGATCCAGTGCTATAAATTTTTCTAACCGAATATCTACCGATTATTTTTCGAAATCCTTATCGGTATAACCATAGAATGTTTTCAGTGCCGTTCTAAGTTCTTGGTCACCTTTTTTGAATCGTTCATTGGCAATTTGGTTCCACTCGGGGAGTTTCGCGATTAGTTTTTGCACGAATTGCGGATCCAATCTGCGGAGTGTGGTATCAACACCAATGAGTTCGGCAACTTCTACAGTATTGGCATTTTGCCATTCGTGAAGGTTCAACTTCCGTTGCCCACTGTCATCGGTAAAGTACATCGGATAAGCCTTATCCGACACATCCCAGACTTGACCTTTTTCCCAGAGTTCCAGTACATAATGCCAACCAGGCATCTTGTCTTTATCTTTGAAGCGTTGATGGATGTCAACGGAATACCAAATTTCCATTTGTTTATGAAACTCTTCACCAACGACAACGGGTAGTGAGTCGTTCATGCAGGATTTAAGGACTCCGTTATCGAGGAATTGTACGTCAGCACGAGCTTGCCATGCCCGCGTATCGGCAATCCAGAAAATAGCGAACGTGTAAGCCATTTTAATCTTTGCTTCTTCTTCTTCAGTACATTCAGGATTGCCATCATCGATACAGTAGTTATGTACCGCAATGGGGTCTAGAACGACACCGACAGTATTCGGTTGATAGTTGGTAGCGGGTCTCGGATAAATGTCCCAGTCATTTGATTGAACACGGTTAGCGTGTTCTGGATTGGGATGTGCTGCGTCCCCCATCATCCAGGGGTCACCATCATTGGTTAACACTTTGTTACGAGCAAATGCGAGATGGCTCCACCAACCAAATGAGTCACCAAAACCATCTGGTAGACGACCAGCATCAGCGATAGCCCAAACCGCATTTTCAGCCCAACGTTTGTAATACTTTGTCAAAAGTGTCCGGACTTCTTCAGAATTAATATTGACGTGATCGCCTGTTCCGTCGTAGTTATAGAGTGATGCGTTGATCGTTGTCGTTCCGGTATTGAAGAAGGACATATTAACGTCCATCGCGCCATAAAATTTGTCTCCTCCTGGAGCTGCTTCGATGAATTCGATATATTCGTCCATTGTCCAATCGGGATCAGGTACATCAATGTTATTTTGCTCAGCTAATTCCTTGTTTACGTAGACGCCCCATGGCAAAATATATTGGGGTAATCCGGCTTGGAACCCATAGTAGTTCATCATCTTCATAAGGGCAGGGTTCAACTGTTTATACAGGGGATCGTCTTTAAAGCGCGATAGATCAGCAACCAAACCACGTCCAATATCGCCTGCTAAGTCGGTCGAAGCATAGATATCTGGCCATTTGCCGTATTGATTCTTAAAGTTTTCACGATGTTGGAACCAAGACCCGTCATCATCATCCGGCCCTTCTGTCTTAGCATAAACGTTAATCTTAACATTCGGATAGATTTGGTTAAAAGCCTTGGCTACGGCGTATACCGTAGCTTGGTTTTGCCCGAATAATTCGTCTGGTGCAAAATCCTTATGTCCTATATCTTCAATATAGGATCCATCCCCAGACCATAACATAACGGTGATTTCACCCTCAACATTCCGGTCTAGTCCTACGTAGCCTCTATTTTTTTTACAGCTAGCGAGTAGCAATGATGTGAGAGCGATCAGGAGTATTAAACTATATTTTTTCATTCAAAACCCTCCTATTCACACTTTCTTTTCTATCGTTACTTTCATTATAACACTCTCCGAAAACGATTTCAATCATTTTTGAAATCGTTTTCGACGTTCATTTTATCGTTTATTTAATACGTTTTTTGATAAACACGGACATAATCAATTAACATTTCTTGAGGAAAGATCGAATCGTCGATTTCTCCTCCCCAAGTCCCTCCAATAGCGATGTTTAAGATCAAATAGAAGGATTGATCGAATGGCCATTCTTTCACTGTATCCGTCGCTTCTTTTGTAAATTTTGCATATTGTATCCCATCAACAAAGAACGCGATAGATGTTGGATCCCATTCGATTCCGTACTCATGAAAGGTATCGCTAACATTTGGGATTCGGAAATAGGCCGTTTTTTGAGTCCGTTTTACATGATTATAGGTTTCAGAGTGCAAGCTGAAGTGAATCATGTCCTGATCGCGTCCAACATGCTCCATGATATCAATTTCGCCACAGAGCGGCCATCGGGTACCGGTCTTAATACTGTCCCCTAACATCCAGATGGCGGGCCATGTGCCGTTCCCTTTTGGAAGCTTGGCACGGATCAGGAATTTTCCATATTGCCACGATTGCCTCTGATAGGTGGTGAGGCGGGCAGAGGTATACCGATGCGTACCGTAGTTTTCCTTTAAAGCACGGATATGTAACATTCCGTCCTTTACATATGCGTTTTCAATTCGATCGGTATAATACTGATCTTCACGGTTGCCAAAACCATGACCGCCGATGTCATAGTTCCACTTCGTTGGATCCGGTCTGCCTTCGTAGTCAAATTCATCGGACCAAACGAGGCGATAAGTGCTCATTAAATATATCCTCCTTAAATCTGACGGATGACAAAAGTGGCTACTGATAGTGCTGGCATCATATAATCCGTATGGAGATTAGCATAACGGATCCGGATGCGAATGGCGTTCTTTGATTTGTTGCAACTTACGACAACAATCGACTCATCGGGATTTCTAAATGCGGTTGCAATGATTGAAGCATTTCCCCTAACATCTGTATGAATGTTTAATGCATTCGGTTCAACGAATTTTGATAAGTGCCCGATAGCATAGTATTCTTCATTCTTTTTGATCGATCCATCCGAACGAATTTCAAGGACACCACGGCAGTTTTGACAACCTCCATTGGTTGGTCCAAAGTTTTCATCTAAAGCGATGTTCCATAAAAGGACGCTTTTACTACGATTGTTAACAGACCCGATAAATAGGTGTTCCATATTCCAAATCAGGTTACTGGCAAAGTCGGTCGACCATTGGCCTCCCGAACACTCTGTAAACCATATGCCTTTGTCCGGAAACTTGCTATACAGTTTGAGCTGGTCGCCCACCTCACCCTCATAACAGTGAAAGGCGGTTCCAGCAACATACTGACTAGCCTCTAAATCGCTAAAGATGGCATCAGGATAATTCCAATATTTCCAGTTGTGATCATAGACGATGATTTTGGTTGTAATGTTTTCTTTTTCAAACAGTGGTCCTAATTTTTTTACGAGGTTTCGCTGTTGAATGTTCGACATCTTCATCGTTGGATAGGAAGACGATTCATGCAACGGCTCGTTTTGAAGCGTGACCGCATAAATCGGCAAGCCATGCTCAGCGTAAGCTTTGATGAATTTTACAAAATATCGTGCATAGACTTCAAGATATTGAGAATCGAGTTCTCCGCCGTGAAGGGTTTGATTCTTCTTCGTTTTCATCCAAGCAGGAGCAGTCCAGGGTGAACCCATCAGCTTAATATCCGGATTCAATTGAAAGGCTTCCTTCAGTATAGGAATGACGTATCGTTCATCACGTTGAATGGTAAACTGTTTCAGTTCAGGATCCGTTTGTCCGGCTGGTAGATCATTATAGGTGTAAGAGTCTAAAGCAAAATCTGAAGCCCCCATCGGTAGTCGAATAAAATTCATTCGAATCCCATTTGGTGAAAACAGATCTTGTATTACTTGATTCCGTGTTGATTCCGGTAATTGATGAATAAGATACGCTGAAGATTCTGTGAGGGCAGCACCAAATCCATCAATTGACTGATAGGTTATCGCTGGGTTAATCGTAATCGTTGCTGCCGCATAAGGCGAATCATCTTGCTGCTTCATTACTAAATCCGCTTGCCGTTCAAGCAGTCGGTTGGGTTGTCTTGTATATGGGTCAACAGAGGTAGTATGTACAGAAACGAATAGTTCAGTATCTTCATCAAAGGTACTCTCGGTAGGTGCTGTGTTGTCGTTCTCCGCACATCCAACAAGAAGGAAAATGATGATGATGGCATAAAGCAGAGACCCAAATCGCAGCTGTATCACTCCTTGTTGTTGACGATTTCAGAACATCGTTACTAATACGTTTTCGGAAAGGGCTTACATATATCATACTAATTCTTATATAAAAAGTCAATATAAAATAAAAAAGATTAGAAAAAATTCTAATCTTTCTTTTATAAGCGGTTTTTAACGCTTTCACGAATGATTAATTTAGTATCCACTACGACAGGATCAAGGTCCTGTTCGTTGTTCTCAATCTTGTCCAGCAACATCTCACAAGCTTTGCGTCCGATTAAATTGTAGTCCTGGCTAATTGAGGATAACTTAGGAGTGACCACCTCACAAAGTTGAAGGTTGTCAAAACCTATAATGGATACATGATCGGGCACCGAATATCCCAACTCTTGAATATACTTCATTGCCCCAATTGCCATTAAATCGGATGAAGCCACAACGCCATCAGGCAATCCATAGAAGCGTATAATCTCTTTCATCGTTTCATAGCCCTCTTCCATGGAATAGGAGGTGTTATTAATCGGCTCGTGAAAAAAGGGCTGCAAATTTTTTTCTTTTATGAAATCGAGATATCCGCGTAACCGAGTCGCTCCAATGAAATTTTGTTTATCCCCCTGAATAAAAGCAATCTTTCGATGACCTGTATCATAAAGATAACGGCAGGCATTGCGGATGGAATAATAGGAATCCGAATAGATGGAGTTATTAACATCGATTTCAGGATCAAGTCGAATAACCGCAATTTCACTTTCAACGAGCCGCTGAATGGCTTCTGCATCGGAACCTGCAGATACAACGAGGACGCCGCCTACATTTTTTGAACGGCAATGTTTTAAATAATCCATGCCATTCTCCGTATTATTTGATAATAGCAAAATATCATAGCCCCGTTGCATCGCTTCTCTTCGGAAGGCTTCCAAAATGGAAGAGAAAAAGAGGTTCATAAGTCCGTATTCGACTTCATAAACGACGCCCAGGGTATTAGAACGTTTCCGAACCAGACTTTGTGCAGTAGCATTTGGCACGTAACCTAGCTCTTTTGCGATTTTTAAGACACGTTTTCTTGTCTTTTCGCTAATATCGGTATAGCCGTTAAGTGCTTTGGATACGGTAGATACTGAACATTTTGATAGTTTCGCAATTTCTTCAATCGTAACCATCGTCATCATCCCTTTTAATTTATTTATTATGCTTGATAAAATTGATACTAAAACGTTAGAACTAAATGATATTCTATCACAAGATTCGCTTAAATGCTACAGAAGTGAAATTTAATCTTTTTATTTATAATAAAAGTGGCTTAAGCAGGGCTTAAGCCACTTTCATAAGGGGAATAGACAGTATTGCGAATCAGAAGAGGTCATGATTAAACGTTCATTCCGTAACTTCTTCAAGGTAAATATAGTCAATATAAACGGTTGTTGCTGGATCGTCACCTTCAATTTTTCCTAAGAAGAGAATGATTTTTGCGTTTTCTGTCGTCTCACGTTCGCCCATGCTGAAAGTAAAAGTAAATGGAACTTCTTGATATTCCGTCGTAAGATCAAAATCTTCTTCATAATATGCCCAATCAGATGCCGGAACAGGTTCTACTTTAATTTTCATCTTGCGGGGAACGTCGGCTTTAGCTTTAAAGGTCACTTTATACGTTTTGCCTTCTTCTAAACCGATTTTTTCTTGAAAGAATTGAGTTGACCAGAATTGATTGCCAATGGCGTCAACTTTATAGATGACGACTCCGTTTTCGACCGTCACACTGCCTTGACCGCCTTCACCAAACCAAGAACCCCATTGGTTTAATCCGTCTTCGAAATCGCCGTTATACGTTTTACCATAAGCGAACTTGTAATCGACCTTAATTTGGCGATATAAACGTTTTTCATTACCCGCGCTGTCTTTTACAACGTATTCGATAAGGTAAGTGCCAGGCTTCGATGTATCGACTTTCCCAATCACTTGAATCCGATCAGTTATATCGCCATCAACATTATCAATAGCCGATACCCCATCAAGCGGATCGAACTCATCGCCTTCTTCAATTGTAATATTATATATACCGTAAAATACTGGCTTAAGCGTATCCTTTTCTTCTTCATCTTTTTCTTTACATGCGACGAGTACAAGCGATAAAGCAATAAGCAATAAGAATGTCAAAAATTTTCTCATAACCATCCTCCTGTTTAAAAAACAACGTTTTACTAAGCCCTTCCCCGTAACGATATTCCGAAATCGATTTCGACTTGATTATAACGTTAATTAAGGATAAAGTCAATCCATTTTGAAATATTTTTTAAAACAATGAAAGCGATTTTTTTGTTTAATAGCACTATTTCTATTTCTGTTTCTGAGAAACGAACTCAAACCAATTTAAATTACTGCCGGGCGCAGTTATCTTTAACAACAAGCGATGGGTTCCTTCCTCGAGATAAAACGCCTCGGTTTGGACCGTTCTCCAGTTCTGCCAGCCTCCGGTATAAGGAATGTTCGTGATTACCAATGGGATCTCGTCATCGTTTAGATACAATTCATATTGGGCTCCATCCTGATTAGCAGCGATTCGATAGTTTAAGGTGTAGTACCCGGATTCCAACACGGTAATGTAGTATACCAAATAATCACCAGCATCCATCCATCCGACATTAAGCCCACCGCCTACATCTTGGGTAGTTTCTAAGTCGATCCCAAACATATCGATATAGTCCTCAGCCTCAATCCGAGTAGGAATGGTGGGATAAGACCCGGTTTGAACCTCAATCCTTTGGCCTTCTCCGTAATTGTCACTAAAATCCACTGCATAAACTGTAATGGAATACGATGTATTTTGTTTAAGGTTGGTTAAGGTATAAGACGGAATCGTCGTTATGCCGATGAGCTCGCGATTAGCGTTTGGTGATAATTCCTGAGCGTATATTTCATAGTATTTCACGCCAAGGTCGTCCCAAGCCGCATCCCATGCTAGGTTAACACGAGTGCCTTCAATTGACTTAACCGTTAAGTTTTCAATTGCAGTTGGAGGAGTAACGTCCTCGTCTTCCGTGGGGTAGTCTTTCTGATAGACGCGAACATAATCGACATACATTTTGGCTTCTGTAAAGTTGGGATCTGGCGTACCGCCCCATCCGCCAATAGCGACATTCATAATAATAAACATCTCCTCGTCAAAAGGCCAGCTGGTCCGTGAATGGTTCGGGTTGTTGATCTCATCGTTATTGAAAGTAAAGTAGTTGATTCCATTAACGAAAAAGCGAATCTGTTTCGGTGTCCATTCCACGGCATAAAGATTATATTGATTCGTCACGTCATCTAAAACGATTGAGGCGGTTTTTTGTGTGCCTTGAACATGATTGTAGTCGGTGGTATGGATGGAACCATGGATAACGTTAAGATCTTGGGCCACGTGTTCCATGACGTCGATCTCTCCACACTCTGGCCAGCCATACTTCCAATAATCTCCAAGCATCCAAAGAGCTGGCCACGTCCCTTTCACCGCTGGCAACTTTGCCCGAAACTCGATGTATCCATATGTAAATTGAAACTTACCGGCCGAAAGCAGTCTCGTCGAGGTATAGTTTCGATTTTCATAGTTTTCTTTACGGGCTGTAATGATGAGGTTATCATCCTGTACCATAACATTCGAGCGGCTAGCTCTTCGATAATATTGAAGTTCATTATTCCCCCAGCCGTGCCCACCGACATCATAATCCCATTTCGTAGGATCGGGTAATCCTCGATAATTAAACTCGTCACACCAAACAATGCGATAGTCTCCCATATCAGGTATATGGTCACACATGTCAGGTGATGGTGGAATGTCCGGTAATGGCTCTTCAGTTGTCCCCGTTGTCTGTGTTGTTGTTGGGTCGACATATTCCTGACAAGCAACAAGTAAAACAAGAATACTGCATAGGATAAAAATAAACAGTTTATGCTTCATTTCAATCACCCCCTCTCTCATAAGTCAAACCAAAACCGTATGGAAAGAGATAATTGTTTGGATGATAGTTTGGTTGAACGACCGAATGGTCGAGTTGCCAACGATCCTTTGGCCAGGTTACGGGAAGCCTACCGACGAAGTCGTAATCACCAAATATGACATCGGCAATCCCGCTTCCTCCTTCTGATCCGGGTAACCAAGCCGCTACCAAAGCATCCCAACCCTCGATGAAATCCGTTACAATCAATGGCCGTCCCGATAGGAGGATAACGATAACGGGCAGTCCTGTCTGTGCCGCTTCCTGTATCGCTTTAAGGTTATCGGGATGAGAGGTATGGCTTCCCTCGCCTTCTGACCCGTAAGCGACATCTAAGAAACCATTATCCCCATAACCCTCCGCATAAGGTTTCTCAGCAAGAACAACTATCACCACATCTGCCTGATCTCTCTGTTTGATATCCGTATAGATCGCCCCACCATGGGTTGTGACAACCTCCTTAAGGCCTTCGAAGATTGTTACGCCTTCGATGATGTCCCCGGGCTCAGCTCCTTGCCAACGGACCGTCCATCCTCCATTTTGTAACGCCAGGTCGTTCGCCCCAGGGCCAATAAGCAAAATATTTGCATTCTTTTTTAATGGTAAAATCTTATTATTATTCTTTAATAAAACCAATGATTTCCGAACCGCTTCACGAGCAACCTGGCGATGTGCTTCTGGACTCAACTCACCAGGGGTTTTCTCTACCAAAGGGTTTTCAAAGAGGCCGATCTTAAATTTCACAGTTAGGATGCGTTTCACCGCGTCATTAATACGTTCCATAGAAATATCCCCTCGATGGACAGCGTTAACCAGATGGTGATAAGCATCCTGCCACGTGTGAGGTTCCATAAGGACATCTATCCCCGCGTTAATGGCCAATACGAGTTGATCATAGTACGTCGAAGCAGCAATTTGCTTCACCGCATCATAATCCGAGACAACGATGCCTTCAAACCCTAATGCTCCTTTTAAATAATCAGTAATCAATTCTTTGTTTTGGTGGTTTTTTACGCCGTTGATGCTGTTGTATGAAATCATAATGGATAAAACACCAGCATCAATGGCTTCAAGAAAGCCCGGCAAATGGATCCGTTCAATTTCTGTAAAAGGAATGGAAATGTCTCCCTGATCAATAGACCATTGACCACCCGTTGTATTACGGCGATCTGCCCCTCCATCCGCAATGAAATGCTTCGCTGTAGCCACTCGATTATAGCGTTGTAACCCTTGAATATAGGATTTCACAAGCGATCGTTGGAGTTCTGGATGCTCACCAAAGCTTTCATAGGTTCGACCCCATTGGATATTTTGGACTACGGCTACGGTTGGGCTAAAGTTCCAGTTGAGCCCTGTCCGCGCCATCTCTTTTGCCGTTATTTCGCCGATTCGGAACATAAGGTCGGGGTCGTTGGCTGCTCCTAATCCGATGTTATGCGGAAAGAGAGTAGCTCCACGCACAACCTGATGCCCATGAACAGCATCCACCCCGTACAACAGCGGAATTTTTGTTTCCGATTGGAGAGCGCACCGTTGCGCATTATTGTAATGATCAGCCCAAATATAGTGATTCTTATTAACCGGTCCTTGCCCAGAAGCCACGATAATCGAACCTATATTATAACGACGAATGGAATAACAGTCGATGCTTCGATCAGCCATGATCATCTGGCCAACTTTTTGCTCGAGCGTCATCGTCAATAGATACTCATTCACGCGTTCTGCTATTTCTTCGTCCGTTAAAGGAGGAACCGGTTGTTCGTCAAGGGTTGTTTCCGTCTTCTGATTTGGTGTTTTTGTACAAGCCGTTAATATAAAAACTACTAGTAACCAAAACAATAATCCTTTTCTCATATGTCTTCTCCTGTTTCCTCATGAATCTGTACAAATTGAAACCAATTTAGACTAAAGTCGCCACCTGTGGCTTTGATCATAAGAATAAGAGTACCTTGATTAAGGTAAAGGAGGTCTTCCGTCACGATCGTCTCCCACTGTTGAAAACCACCGGTTGCTTCAAATACTACCGTCGTTAGGATGCGCTCCTCCTCATCTGTGCAATCGATGAGTTGAAGCGACTGCTCTCCATCATAAGAGGCTACTCGGATCTTTGCCCGATACATTCCCGTTTCCGGTACATATAGCTGGTACTTGACGTAGTCATTCGGTTGAAAACCGAAAAGATTTTTCCCTCCATCCTCGTCTTCCGTGTCTTGATCAAATACCCCCCACATATCAAAATAGGTCGTCGCCTTGATCCGTTCTAAAATCGAGGGGTAGTGACTCGTGGTGAAGGATAGAATCTCCTCTTTCGATCGTTTGTTGGTGAAATCCACTGCCACAATTTTAACTAGATATTCGGTCTCTGGTTTTAAATCCTCAAAGATATATTTTCTAAAACTCGTCGTTCCAACAAGTTGATCATCTAAATAGATTTCATAATGGCTGACCCCAACATCATCGGTCGCCTTCTTCCACACGATGTGAGTATGGGTTGGCGAGTTGTCTAATAGATGAATGTCAGTCACTGGGTCGGGCGGAGTCTGGTCCAATGCCTCGTAATTCTTTTGATAAACGCGAACGTAGTCAACGTACATACTCGATTCGGTGAAATTGGGATCAATTCCATGAGCCCCTCCCCAATCTCCTCCAAAGGCGACATTGAGAATGATATAGAAATATTGGTCAAAAGGCCAATTGGCTGGGCTTTGATCAGGATTTGTCGTTTCATCATTTTTAAACTCAAAATATTGTATACCGTCGACAAACCATCGGATCGCATCAGGTTCCCATTCAATCGCATAAACATGATAGGTATTAAAAACATCCTCTACAACGATACTTTTCCCCTTTTGAGTGCCCAGCTTGTGATTATAGTTGGCGGTATGTACGGTACCATGGATACGATTTGGGTCATAGCCAACATGTTCCATGATGTCAATCTCGCCACTGTTTGGCCATCCTCCATAAACGCTTTCAGTGGGCATCATCCAAATGGCTGGCCAGGTTCCTCGTCCTTGCGGCAGTTTAGCCCGAACTTCAATTTTTCCATAACGAAAGTCGCCCTTGCCAATGGACATCAACTTCGCCGACGTATAATTACGTGTTCGATATTTTTCCTTCCTAACAGTTATTCGAAGCACACCATTTTCAACATACACATTTTCTTTTCGGGGTGTATAATACTGTTCCTCGTTGTTTCCAAATCCATCGCCTTTATGTTCAAGTACCCATTTCGCCGGGTTTGGAGGACCGACATAGTCAAACTCTTCACACCAGATGGGAATCCAATGAGGATCAGACTCTTCTAATGCTTTGTCGCAATTTTCTTCCGGATAGACGGGCTCATCGGATATGGATTCCGTCGGTTCAGTCGTTGTATGATCCGAATTCATCGTACAAGCTGCCAGTAAAGCGATTCCTATAATAACCATTAGGAGTTTCTTTTTCATCATTTTCGCCCCTTCAATAGAAAACGTTTTCGTCACAATCATTTTATAATGCTAACGATGATCTGTCAATTTACAATCTCTTATTTTTTTATAAAACAAAAGACCGAAAGCCGTTTGCTTTCCGTCTTTTGTTCCATTCTCAATCTAACGCTTTAAATTCAATCGTCTTGATTACTAGGCCGGGCATCGTTTCAAATAGGCTTATTTTATATGTTCCTTTAGGCAAACTTACTTTATGCAGTTTTAAGCGAATCCATTCTCCTTCTGTTCCGTGGATTTGGACAGTCGTTAAATACTGATCGTTTATTAATAGGTTCGTAGCGATTTGCTCGAGGCGTTGTGCAGGAGACATGACATCAACAAATATGCGGTATTGCCCGGCTTTGGATACACGCACGTAGGTTTCCATGCGTCCTTCCATATTGACTTTAGGCTGTTCGGATAAGTCTTGTTCTGCTTCATTACGATGGGCTAATGGTTGAAAGGCATAGACCTTTTCCTTCAGCTCCTGCTTTCTAAAGAAGGCCGGAGTGGTCATCAAGAAACGGCAAATATTCATCGCATTTCGTTGGAGTTCTCCTCGGGTAAGCGTTCCTTTCGCAAGGGATTCAATGGTATTATCATTCTCGATGTTCACCTCAGCACCGAGGTTAGCAACCACCATATAAAGATCGTTTTGAGCACGGACCATGGCGTGCGTCAACCGTTTGTCAGGATCTCCACCCTCGATAACATCATTAAGGAGTGCCCACCAGTCGGTCATGACGATGCCGGTATAGCCCCATTCTTGTCTTAAGATGGTGGTATTTAAGTCATAATTAGACGCTGACCAGTAACCGTTGATCGGATTATAAGCCGTCATGATCGCTTGAGCTCCGCCTTCTTTTACAGCGATTTCAAAGCTTTTCAAATAAATTTCACGTAAGGCCCTTTCCGAAACAACGGCTTCCACACGATGGCGAGCGAATTCCTGATTGTTGCAGGCGAAATGCTTCAATGTTGCATGGACACCGGCACTTCTTATGCCACGAGTTACGGCAGCCGCAAGTTGCCCGGTCAAAATCGGATCTTCGGAGAAATATTCAAAGTTTCTTCCATTTAACGGATGGCGATGCAAGTTCATACCTGGTCCCAAAAGGACGTCAATTTCATAATTCACCATCTCTTGGCCGACGAAATGGTACAGCTTTTCAATTAGGGGGGTATCCCACGTTGAAGCGAGAAGCGTCCCAATCGGTACTTGCGTCGCCTTCATCCCGCTGTCCATCCGAATTCCAGACGGCCCATCTGCACAGCAGCCGATTGGAATACCGTAGTGAAAGAGTTTATCCGTAATTCCACCAAATGCGGCAGCTGTCCCTGGTGTAACCCAAGGACTGTTCATTCCTTCGCCGCGAACGATTGCTGCAAGATCTTCATCGGATAGTTGAGCTATGAACGTTTCTAGGTCAATCTTTTGTTCATAAACATCCTTTAGTTTGTAGCCTTTATCTCCAGTTTGGGGGATCGATTTCGGCAGATGGCGGGTGATCCGTTCCCTTAAATCGTACTTTCGGAGGGGAACCGGCTCTTTTTCTAACTCATAAATTCCATCATCTCGCAATTTGCCTGGACGATATCGTTCAAAAGGCTCGATGGGAGCCAATGCCTGTTGAAGTTGTTTCACAACAATTGTCTCATCAACCTTTATGCCGTTATGACCATTAAAAGACACAGGAATTGTTTGTCGAACGCTGGTTCCAACATGGATTTGATAGAGTCCTGCTTCCAGGACATAGGCATAAGGATAGCCGGTCACTCCATAATCGTCATAAGAAGCCAGTTGACTTAAATGAAACGAAAGGGTCACCGTTTCTTCATCATTCGGCTGAAGTGTGCTGGTTTTTGCGAAAGCAATCAACGCCCGCTTCGGTTTTCCTAATTTCCCTTGTGGTGCCTCACAATAGACTTGAAGGACCTCTCTTCCCGGGTAACAACCGGTATTTCTCACCTTTACTTCAATTTCAAACCGGGTATCCGCATCGAGGGAAAACGTTTTAGTCGAAAGTATTTCAAAAGAAAACGTCGTGTAGGACAATCCATATCCGAATTCGAACTGTACTTTCTCAGGAGCAAACGTCTCAAAATAACGATAGCCAACGTAAATGTCTTCTTCATAATAGTTCTTATCCCGATGACCATAATTGGCTGATGAAGGATAATCATCGATCGCGTAGGCGATGGTATCAGGAAGCTTTCCGCTTGGAGTGACATCGCCTACGAGGACATCGGCAATCCCATTGCCTCCTTCCATTCCACCCTGCCACGCATACAGGCACGCTTTGATGGGATGCTTATAGTTCTCTTCTAACCAGGACATATCGATGATGTTCGAAACATTCAAGACCACGATGGTATTTTCAAAGTGATCCGTCACCAAGCGAATCATTCGTTTTTCTTCTTCTGTCAACAGGTAGCTTCCGGGTTTTACCGCATTGTCTTTATCTTCGCCAGCCGTGCGCCCGATGACGATAATCGCTTTATTCGATTGTTGACGGGCCATACGGACCATCTCATCGGTTAAGGGCATTTCCCGTTGATGCCAAGGTTCACTTGCCCAACCCCCACCGCCATTGTCAAATGGATTTTCAGCAATCCATTGTTCATAGATTTGGGCGAGTTCCTCGTTTACGGTAATAGAAGGCTTCTTCCGTAAACTGTCGAGTAAATTTGTTGTATATTCCACATGAACGCTTCCACCAGAACCCGTTCCACTGCGATAGTAATTCACTTGGATGCGACCAAAGATCGCGACATGGTCGCCTTTTATGAGCGGTAAAACCTGATCATCATTTTTTAGTAAGACCGTTCCTTCTGCAACCACACGCCGGCATAATGGCGCTAACTCAGGTATCGGTTGCATTTTACGATTTGTATTCAATTTATACCCCTCCCGTTAGTTGATCAATGTTTCTTGCACCCCCTATTGTACTCAGAATTGAACTAAAATACAAGTCTAAACTGAAAACGTTTTCGATTTTTTGTTTCTTCTTCCCTTGTATGGAGTTTCATTTCTGTGTGATTCATTGACAATTAGTAAGATTTTAAACGTCCTTACTCCAAATCATGATATAATGGCACTAGGTGATACGATGAAAATTGGTAATTTCTATTTCTCAACGAGCGGAGAAAGTGAAAAGGTTTCACAATACTATGCAAAGCGGTTAGATTGTCCAGCCGTGGATGTTACTCCGGCACGAGTACGATAATCTTTTGATGAATCTCAAACTTACGACCTGATTATCCTTAGCTTCCTCGTTCATTGCCAAAGAATTCCTTTGCCCTTAAAGACCTTCTTACCCAAGCTTAAAGCGGACCGCTTTATCGTCAATATAACCTATGGAAAAATGTCCTTTGGAAACGTCTTGCTAGATACGAAACGAGCACTTCAAGGTAAGATCATTGGGGCTAGTCTTATCCCTGCCAAACATACTTACCTTGATCAACCAAGCCACACGGACCTCTCTCCATTAGATAACCTGATTGCGCGCCTTCCTATTAATCAGAAGGCAATGATTCCAAAATTTAGACGCCATCCTTTAGCCAATGTTTTTCCCGTCCTACGCAGTCATTCATGAAAATTTAGCTCATAACGCAAAAAAAGGACGCCGTTACGACGTAATGGCGTCCTTTTTCTATTGCCCGGCAGCGTCCTACTCTCGCTTACACTACCATCGGCGCTGGGGAGCTTAACGGCTGTGTTCGGTATGGGTACAGGTGTGTCCTCCCCGCTATCGCCACCAGGCTCTTTGATCTCTCAAAACTGGATAATATAGCCCTCTGGAGGTTAAGCCTTCGACCGATTAGGATCAGTCAGCTCAATGCATCGCTGCACTT
>DATCJW010000102.1:0-2435 GCA_036562595.1 Haloplasmataceae bacterium | reverse complement strand
TTTGAATTAGATAGAATTTCTTTTCATTTTGTAGTATCATTACACATGGAAGTCATCCTTTCTGTGTTGTGATATTTTTCCAAATCCCATTATAACACAGGATGACTTCCTTTTTATTTACACAAAATATTTTACACTATCTTTTTCAAGCGAATATTTTGGTTAATTTTGTCAATTCTTCTACTATAATAAGGATTCTTATGGTAAAATGAATAATAACTCGTACACAATCCGTTCCAGAATTGGCACTAAGATCGGATACAACAGCTATCGATTGTGTTGGAGAAGGGGCGGTAAATCATGTGGGGATTAACGTATGTCCTAACGCTCTTCTCAAAAATTATAAAATATATTTTTTTCGTCATGTATAGAACAATTACGTATACCGTCATCGGTATTATCGCAATTGTTTTTTTGATGTATATGGATGTATCCCCCGAAGTAAAGGCTCAAACGGAGATCGACCTGACAAGCTATATGCAGTTGATGGGCGATCGGGAACTTCAAAAGCTGTTAACGGGAACGGATGCGACCCTTGTCTTTGGGGTTCCAGAAAGGCTTATCAACCAAGAAATCGCTAAGAATTTAAGAGGTGAAGATGACGAGGAGCCGATTTACCAAGCCGCGTTCTTTAGTGTTCCTGATGTCTGGATCGAACTAAAAGAAGACAATTTGTACGTTATGATCAATGCTCGATTGGAACTGCCTTACGTTACCTACAAGACACGGTTAATGTTAAGGTTTGAAGTAAAGGAAGTGGACCTCGGCATCGTCTCCCTTCGATTAAGAAGTATGCGAATTGGCCATGTCCCCTTTCGTTGGACGGTCGTCCTATTAACCGAATTCTTAGAGATTGAAGACATCATCAACGATGCTCTCCAGAACATTGGGACTTTCAACCAGCGCCGGTTGGAATTAAAAATCAATCTGTTCCACCTCTTCGGACAAGAGGAATCCGATTTTCTCCTCGCATTACTTCAGTTTACGAAAAATCACCAACTCATGAAGTTTGGGGTCATCAATCGGAAAGATGAATACGTCTTAGGAGCTAAGCTTGATTTATCCCCCATCGTCCAAAATGAGTTAATCATCACGCCAATTCATGAGAAGAAGCGACTCGGTGATGATCAACTCCAGGAAATCATCGAAGATCGCTTCGTTGCGAATCTTTTTACGAAAGGCAACCGTGTGGAATTTAATGAGGAAGAGATTCGGGCGGTCATCGATCATCTGCTTCTTCAAGAGATTGAGGATACCGATCCGATTCTATTTGCGAGCCTAATTGATGAAGACTATTGGCTTAACGTCTACTATCCGGAAACGTACGTGACCGATCGGATTCTCCTTGAGGTTCCAGTGAAACTAGGTAAAGGGCATCACTCAGTACGGACGTACCTTCAGTTTGAACTCGCCCTCGTTCCGAGAGGAAGCGATCTTATCATTCGAGTCAATCAGGCTTACATCAATCACTTGTCGGTCGGTAAAGACTTGGTCCATCATCTCTTCGCCAATGACAAGGGGGAACTATCAACCCTTGTCCAGGAAGGAATCATCCTAAAAGACTTCTTAAAGCCTTTAACGGAGAATGGGTTGACGGTCCATGAAATCGCCATCCGTGAGGGGAAGGTTATTTTCATCTTTAACTACTTCATTATCGATGACATGTTAACCGAAATATTAGATAGTGTCGATATTCCCGCCATAAATCACATCGTTCAAGATATTTTAGATCATCTCGATGATGAGGAGAAACTATTCGAACTATCCAACGAATTGCTTGATACTTATAATGGCCTAAGCGAGGAAGAAAAACAGAAACTCATGGATATTGTCAATGACTATATCCATCGCATTCCAAACTTACCATTCGATATGGGGGAATCAGAAAATGGATAGAAATGGCATAAATCGAATTCAAATGACATTAAGGCAAAAATTGGATTACATTTTCAATGCCCATCTTTCAGCGGATACTTTACGCCTTGGAGATGGGCGAGAGATGGCGCAGGATGTCATGGTATTAAGAGCCCTAGCGGATAGTTGGAATCTGGACCTTGTCCGGCAATATGCTGAATTGAAACGTCTCCAGATTAGAAAAACGCCTGCCCTTACCATCCTGCCATTTGGGACGATCGATGGGAAGGATGCAGGGGTTGAAACCGTTTGTGACGACTGGTCGTATTTAAAGCTGCTTCTTACGTCCTACGTAGCCGCACTGCAAGAAAAAGGGATTTTGGTACTCGGCTGGGTGACAAACGACTCCAATCGTTTTTCAGGCCCTGCCCTTTGGGAATTGGTGACGTCAATTGGCTTTGATGCCCTGCTGTTGGGTTCGGAAGTGGAACCCCATGGGAATCTCGATTTAGCTCCACTCCTGTTTAAGGAGGTTGTCGACGATGGCCAATCCGTCTTTCTCGTTTATCACCCCCTAACCC
>DATCJW010000080.1:0-6223 GCA_036562595.1 Haloplasmataceae bacterium | reverse complement strand
GCAATATAACCAATCGCCGAATAGCTCCTCCATACAAGCAATACCATAGCTTAACCAATCCCGATTTCTATCGTTCGGCATTAGACCAATTGACCGTTGACGATACCATCGAGTATTTTTCCTTTTTAGGGCTACCAATCGTTGAGCAGACAAAAGGCCGAATGTATCCCCAAAATTTACAGGCTTCTAGCGTTGTGGACATCCTACGGCTGAATCTCGAAGAGCGGAACGTCCCTGTCTACCTTGAAACGAAAGTGATAGATATTGTGGTCGATGAGAACGGCGAGTTTATCCTCCATACCACGGGAGCGCTTCCGGTGTTCAAAGCCCAAAAGGTGATTGTTGCTACGGGTGGTGTATCGGCTCCTGAAACGGGTTCCGATGGTTCGATCCACCCAATTCTTAAGAAATTGGGCCATCGGATTACCCCTCTTTTGCCGACCATTGTTCAGCTAAAACTGGATTATCCCCACCTGAAGAGTGTCGCAGGTGTCCGTTTTGATGCGCTTGCTAAAGTTAGCGTCGACGGGGAGATCAAGCGAACGGATCTCGATGAAGTCCTTTTTACTCCTTATGGCATTTCAGGGCCAGCAATTTACACCATCTGTCGGGAGGCGTCCCTAGGAATCTTTTATCAAAAGCGTGTTTTGATCCATCTGGACCTCTTTCCCAATCAGTCTGCGAAAGAACTTGCTGACCAGTTAGACAATCACTTTGCCATCTCGAGCCATCGGACGCTCTTCAACGCATTGAACGGTGTCCTTCACAAACGGCTGATTCCGGCATTGGTTAAGGATGCTAGGCTTCCTTCAATCCATTTGCCGGTCAGCAAACTATCCTATTATGACCGTCAACGGCTCTATGGCCTCTTAAAAAATTGGACGTTTACATGTGTTGACACGAACGGATTCCAGGCGGCTCAGGCTACCATTGGCGGGGTGGATACTCGCGATGTCGATCCTGATACGCTGGAATCCAAGAAGATAAAGCATTTGTATTTTTGTGGCGAAGTGTTAGATGTTGACGGGGATTGCGGTGGATATAATCTTCAGTGGGCATGGAGTAGTGCCTATGTCGCTGGCAAAGCTTAAAATTAGACAAACATAAAGGGGCTGAAAAGTGATGGGTTCCAGCCCCTTGTCGTGTGCTATTCCGTAAACATCCTTTTTCTTCATTCGTCTTAACAAGACCTGTATTTATGGATGGTTATCCCATTCAATCTGCCTTTGAAAATTGCACCATGAAAAAAGGGGCTAAAAGAAACGAGGTATGACGTTTCTTTTAGCCCCTTTTTGCACAGGAATCGTAGTGCCAGCGACGGGACTCGAACCCGTATGGATTTGACTCCAGTGGATTTTGAGTCCACCGCGTCTACCAATTCCGCCACGCTGGCAGACAATATATATTATACAACGAATCTAGCGAAATGTAAATGAAGAATGGAATGAAAAATTAAGGGATGTTTAAGGACAATAAAAGCTTAATTCCGAACGGAATTAAGCTTTCTTAAATGGGAATCAGCCATTGCCATTATTGGCAATGTTATGTTACACGGATATAAAAGTCAAAATAAAATGGCGCGCCTGACAGGAATCGAACCCGTAACCTTCAGAACCGGAATCTGACGCTCTATCCAATTGAGCTACAGGCGCACATCCACGTTATATTATATACGATGTTTCATAAAAAGAAAAGAGTGAAATTCAGAATTCGTCATACTAGAATATGGGGGATAAACATATTATGGACAGGATGCGTATAGAATTGTACAATAAAACAAACGATAAATCAAGGCTTAAGCGAGGTGTAGAATGATATTAGAAACCGAAAGGCTAATCCTACGGCATTTCAACCAGAATGACCTTGAAGATTTCTATGAGTACGCAAAGGTCGAAGGTGTCGGTGAGATGGCGGGATGGCGCCACCATCAATCGATTGAGGAGTCACAACAAATATTAGAAAGATTTATAAATGATAAGGATGAAGAAACCTTTGCCATTGTTTGGAAGGAGAATGGGAAGGTTATCGGGTCCATTTCAATCGATGCCCAGGATTATGATGAGATGGCTCCTGGGAAGATTCAAAGGACCATAGGGTATGTTCTAAATAAAGATTATTGGGGGCGAGGGATCATGCCCGAAGCCGTGCGACAGATCCTACGTTATGCTTTTGAGGAACTCGACACCGATACGGTTCTGGTTGCTCACTTCACACATAACAAACAATCGCAACGGGTGATTGAAAAAATAGGGTTTATCTATTTCCGTGATGTTAAAATCCACTCAAATGCTTTGAATCAGACCTTTCCTTCAAAGAAATATTTTTATACTAGAGAAATGTATACTAAGTGGGTTGAAGAGGAAAAGAATGGAAGGCAATAATGAGTATAGTTTCAAAAGAAGGGCATGGCCATTTAACCATGCCCTTTTCATTTATCTTCGGTTAGATTGCCCGGGTAGCTTCTTGGAGGAAATGGAGGTCTGCACCGTTCAAATAGGGAGAGAGTTTATCGTAGACATACTGGTGGTAGTCATTGAGCCAGCGTCGCTCCTCAATCGTTAAGCTTTCGATTTCCAGTGCCTCAAGATCAATTGGGCAGAGCGTCAACGTTTCGAATTCTAAGAATTGGCCGAACTCATTTGCTTCTGCTTGTTGTACCACAAGGAGGTTTTCGGTGCGAATACCGTATCGTCCTTCTTTGTAGATGCCGGGTTCGTTCGATGTTATCATACCGGGTTCAAGTTTTACACGATTGGGAGCCATTGAAATCCGGTGAGGGCCTTCATGAACATTCAGGAAGAATCCTACACCGTGGCCTGTTCCGTGTTTAAAGTCAATGCCCTCATTCCACATGGCCGAACGTGCGAGGACGTCGAGGGTCGATCCGGTCGCACCATAGATGAATTTCTGCCGCGATAGCTGAATCATGCCCTTTAAAACAAGAGTAAAGTCGTGTTTTTCCTCTGGGGTTAGAGGTCCGACGGCAATCGTTCGTGTGATGTCCGTCGTGCAATCGTAGTATTGGCCGCCAGAATCAACCAAATAAAACCCTTTAGGCTGAATCATGCTGTGATTTTGGGGGGTGGCATGGTAATGGGGCATTGCCGCGTTGCTACCGTATGCCGAGATGGTCGCAAAACTTGGATTCACAAAAAGAGGATCTTCAGCGCGTAAGGAGTCTAACCGTTCTGCAGCCTCAATTTCGGAAATGGGACGCGCTTTAACGGTTTCCTTTAACCAACGGATGAATTTTACCATCGCTATACCATCACGAATCATGACGTGACGGAGATTTTTCAGTTCGGTCTCGTTTTTAATGGCCTTTAGTTCCGTCGTAATATCGTTTCGCTCGATGACTTCCACAGCAATGCGACGATACAGTTTCAGGTTTGTTTTTGAGGGATCCAAAAGGACCCGCCCTTCTTTAACCGTTTCGAGGTAACGCTCGATGTCATCATAGGGATGGAGGGTGATGTGGGATTCTTCAAGTGCTTCACGCACCGGATCAGTCAGTTTGCGTCCGTCGATGAAGAGATGAACGGAATCTGTTGTAATAACCACGTAAGCAATGGTTAAAGGATTATAAGGGATGTCTTGGCCGCGAATATTGAGTAGCCAGGCAATGTCATCGAGCCCACATAAGAGATAGTGGGTTGCGCCAAGCGCCGCCATACGTTGTCGAACGTCCTGTATTTTTTCTTCCCGCGTTTTCCCTGCGTATTTCACATCATGTAAAATGACGGGAGTTGTTGGCACTTCGGGACGATCATCCCAGATGTCCCCAATGAGATCGTAGTCCCCATCAAAGGCAAAACCTTTTCCCTTGGTCGCTTGAGTCAATTGCTTATAATACGTAAGGGAAATCACTCGGCCATCAAAACCAATGGTGGCCCCATTCGGGAGCTGTTCATTTAAATAGTCGAAAAGCGTGGGAACTCCCTTTTCTCCCATTCGAAAAAGGGTGATTCCTGTATTTTTTAATTGATTTTCTGCTTGGATGAAGTAACGGCCGTCGGTCCATAAGCCGGCTTCCGACTGGGTGATCACAGCCGTTCCAGAAGAACCGGTAAAGCCAGTGATAAAGGCCCGTGAAGCATAATGGTCCGCCACGTATTCGCTTTGGTGAGGGTCAGAACTGGGGACAATATAGGCGTCGATTCCACATGCTTTCATTCTTTCGCGTAACATCTGAATTCTTGTTGGTATCATGTTTTCACCTCGGTCCACTTTTAAGTTTATTGTTCATTATTATACCATATTTATCGCATTGTCGCTTACTTTTGTATGTATTCATTCAAAGGATAGGTTTGGTGGAGATAAAAAAGTATCGAAACTATACGTTTCGATACTTTTACACGTTCTATCCTTATTTTATTTTTCTGTTTTTCTTCTTTTTTATCCAATGGTGACAGGGGAAAAACAAAGCAACCAGTACACCGGGTATGACAAGAAACAGCCAATATAACGAGGTGTCGTCCTCATGTTTGGGTTCCGGTTGCGGTTCAGGATCTGGTTCCGGTTCGGCTTCTTTAACAGTAAAGACAAACGGCTTATCGACTACCGTTTCCACTCCGCGTTCGTCAGTATAAACGATTTTAAAGACATATTTCCCCGGTCGTACATTTTCTATGGTGTGAGTAGCGGTATGTTCCGTTAAAACTAATTTAAGCAGTGGATTGTCGTTCATACGAAGATAGAGCGTTTCAATGACGTGATCGGAATCTTCGACCTGTACGGTTAATAGTAGATTAGAGAGATTTTCTTCATACGAAAAGGTCATCTCAAAGGTTGGTGGAGTGGGCGGGATGCTCTTTTCTAAGTCAAATACTTTATGGGCAAAGCTTCTCGTGAACTGATTGCCGTCTTTCTCATAAGTGACAATAAATTGAATATAGTTTAAAGTTTCGTATAAATGGTCGAGGTGAAGAGTCCCCTGGTTTTCGGTGAGAACCATTCGTTTCTCATTGACGCTGGCTTCAACCGACCGTATAGTCACTCCTTCGGCAGGCTCAATGGTGTAGGTGAGATCGAGGCTGTTCGAGGTCAAATGGTCATAAGTGGTATTGACGCTCACATCAGGTATCACCAGCAACAGACCATTTGCATCGCTACGATAAGATGTGCCTGGCAATATATGGGGACCTTCCGATGGGCTATTGAGATAGACGAACTCGCCCGCTTCGTTTTTATAGATCATTTGGCTTGAACCGCCCCCATCCAGGTTATAAACATATTGGGCACCGTAATGTTTCATCATGAGGGCCATCTCGCGCAGGGAAACGCCAAGCGAAGGATACCCACCAGGCGGCGGGGCACTCTGACGCCCATCGATAATGCCGAGCATCAGATCGCCTTTTTCGGTGATCCCTATCGCCGTCCGGGGATGACGGTTATTCGAATGGCTTTGACTTCGTCCCCGATCAATCATTTCTTGTAAGGATAAAATGCGCCCATCTTGGAGGATGATCACATCTGCTCCAATCGCAGTATCAAAGGGGTAAAAACGGCTATTTAACATCCTCTGAATACGGACCATCGGTTTGGTGTTTAATAAATCGATAATGTGCTCATCCAAAGTGGCAATAACGAAGGTTGAGGCGGAACTTTCAATAGGCGTTTGTGACGATGAGCCGACCCTTCCTTTAAGGAAATAATCATTATGGAATGTGGTGATGGCCTCGGGTTGGTCGATGATAAAATAGGTTGCGCCAGAAAGACTAACGGCATCAGTATGATGAAATGCGATTGTCTCGTATTCGCCAAAAGAAGATCTGTTGACGCCATCAATAGGTTTGGCATAGAGGATTTCATAAGTTTCCGGGTCATAGATCGTCAGGTAATAGTAGCTATAGTCTAAATGGCGAAAGGCTTGCATCCGAGAACCGTCGTGAGATAAACCAACCGTTATAAAGCTATTTTGTGTTTTCAATATATCGCCATAGAGCGACATGTGCATGTTGATGGATCCTTCCGTGGTAAAAAAGTCGCCATTTACTCCTGCGATGACTGACCATCCTGGGTTTTTTTCCTCAAAGTCCTTTGCGATTTCATGGAGTGGGGCGAGCTGCCATTTTCCATTGACGAACTTTGCCCAGGACACCACCTGAATATTTCTCGCCTCCACGTCTTTAATCAGCACGTTCACGTTTTGTTTTTGTTGTGAGGCGGCATCATTTGTAGAAAGCGCATGAGCATGAATATGGAGCAATCCTTCAGCTAACTC